>JBGTMN010000045.1:0-27689 GCA_041743525.1 Saccharimonadales bacterium (SeqCode) | reverse complement strand
AGCAATTATAGTCGCAAGTTTGGATTGGATATCGGAAGAGTATTTTTCTGATTCTACCAACATTCTTCCATAGCTTGATTCGACAGGGAATCGCTCCATCTTGTGTCCGATGGCGGTCACTTCGCCATTTTTGAGCGCTCCGAGGCTGGCCAATGTTTTTTTGGCACGTTTAATGGTATTGCCGCTGGGCGCATGGAAAAACTCCAGTTCTTCTATGTCTATGCCAACGTTCGCTAACCGCAGAACTAAGCGGTCAATGTGCTTTCTCATGATCTCGGGAATGCCATAAGCTGGCCTTAGTTCGAGTGGCGTACATGGAAGTCGGTTCAATTTGGCCAAAGTATAGTAGCCCTTTTTTGTTCGACCAGCCCGACCGGAGCGTTGCAGGCAATCGGCCTGTGATATTTCGGAAATAAACAATCCTTCGACACCGCTTCGGACTTCCGCCCGGCGTTCTAGGCCGGAGTCTATCACGGCGTCGATGTCGTCAATCGTGATGCTGGTTTGAGCTATATTGGTTGCAAGAATAATCTTTCCACCATCGTAGTTCATAAATGCTTTTTGCTGATCTTCCAAATCCAGCTGACTGTGAAGCGGAATAATGGCCATGTTTCCGGCGTCGTCGCTAATCGTTTCGGTGATCTGCTCTATCTCGGCTTTTCCCGGCAAGAACACCAGCGTGTTTTTTCCTTTATGATCCAGCCGCTTATAAACTTCGCCAATTAAGTCATCGCTATAATCTTTTATTACAGGATACGTCCGTCCCTCAACGGTTATTGGCGGCGGTGCATTAAAATAGGTTGCCAGACTCTCGGCTTCTATGGTTGCGCTCATCAGTACGATCTTGAAGTCAGGTTCTTCCTGGCACCGCTTTTTTGCCCAAGCTATGAGCACTTCCATGTTTTCATTCCACTCGTGAATTTCGTCGAGAACTAAAACCTGGCGATCATTCGTGCCGCTGCCTGTTAGTTCGCGGACAAGCTGCAGCCCATCGGTGCAGTAGAGTATGACATTTTCGGGACTGTCGTCTTTTTCATGGGCGGTGCGGTAGCCGACAAGCTTACTCGCATCAGAACCTATTCTCCATGAATATTCCTGTCTTACCCTTCCGCTTAGATTGCGCGCTGCCAATATCCGGGGCTGTGTGACTACTATTTTGCGGTAGCCGTGCTCAGCTAAGAACTGGGGGACTTGCGTGCTTTTTCCTGCGCCTGTTTCGGCAGTAATGATAGTAACCTGATTTTTATCAACCGAATCTATAATTTCTGCCCGGCGCTTATAGATAGGTAGTTCGTAAATGGAGTCTAAGTCTGTAGTTTGCATCAGATTATATTGTAACGTAAACGACGAATAAAGCAGGTATTATGCACTCTAGGGTCGGGGCATGCGTACGCTGTGTAAGCTTCCATACGTTTTGTCCCGAGTAAAAGTTCCTACTGGTGAGGATGTCTTGTGCCAGAGTTTTTGGCGTTGACTTCATTGGCTGTAATGATCGCGTTTCGCATCTGATCGCTTATATCTCCCATGCCGCCGGGTGAGTGAGGAATAAGGATCGTGTTGCTGTTGCCAGATAGCCCTATGTCTTTGAGTGTATCGAAGTATTGGGTCATCAGTACTAGATTCATGACGTCCTGGGCATTCGTGCCATTGATACTCGAATTAAAGTTAGCTACCGAATCTTTGAGACCGTCTATAATGGCTTTTCGCTGGTTAGCAATACCGATACCCTGTAGGGCTTTACTTTCGGCTTCACCTTCGGCGGCTTTTACGACCCGTATCTTGTCGGCTTCGGCTTGCTGAATCGCAGCTTCACGGAGTCGCTGGGCAGCATTTATTTCGTTCATGCTAGCTTTGACTTTTGCGTCGGGGTCAATATCGGTTACAAGCGCCTTAATGATGCCATAGCCGAAGTCGTCCATAACCGCATCGAGCTCTTTTTTGACAGCTAGAGCGATGTCGTCTTTTTTCTCGAACAGATCGTCAAGAATGATCGACGGAACTCGGGCACGGACGGTGTCAAATACGAATGCCGTGATCTGCTCCTTCGGATCCTGTAGCTTATAGAACGCCTCAAGAACTTTGGCTGGTAATACGTAGTACTGCACGCTTACGACAACGAATACGAAGACGTTGTCGTTTGTCTTGGTTTCTATGCGGACGTCAAGCTGCTGGATACGTAAAGTCAGTCTGCCGGCAATGCGGTCAATAAAAGGAATCTTTACGTTTAGTCCGGCCGGTGCGATTCGGTTGAAACGACCAAAGCGCTCAACAATGGCCGATGTTTGCTGTCGGACAATAAACAAGCCGTCTAAAATAAGAACGATGATAAAGATGACAAGAAAGATCCAGAACCAAACCATGATATATTCTCCTTGTAAAAGCGCTATTATCTATCAGTATAGCAGAATAGGGTGTAGCTGGCCGGCAATAATGTCGCTCTGAGATTTCAATTGTTCCTGTAGTGATAAAATTAGACGCCAGCTACACATACTTTGGAATTAGCGGTGCTAAATAATGGCTAAAAAAATTCTACCCAAATGGACGCAATGGGATATATTAATATTCTGTTAAAATGTTCGATATGACACCTCATGTACTACTTGTAAGGGCTACGGCTTGTGAGTTCTTAATCAGGAAAATAAAGCCACTCGTCCTTATTTTTGCTCTTATCGCCGTAGCTATCCTTGGTCTAGTGCTGTGGCTGACTACCATGAACGCCTGGTGGTGGGTTCTGGCCGTGCCTTTTGTAGGAATTGTCGTTGTCGGCGTGTTCATTATATTGGCTCTACGGTTCGTCTTTGGCAAAATTAATCCTCAACTCACAAAAGAACAGAAAAATGGCGTGAGTGGATTCGTCGACAAAATGGAGCGGGTGACCGGCACTGTACAAACGCCAGTGTTTATTATCGCTTTCAATCTGATAAGGGATATTATACGGCCACGCAAAAAAACGTATCTTCAGGAACTTACAGAAGACAGTACCACGCTAACCCGTGACTTTATTGAACTTCAGGCTATGTTTAAAAACTGATACGATTGCATGAAGCTCGATGGTTCACAAAGATACCGACATTACCATTGTCGTTAAAGAAAATCGCATAGAAACTCCCGGCTACCGGAGTATTATTTTTGAACGTCCGCAGAATTTCCTTTTCGAATCAGGAGACTGGATTGACATAAATTTTTCGAAACAAAATTTAAAAGGGGGAAGAACATTTTCTCTGTCGTCTTCTCCAACAGAACCTGATCTTATGATTACCTTCAAAGATGGAATCAGTGAAATCAAAAGAGCGCTAAGTCAGTTAAAGCCGGGCGATAAGCTCAAGATCGCTGGCTACGGTAATGATTATCGGTTTACCCTTAATCGTCACAAGTGTAGTACTTTTATTGCCGGTGGAGTAGGGATAGCGCCTTTTCGAAGTATGCTCCAGGAAATGATAGATTTGAAAGTCGATAACAAGGTACATCTCGTTTACCTTAATCAAAATTCGGATTTTTTGTTCCAGTCAGAATTAGAACTGTGGTCAAATATGCTTACTGGATTTAACTGCACGTATATCGTAACTAAAGAGCTCAAGAAAAAAGACAAAGACAGGGCATTACTTGCCGCCATACATTCTTTTGATCAATCGTTTTACATAGCGGGGCCAGAAACTATGGTAGATAATACCGAGCATCTTTTACTCGATTTTGGCGTCGTTATTGACGATATTAAGATAGACAGTTTCAGCGGATACTAAATAACTATACGGTCTATGTATTTTCAGCTTCCAAAATTATTCCCTATGAACGGCACGCACAAGCATATACCCGAAACTAGCACCGCAGATAATCTGGAAAGTGAATAAAAGACGAACCAATTCAAATAATGTCAGTAAGCCTATGGCGAAGCCTATACTAAACACATAAAAAGCAACTTTAATTCTGGTATCTATGGCGCCTTTGACTCGGATCATTACGGCTCCCGCAGCCATAGCCAGTATGAGACCTAAGGCTGCTCGTTCATGCAACTGCATTGAGTCACTACTATCTTTATAAGAAAAAGTAGAAAACATCAGGGTCAGATATAACAGACTAAGGAGTACGAGCATAATCTGAAAACGATTGGTTTTAGAAACTTTTTTGGAGAGTCGTAAACTTCCGATAAAGGTTGCGAACGAAGCCGCTCCAAAGCCTAAGATAAATAGAGGCCTGGTACGATCTTCGGTACCGTAATTGCTGATACCGCCTTGATCAAGACTGAAGAAGTAATGGGGTATGAGTAATAGACACACCAAGATGCTCAAGCCTAAGGCCAACTGTCCAAACAAAATGTACTGGTATGCTCGAATGTTCATTTGTTTAGCATAGTGCTTTACAGGGAAAAAAGATAACTACTTTAGAATATAGGGCTGAATTTTTTTCATGGCTGGGTATTTTATATCAGGTTAGAACCCGACTGATACAATATGGACATGACTTTAGATGAAATTAAACAGTATTTGCTAGATCATGCTTTATTAGGAAACCCAACCTTATCTTTACTTGGAAAAGGCGAGGCAAATATTAACTACCTTGCTGAAGAAGGGGAGCACAAGCTGGTTATTCGTATAGCAAGAAGTGATGTGCCCGCATATTTTAGATTTGAAGCAGAACGTCATTACATGCTCTTCATAGAAGCACTTAACATTGAATTTGCTCCCCGCTCAATACATTATGACCCTAAGCATAATATTCATATAGTTAGTTACGTTGATGGTCAAGACGCGTCAGTCGTTGACCTTAATGAGATACAGACAGAAGTTTTTGTAGAGCAACTAAAACAGCTCCACAACATTAGCTATGACGAATACACTAACTGGTGTAATAAAGTCGGCCAAGCACCAAGGGGGCTATTAACTTTAGAAAACAGAAACAAGATGTACTTACAGGGCAAACTTCAGGACATCCATAATCATCTAAAAATTAACCCATTTGCAAATAATGTTATTGAATGGGCTGAACCAAAAGTTAAGATACTTCAAGACTCAGTCAATGGAATTGAACTCAGGACCGTCTTCTTGCATGATGACTTAAGGTGGAATGAAAACGGCGGGAATCTTAAACTTAAGGGCGATCAAGTCATTTTTATTGATTGGGAATTGTCTGGTTTCTTCGATCATTTAGTGCCTGAAATTGGGGATGTTCTGGGCTCAATTCCTAATTTTAACAATAGTGTAATGAAAAAACTGTATAAGGTTTACGTGGATGGCGAGCCAAATCGTGATCAGCTAGATCGTTCTATTAAGTATGGTGTTTTGTGGGGAAGATTAGGCAATACACTTTGGGCGGCAGAAAGATACTTGTCTTTAGATAAGGCTAATCATCCTGACGCCATGAGGTACAGGCAACTAACTAAGCAAGGCATGCGGGACGCAGAGCCATTTTTTAATCGGCCATTTAATGAATGGTTTGATAAATAAAGTTCTAACTTCTCACTTGCCCTATAATTTATAATAGGTACAAATTGAATTGGCTGGGGCTCGTGGACGTACTTCGAACTTTGATGAACGTAAAAGTTCATCAATAATTGCACGATATGAAACTTAAGCTTCAGACTTTATCAAATAGTCATCGATCTTAATTACGCTCTCTAGGTCTTTAGGCCTACCCATTTCTGTCTTCCAAGTTTTAAGCTTCAACAAGCTAATAAACGGTATGTTATCAATCCATAATGCATCTTCAAACAACTGTTCTAAAGTCCAGTCGCCGAAGCCCATTCCGACATCATATATACCATTCTTTAGTACTATTTTGTCCTGCCACTGTTCTTGTCGCCAACCGCTTACTTTTAACTTATCGAATATCTCAGACTTTACTGCTATGTCTATATCATCGTCCCACTCTATAAGTTCGAGAGCAACCAATACTCCGCCACCAACAACTACATAACTACCAATAGGCCAATTCAGGTTTCTGATTTCTTCGAAAATGTTCATGCCAATATAATAACAAATATAGTAAATACTGTTTTGAAAATGCTAATGCTTGGCTGGGGATGAGGGATTCGAACCCCCGATCGCGGAACCAGAATCCGCTGCCTTACCACTTGGCCAATCCCCATTGCTGTTGTTGCGGTAAAATACGCAACTCCGGAGATTATACCGAAAAATCATAAAATTGGCCAGAGGTTAAGCCGAAGATAGTGTCATTGCGCAATATAAAGATATTATCTAAACATGAGCAATTTTTACAAACGCAAAAATATAGTAGGGTATTAATCATGAAGTTGGTTGTTGTTTTAAGCCTCGCATTGCTCCTTTATGCCACTCCGGTGTATATGTTTGATACTCAGGTACTCCCTGAACTTTTGAGCCTGCAGGATATTTACGTCAATGCCGATAGTATTTCCGGTCAGGTTGTGACCGCCCGTTAGGCGTGCTACACTACTAAAGCTTAACAATTTAATATACAGAGTGCGGCGAGAGATCTAGCTCTTTGACCCGCCAGCAACCTGCAGAACTTTTATAAGTATGTAAGGTGCTACGTCTAGCCCATGGCTCAAAAAGTCACGGGGAAGATATTGATTATTTCTTGAATATCCTTTCCGTGTACATACAAGCCGGAAAGGATATTTTTATGTCAAATACTACCAACGGAGCGGACGCCGCGATATCGCTGTTTACGAGTGAGTCGGTGTGTGCCGGACATCCGGATAAGATATGTGACGCCATCAGCGATGCCATCGTAGACGCCGCACTCGCGCAGGATCCGAAGAGCCGGACCGGAATAGAGACAGTAGCCGGAGCCAACAAAATCGCATTGTACGGAGAAATCAAAACGACTGCAGATCTGAACTTTGAAAAGATCGTCCGCCAAAAAGTAGAAGAATTGGGCTATACGGTTCCGGCGTGGGGATTTAGCGGAGAATCCGAATTCAGCAATGATGTACACCGTCAGTCTCCGGAAATAGCGCTCGGCGTTGACCAGGACGGGGCCGGCGATCAAGGTATGATGTTTGGATATGCCTGTGATGAGACTCCTGAACTAATGCCGCTGCCGATAACTTTGGCGCACGCTCTTACCCGCAAAATTGATGAAGCCCGCGAATCTGGCCGGCTGCAATGGCTACGACCAGATGGCAAAGCCCAAGTGACGGTTCGCTACGAAAACGACCGCCCTGTAGCAGTAGAGAAGCTTGTCGCTGCAGTGGCGCACGACGAAGAAGTGACTGCCGAGCAGGTACGTGCAGATTTGATTCGTATAGTAGTAGAGCCAGTTCTTGTGAACTATAAGTTCGAGGTTCCAAAAGACGAAGACATTGTAATAAACGGAACCGGCTTGTGGCATATTCCAGGTCCCGAATCAGACGCAGGACTTACGGGCCGCAAGATCGTGGTCGATACTTACGGTGGTTATGCCCGGGTAGGCGGTGGTGCCTTTTCTGGTAAAGACCCGTCCAAAGTAGACCGTTCAGGCGCATATGCCGCACGATACATCGCAAAGAATATAGTAGCGGCCGGGCTGGCGACGAAGTGCGAAGTTGGTCTGGCGTACGTCATTGGACAGCCGTTGCCACTGATGCAGACGATTGAGTGTTTTGGCACGGAAACCGTAGGCCAGCAGGAATTGCATGCCTTTAAAGATAAACTCATCGATACGTCCGTAAAGGGCATTATCGAAACGTTGGATCTGGCGCGCCCGATTTATTCGGTAACCAGCGCTTACGGCCACTTCGGCGATAAAGATGTGCCGTGGGAAAAAGTAGTTACCGGATAGAGTTATAGTTTAATCTAGCCCCGAAGCCATAGTTATGTATGGTTTTGGGGCTTTTTATTTGCGGGCAAAAGGTTACTAATACGGATATTAAAACTACTGAAAAACTAAATCAAAAAATACTAAAAAGTATAGACTAGGAAATGCTAGAGTCCGGCATGGGCTCAGACGTGCGGCCCGGCTAAGGTTCTTTAGTTTTGTGTTTTTCAATTGTTTCGGCGATTGCCCGTTGCAGATCTTCTAATTCGTTAATAGAGTGGAGTCTGACAGCTGATACGACATCAGCTTCTACCGAGGGGCCTGTCTGACCTCTAAACTGCAAAAAGAGCAGGGTAGGAATACCGTTCTCGTTGATACTAACGATGTTACCGTCGCTGGCCATGACCGGATGAATGTATTTTAAGTTTGATAGATCTAAATGTGGTGTTTTATCCATATAGATATCATACGTTAGTTTCGGTCTAAAAACCTACTAAGGTTTAAAAAAATCCGTGCCGTTCAGTTCCTTTGGTAAAAAACCTTTGCTATGTTTGAAGTCTGCTTCCCATTTGTAATCTTTTCCGTAGTCTAAGTCTTTCATGAGCTTGGTCGGTGCGTTCCGAAGATGGAGCGGAACGGGCGCGTCAGGATAATCACGGGCAGCAGATTGGGCAGCGTGCATAGCGTCGGTTACGGCGCGGGATTTGGGGGCTTTTGCGAGTACGGTCGCACAATGATGCAGGTTGTACTGGCATTCCGGCATACCGATTCGCTCGACGGCCTGGAAAGTGGCGACGGCCAGATTCAGGGCTGCCGGTGCTGCCATTCCGATATCTTCGGAAGCGAATATCACCAGTCGTCTGGCAATGAATTTGGGATCTTCGCCAGCCTGAAGCATGCGTGCCATATAATACAATGCTGCTGTCGCATCCGAGCCGCGCATGGATTTTATGAATGCACTGATGATGTTGTAATGATTTTCGCCGTTCTTGTCATACCCGGGCACTCGTTTTTGAGCGGCCGTCGTGATTATGTCTTCAGTCACTGGACCTTGCGTAAGCTGCAAAGCCAGTTCCAAATTTCCAAGAGCAACTCTTGCGTCGCCGCCAGATAATTCAGCCAAAAGTTCGATGCTTTTTTTTGGCAATCGTTTGGTGGACAGGCGTTCCTGTTTGGCGGCTTTTCTGAGTATGGCAACAATATCTGTTTTGCTGTGAGGCTCAAGCACCAGTACCCGGCTGCGACTGAGCAGAGGCGTGATAACTTCAAAACTCGGGTTTTCGGTGGTAGCGCCGATAAGAATGATAGTCCCGTTTTCGACGTAGGGCAAAAATGCATCCTGCTGTGCTTTGTTGAAGCGATGGATCTCGTCGACGAATAGTATTGTTCGCATGCCAAGCCGATGATTCTGACCTGCATGGTCTATCACACGCATAACATCGGCTTTTCCGGAAGCCACGGCGCTCAGCTCAATAAATTCTGCATCAGTGCCATGGGCGATGATACGAGCGAGCGTTGTCTTACCACTGCCGGGCGGCCCCCATAATATGAGGCTGGTTGGCTGTTTCTGTTCGATGATCTGGCGAATAATTTTGCCGGCGCCAACCAAATGCAGTTGCCCAACTATGTCTTCGAGGTCGTCTGGGCGCATTCTTTCTGCGAGTGGTGCCGTGTCCATTCTTACAAGTATAATCCAAATAGCACAAACAAATAAAAACCTTGTCTAGGGCCGTAAGCAAAAAGTAGCGCACAATGTTGACAAAAAGCATGTAAAAGTGACATAATAACAGACTATGCTCGAATCTAATCCCAGTCCTCTCGAACTCCTCAGACTGGAGCAGGCATCTCCGGAAATACAGCCGGTCGTAGAAGCCACGGAGCTCAGCCCTGAAGAGCTTTTTGCGCAACATGTCCGAGTTGTTCGCGAAGACGGCGATGCGGTAGACGCAATGACCAGATACCATTCAAAAAAGCCTGAGCGCCTTGTTCGCGACATGAGATTGCCTGGGCTGTTCGGAGCGATAAGCGGATTTACTGCCGTATCGCCTCATGAATATAGGCTCGGAAGCGGAATAATAATAGGAGTGTCTTTAGCTGCGACGACCGTGGCTGCTCAATTTAACTATTATCGTTCACACGATAAAGCATTCCACGAAAGTATAAACAAAGTTGACGTGGAAGCCACGGACAAAACAGGTGAAATTTATGAACTCTACAAGATTCGTAATGAAGCTCAGGGTACTGACGACATCGTGCTTCGCTGGTGTGGACCCATAAAAAATATAGACGATGCAGGCGAAGCGAAATCACCGAAAAGCTTGCGGGAAAGTCTAACGACAATTGCCGATTTGTCTGAGCAAAATGACATCAAGATCGTGCTGATAGATGATGCCACATTAGAATCGGTTTCGGATCTACTGAAAAATTACGCAGATCACACAGTAGATATGGCCGAATGGCTCAAACGCAAAAAAAGCTTGTCGCTTTCTTTTAAAAATGCTAAGGGTGTTGCTGTTACTCGCCAGATGTCTGCATTCAAGCCGGGGCGACTGAGGCAAGCAGCAATCGAGTCGGCTTGTGACCCTCTAGAAATCCGAAGCTTTGAAAATTCCATCAAGGTTTTACGCGTCCGTTCTCCGGCACACCCACTTATAAAATGTTTCGATCAGTATTCTCAATATCCAAAGTTATGTAAGAAGAAAATAGGCACGACAGCTCGTCTTGCCTTAGAGAGAAATCTGAACGACGTCGATCTCGTGGCCCTGCGCGGAAACGGACACGTTCCCGAAAAAAGAAAAATCCATACCGAAGGCCGTATTGAAGGACGCATGGTTGTTTGGCAAAATTCCGGCAATATTCATTCCTTGGCTGAACTATCGGCTACTATCGGTATGAGCATCAGTGAGGCAGAAGCGATACTAAGATCACTTGATGAGCATACTGTCCAAAAAGTTATTACGGCGGCAGAATATCTAGCATATATATATGTATATACTCAGGACAATAAAGATATTACAGACAAAACTTATCAAGACGTTCCAATCATATCATTTGAAAACGGCGGAATGATACAGCCTCATTTAGGAGAGTTGACACGTGGCATTACAGTTGTCATGCAAAAGAACGGCACTGAGACAATCGAAGTAGACGCTAGGTCGTCACGGCGTAAACACTGCGGCCTTGCACTTGCTGCGATAGCTTTGGGGGCAGGGATTGGATATGGCGCGAATCATGCATTGGAAGTGAACAAAGACCGTATCGTGGCAAGCGTAGAAGAGGAAATAGCAGGAGAATTAAAGCGTCCGGTAACTCGTTTGAATAGCGCGCAACGCGCAAAAGCAGCCGAATTAGCAATAGATGGATCGAGCTGGGGATTTGTTTACAAAAGTAGAAACAAGATTGATGATGCCGGCAAGTGGATTGATGCGCAAAAATCTTCGCTTGGTCAAAAAGGGTTTATTGATCCTCTTAGTTCAGGCTCTATGAGTGGGCTCTCTCAGGGATTTACATACATCGGAAACACTAAACAGGGCGATAACAGTAAAAGAGCGGAATGGGAGGTGTTTTCCAGTGGTTCTATGGATACGAAGGGATACTGGTCTTACGATAGTATGACGCAATTGGAGAGCGGTGGCCGATGGAGTTCCAATGATTATTACTCGGAAACCGAACGGTTCGAACGACATGTGCATGCCGACGTCGAACCCCAGCCCGACACCGAGTATATCGAAGTTGCCCGCGATATAACTCCTGATCTTGCTGCTATTTCTGGAATCAATGATGAATACAACGTCGTCCGAATACCAGTGCTCGATGGAACAGTCCCGGTGGCGGGCAATATAAACAGTTTGCCAATAAAGTTAGTGTCGATCAAGAATGGAATTTCCGTCGCTGCGATAAAAAAGATTGATATGGATCCACTTATTACTTCGAATGAACCTATAGTACTAACGTATTATGTGTCGGAGCCTGATTATTTGAAACAACACACTAATTATGGGCCATTTCCTTTTAGTCCTTATAGCTCACATGTAAACGCTTTTCCTGAAAATGAAATATCTGGAACAATTTTTAGGGATAATATACATGCCGCGTGGGATGCCTACCGAAAGCCCACCAAGCTCCAAAACGACTATTACAAAGATGCTTTGGCTAAAATAAAGGCAGATGTGGCTTATATCAAAGAAAATTTTGCATATGATTACGAGCCATTAGATAAAGAAGCGATCGCGCGAATTAATAAAGGGGATTGGGCGGGCTTTGTGCGCGAACAGATGAAAGATGGAAATGCCAACTGCAATGTCGCGGGGAATTTACTGGCAATTAACAATCCGACCCTGAATGTCGTAACGGGTTATAACAACCAGAGCAGCGATACGAGCCTTGCTGCCGGAGAGGCGCATATGTGGAATGTGGATACATGGGGAACTATTCATGATGCAACGCCTTCAAAAGATGATGATGGCATGCAATCTTTAGCGAGATTGAAACGAGGTGAAAGTGGTTTCCGGGGCGGTCCGTTATTGGCGGCGGGATTATTGCTGGGAAGCGTTGGCGCATTCAAGAGACGAAATATAGTAAAAAAAGCTGCTGAAACTCAATTGAAGAGATATTCCGAGTCGGATTTGGTACAGGCAAAAAATGTCGCCGATATGGCTGCGTTCGCGCCGTATTTTGATACGGATAAACTAAACCCTATAAGACCGGGCCAAGACCGTGATGCCGTCTTGGGGGATTTGACTGCAAGATACATGCATTCGGATCTTGTAGCAGATAGTCTCGATGCGGTTTTCAAAACGGCCATGGACCGTACGGACAGAAAAGCTGTGCGTAAAGCCAAAAGAATTATGAGTGCCGTTAAGCGGGCTGGAATGGTGATGCCGCTGAAGCCGGTCGAAGACATTCAGGACATGCTCTAAATATTACCATCAGACAATTTTACAGTCATCATAGACGCCACATGGTATACATAAAACGTATGGTTCAAGATTTTGATTTTTTGGCAGGCACCGCGCTATCGGCGTGCACCCGTTTACTGGGTTGTGAGCTTTCGATGAATACGCCAGAAGGAATATTGCGTGGTAAGATCGTGGAAACAGAAGCTTACGATCAGACGGACGCCGCTAGCCATAGTCACAAAGGCCGGACGCCACGCACGGATGTTATGTTTGGGTCGCCAGGACATTTATATGTGTATTTTACGTATGGTATGCACTACTGCGCAAACATCGTTACTATGCCGGAAGGCTACGGGTCGGCAGTCTTGGTCCGTGCGTTGGAACCGCTGGAAGGTGAAAATATAATGCAGCGGTTTCGATCGGGGAAAAGCGGGATTGAGCTCACCAATGGACCTGCTAAATGGTGTCAGGCGTTTGGTATCGATGCTTCTTGGAACGGTCATGACCTCCGGACGGCGCCGTTAACATTACTAATAAATCCGCCCGTGCCCGCCATAGACATCGTGCAGACTACCCGGATCGGAATCACGAAAGCAGTCGACGAGCCGTGGCGATTTTATCTGCGTGGTAATCCCTATGTTTCGAAACTATAGAATCTGAGTAGCGACCGGCCAACGATATTCACTCCAAGTCGTATATACTAAAACGTAATGAACTTGCCATTTTACAGAAATATACGCGCCCGCGAACATCTTGATATCTTTCTGATTGCCGCAGCTGCGAGCGTGCTCCTCATTAGAGCTTTCTTACATCTTGCTGACTACCCGCAGATTGGCGGTGATGACCTACATATCGCCCACATGCTATGGGGCGGGCTTTTAATGGCCACCGGCATCGTTGTTTCGGTAGCATTTATCGGGCTGCATGCCCAGCGCATTTCGGCGTTGGTAGGCGGTATCGGTTTCGGCGTGTTCATAGACGAACTCGGCAAATTTATAACGAGCGACAACGACTATTTTTACCGACCGGCGATAGGTCTTATATATGCCATTTTCGTCATTTTGTATCTGACTTTCAACTTTTTGAGCCGGACGCAGAAATACAGTTCCAAAGAATACCAATTAAATGCTTTGACGCAACTAGAAGAAGCGATTTTACACGATTTGGACATTCACGAGAAACGCCGTGCCCAGGAGTTATTATCGAAGGCAGATCACCGGAGTCCAATTACGCAGCATCTAGAGCAAATCATCAATAGCGTCGCGCTCGTCCCGGAAAGTCCACCGAACTGGTTTCGGCGTCAGCTTACTCGGCTCGACTTATTTTATACAAATCAATGGCGAAAACGTTCGACCCGCCGAGCGGTGCGGGCGTTCTTCGTGATAGAGACTATCGTGTTTGTGCTTGCAGTCATGTACGGAATTTACAATAACATCTCGGATATTACGACTGTACTTGCCGGTGATGTCAGTTATGATTTTTGGTTATACATAGGGCAGTTCATATCCTCCGCCGTTGCAGCTGGTTTTGCGATTGAAGGTGCGTTTTTACTAACTCGTTCACGCATGAAGGCTTTCGAAATGTTCCGTCGGGCTACCATGATCAATCTGCTGCTGACACAGTTCTTTATATTCTCGAGGATAGAATTCGAAGCACTTGCCGGCTTTTTCTTTAATCTGGCGATATTGTTTTTCATAATATATGTCCTGCACCAGGAAGAACGTTTGTCCGATGCCCGGTCTCAGAAGTGATGCTACAAGAATTTAGTATCATTCGTTTTAAAATGGGTCAAATATAGCTAAAGTATCCGTTGTTTGTATATACTAATGAACGACACGGAAAGGAAAAGGCATCATGGCGGCAGACGTAGCAGAACAAATCGGGATTAAAGTGAAGTCGCTCATGCGGCTGGTATCTGATGTTGATCCGCACATGCCCGAGGAGGCCGAAGTAGAATTACTGATATATGAATTCCGCCGCTGGGTTCGCATACAGACAACTCTGCTTTTGCCGGCACTCGACACTTATGCCACGGAACTCAGCGAGCCGGTAATTGCAGCTGCTGAAAAACGGTTTGCCGCTTTGGAGCTACTTGAAGAAAATCTGCATCTCGGCGAAGGGGCTGATGCTCCGTATACGGACAGTGCTTCAAAATACATTGCTGCCGTAAAATATCATTTGATTGTAGATGCCGAAGATATTATACCTCTCGCAATGCATATTCCCAGCCACGCCAGTCAAATATTAGCATCAAAAATAAACGAAATGGACGAGTCTTATGAATTATAAAATACTGTGTCCCGCACCTTATAAGGCATGCCATGTCGTCGAATAAGTACGCCGATAAAATCGTATTGGTAACCGGAGGTAACTCGGGTATTGGTCGCGAGTTGTCCCTGCAGCTTGCGTCTGCTCGAGCTACCGTCATCGTCTGGGGTCGTAACCAGGAGACGGGGCTTAGTCTGGTTGAACTTGGTAAAAAAGACGGTGGGCGGATTATTTTTGAAACCGTAGACGTCCAAGACTATAAGAAAGTCGAAGAAAAATTGAATGCCCTTATAAAACGTCACGGTAGAATTGACTACGTATTTCACTGTGCGGGAATAATCCTGGGCGGAGAGATCCGTGACAATACGATAGATGATGCACGAAGTATTATGCAGACCAACGTACTTGGTACGACCCATGTGGCCTATTATGCGTATCGCCTTATGGCTCAGCAAGGTAGCGGCCATCTTGTGCTTTTGTCCTCCGGGGCAGGGATTTTTCCGGTACCACTGATGGGAGTATACAGTGCTTCGAAATTTGCCATACTGGGGCTATCGGAAGTGATGCGAATGGAAGGCAAGGGACTTGGCGTCATGGTAAGTGCAGTAGCTCCGGGCCTGGTAGATACTCCGATTTATGATCGTGCGCAGTATAGCCGAACAGATAAGCAAAAAACACTTGATCTATTGAAAAACAAGTTTTCAATGATGCCTCCGGAAAAGGCTGCGAGAATAATTCTAAAAGGCGTCAGCCGAAATCTGGCGATAATTCATACGCATTCTTACATCAGATTGTCATGGCGGGTATATCGGTACCTCCCCAGTGTTTACCGTTTCTGGACTCGTCAAATAATGTTCGTCTACCGCAAGCGCTACCGATCTGAGGTTGACAAAACATAAGCGTAATGTTACAATTATAAGATATACTTACGCATTTTTCTAATACGCCGAATTGACGGAATATTATTTTTTGCAATGCAGGATCTACTTAATAATTCCAGAAGCTGAATTATCTGCAGAAACCTTATGTAGATTTCAGATTTTACTATCCCATACTAATACGTAATTAAATGAAAAAATAATAGTACGAGACTGATGCTGAATACGGTAAGAATACTGTCAACGATCTGGCGCCCGCGCCTTTCCCAAAAAGACGGCCGATCTTCTCCGAAATATTCTCGAATGTATTGCCATTCCGTGCCATTTGCTACTTTTAGCAAGCCGAGCATCGCCTCTACTTGATCATTTAATTTCTCAGAAACTTTCTGCAGATCGTCATCTTCATAGCTATGTTTTTCTTTGAAGCCGGTCGTTTGCATCGGCCGACCACTCATGAATCTTAATAGGCCGTCATCTTTTTTCTCGTATAACAGATGAGCTTCGGAGGGTTTAGAGTCTCGCCCAGCCCGTCCGATCTGCTGGGCAAAGTCGGTAAGACTTAGGGCGGGAGTCCAGTGTACGACAATTCTGATATCCGGGATGTCGATACCCATGCCGAATGCCGATGTAGCGATCAAAACATTAAAATGCGGCCCTGCAACACCACGGTACCGGTCCTGAATGCATGCTTTGTCCATAGAATCCCGTGCGCCATAATAAAACTCTGCGGCTATTTCGTCGGCTCGGAGTTTTATTAGAAGCTCATTACCATGATTTACGGTCTGCACAAAAATGAGCACCTTTTGATCTGGTCGCAGCTTGAGTAGATTACTGAGATAGCTGTATTTGCTGACGGCCCGTTTCTGGTTGGTGAAGGGATTGTCGCCCGCAATCAAGGTGCCAGGTTTGTGGATGTAAATCTTGATGTTATTACGGACAAAACCGGTCACAATTATTTTTGGATCAATGAGTTCCAAAGATTGGACGATATACTGCTGTGTACTGAGCGAGGCGGTTGCAGTTAATGCGATGACGGGTGGACTGCCGAGACGTCTTCGGACTTCACCGAGTTTGCGGTATGACGGGCGAAATGCCATTCCCCACATTTCTATTTCGTGCGCTTCGTCGATGACGAGATATGAGTAGGGGCGAAGTAACTTCGATATTCCGGGATCTTTCGTTGCATAAAATCTTTCCGGTGACACAAATATAAAGCTGAATAAATTCCTCGCGGTAAACTGATACCTTTGTTGTTTTTCTGTAAATGTCAGGTCGCTATTGATATAGGTAGTTGGAATCTTTTTTCGCCGCAGACTTTGTACCTGGTCTTTCATAAGAGCTTTGAGCGGTGATATCACCAATGTCGGCTCATGTGCCAGTAACCCGGGCAATTGGTAGCATACCGATTTACCCGAACCGGTCGGTGTTATGAACAGAACGTCCTGTCCGGCCAACGCGGCACGTATGGTCTTCAGTTGGCCTAAACGAAATTGAGTATTGCCGGTTAGAAAGTGTATATAAGGCCGCAAATCGTAGCCGTCATCAACGCGTGCAAACTTGCGGATAATAGATAAGGTTTTTAGGAAGCGGTGATTCATTCGTCGCAAAACGCCATATTTGTCCGGATAGAATGCGTGAAATTCCGAATGTACTGCTTTATGATGCACTTCGCACAGGGTCACGAGATTAGAAGGATCTTCGGTGCCTCCTAATCGTTCCGGTCTTATGTGATGCAGATCAAGACGATTGCCGCTGCCGCGTTTTGCCGTGCAGCTCGGTTGCTGGCACATAGCATTATCACGTTGGTCGCAGATTTTTCTTGTGTCAGGTGGAATAATGCGTTTTGTATATACGGGATGCGGCATGCGAAATAGTATATACGATGATATGTAAATCGGAAGTTGTGCTTAAAGACCTAAAATTCATGCGATAAAGCGTCGCGCTCGTGTAAAAATAATTTTAGAATGCACAGATAACAACAATATTTTTAGTTTTGTTTGCCGTCGTTACCCGTTTTTGAATTGAGATTGTTGTCGGTAGGAGTTTGGGGTTCGATAGTGTGACGATCCTCGGGGCCGGAACTGATGTACATACCAAGGAGTACAGCTCCGAGTATGACGAGTGCTCCACCCACCCATAGTGGGGTATTGTTAGGACCTTCGCTCAACAGATATCCAAATATCATACCAATACCCGTGTAAAGACTAGCCGTAGCGAGGAGTGAAAAGATTTTTTTCTTGCTCATGAATTTATAATACTATCGATTGCTCTATTAGTGTAGTGAGAATCAGTAACTATGGAAATTTTGAATGTCGACAGTCCTTTACGTAACTATAGGACTATAATAATTTTATGTTCCAAACTTTTTATTCATTACGCCAAAATCCGAACGAAACATTACTGTCTGAACATGAAGTTACTTTGACAATTGAAATCGCCGAAGCTGTACGGGCGGTAGGCGGGCGGGCTCTGATAGTCGGTGGGTATCCGCGTGATCTGATGATGCATCAGAAATTAGGCCGCTATCTTGAAACGAAAGATGTTGATATCGAAGTGTATGGATTGGAACTTGAGAACCTAATCGCACTCATTGAGCCATTGCATCATGTAAATGCCGTCGGAGAGAGTTTCGGGGTATTGAAAGTAGCAAATCTTGATGTGTCCGTGCCCCGGAAAGACGTAAATAAAGGCCGAGGTCACCGCGGATTTTCTGTAGAAACCGACCCGAGCTTGACGCACAAGGAGGCGGCTCGGCGACGTGACTTTACGATTAATACATTGGCTTTCGATCCCCTGACTGCCGAACTATTTGACGAATACGGTGGCACCAAAGATATCGAGCATAAAATTATCCGCATGGTAGATGCTGATACTTTCGGCGATGACCCGCTGCGCAGTCTGAGGGCGATGCAATTTGCCGGCAGGTTTGAATTTTCAGTCGATCCGGCTACGATCCTTGCAGCAAAAGCATTTGATCTGTCTGAGCTTTCGCATGAGCGTATCGGCGAAGAATGGCACAAACTGCTCCTAAAGGCCGAGAAGCCGAGTCTGGGGCTAGACGCCGGCTTGGCGCTGGGTGTTATCGAACAGTTACATCCGCAGCTACAGGCGCTTATAGGAACGCCTCAAGAGCCGGAATGGCATCCGGAAGGTGATGTTTGGAATCATACACTAATGGCGATAGATGTCGCAGCTAGTATCATACGACGGGAAAATCTGGGGCGTGACGAATCTTTGACGGTAATGTTCGGTGCTTTGACTCATGATTTTGGAAAACCATATACTACGGCGCTTGACCCTGATTCTGGCCGTATCCGCTCGCCCGAACATGCCAAAGCTGGGTTAGACCCCGCGCTTGAGTTTATGAAGTTGTTACAAGTTCCGCTACTTGTAAGAAAAAAAGTGAAGCGGATTGTTTATGACCACATGTTTCTTCCGCAAGTGCGGAGCGCCAAAGATTCGGCCATTCGGCGGCTGGCAAAAAGACTGCAGCCTGCGTCGATTCAGGAGCTGCTTTGGGTGACTGAAGCCGACTTTTTGGGGCGAACTTTAAATAACCCGGATCTGTCACTGCTCGTGGAATTTTATAAGCGGGCGGAGGATCTTGCGGTTCGGGAATCATCCCAGGAGCCGCTCGTTCTCGGCCGTGATTTGATCAAGCTTGGCATGAAGCCGGGAAGGGAGATGGGCGAGATGTTAAAGAGATTGGAAAAAGCTCAGGAAGACGGGATATTCACAACTTACGAGGGAGGTATTGAATATTGTTCCAAGCAGATGAAGCTCTAATGTATCGGGCACCGTTTAAAAAAGTAGAGTAAAGTAAAGATAGATGAAAACAGGTATGTCAACGAACAGTTTAGAGGCGGGGGATCCGGCTCCGCAATTTCAGACGATAGATGCATCGGGTGAAAAGGTAGATCTAGCTAATTACAAAGATGATTTTGTGTTGCTGGTTTTTCTTCGATATGCTGGTTGTCCGTGGTGTAACTTGGCAATCCATCGATTGTCGATAGAGCATAATCTTTTAGTAAAGAATGGTTGCCGCGTCCTGACTTTCGTGCAATCCACGACAGAAAACGTGCAAAAGAATATCTACGATCGCCACGACAATCGCCCTCCTTTTCCCATAATTGCCGACCAGAAGCGGGTATTTTATGACCAATATGCGATTAAGACATCGCTCAAGGCGGCGGCCAAAAGCGTGATAGATATTCCGTATTGGCTGCAGTCTGTCTTTAAACATGGTCACCGACAGGTAGATGTCGACGGAAACATGCTTTTAGTTCCGGCTCAATTTTTAGTGAGTCCGGGTGATCAAAAAATAGTACTGGCTGATTATGGTTCAAGTTATTACGAGCATGAAACATTCACGGCCATTTATGAACATCTGACATTCGATCGAAACTGAATGATACGAACTGCGATACGCATGAATTTCAATATCTGATGATAATGCTATAGATAAGGCTCGCTCTGCGTAGTATAGTTGTAGTATCTGTAAGCGAAAAAAATAATACACATGCTTAGTATCACCTCGGTTCTGGCGTTATTCACTTTGTTGGTCATCGCGTCAGCGACGTACTTCGTTTCGAAGCGCCTAAAAGTCCCTTATACCGTTCTTCTAGTAATGGTGGGACTTCTGCTGGTGCCTATTGTCCAGTTGCCATATCTTGAGCAGATTTTCGGATTTTTGGACGATTTGGTTCTGACGCCTGAGCTGTTGTTTTACATCTTTTTGCCAGTTTTGATTTTTGAATCAGCGTTTAATATGAATGTCCGGAAGATAGTAGAGAACGCATGGACTATTTCGGCTTTAGCTATTGGCAGCATGCTTGTTTCGGCGTTACTAATCGCCGGCACGCTCTATTTCGTTCTACCGTTCATCGGTTTGCCTATTCCATTCATTGTTGCATTGCTTTTTGGGGCTATTATATCTTCTATTGACCCGGTTGCTGTTTTGGCGCTGTTCAAAGACATTGGTGCGCCAAAGAGACTTACCATGATATTCGAAGGCGAAAGTCTATTCAACGATGGTACTGCCGTAGCTTTATTTCTCGTAGTTCTCGCAATAGCTCAAGAGGGCTTCCAGGGTTATGAAACGGTCGTTCAGGGTGTTAGCATGTTTGTGGTCATGATACTTGCCGGAGTGTTGCTTGGTATAATTTTGGCAACCTTGTTCACGCGGGCACTTCGAGCTACGAGATCTAATGAATTCGTGACGGTAACTTTACTCATTGTATCGGCGCACATCGTGTTTATTCTGAGCGAACTTATCAATGAGCACGGACTTTTCGGCTTGAATATACACATTTCTTCAATTATTGCGACGACGGTTGCAGCGCTCTTCTTAGGGAATTACGCTCGACACACGCTCTCGCCAAAATCTGATGAGTACACTGGGAAATCTATCGAACATCTGGCGTTTGTCGCCAATTCTCTGGTGTTTTTGCTGGCGGGTATATTATTTGCCTCAACCGATATCGACTTTTCGCAGTTGTGGCTGCCTATACTCCTGACAATTGTGACGGTCGCGACGGCTCGGATGTTGTCTGTGTATGTCGTGCTGGTGCCACTGAACAGATTGAAGCTCGAAGCGCCCGTACCTTCCAGTTGGCTAAAGCTTCTGTCGTGGGGTAGTTTGCGTGGTGCGCTGGCGATCATTGTCGTCTTGCTTATTCCTCCGGATTTCGTGCCTGTCGGTTGGCAGTATGAATTCTCTGTGCAGCAGTTCCTCTTGGCGCTAACTATCGGTTGTATATTGGCTACTTTGTTCATAAAAGCACTGACTATCGGGCCGCTTGTCCGAAAACTGAAGATTGACCAGCCGACGCCACTCGAAGAAGCCCGTTCAATTGATCTGAGTTTATATTATCTTATGACAGAAGCGGATAGGTTTCGTTTACAGAAAGAGCGAGGTTTTATCCGAAAAGGTCAATATATGCAGATTTCTAAAAGACTTCATGCTAATATCCAGCAATATCGCGATAAACGTTCGGAGCTGATTCGTGAGCACGGGCAGACGGTATTTGAGCAATCACTCAGATTAATAGCGATTGATATTGAGGAAAGATACTTAAAAGAAATATATATCAATAATGAAATATCGGAAGCGTCGTATCGTAAGATACGCGGAAAGCTCAACTTGCAACGCGAGAAAATCGAACACGCTGAACAGGATGAGATTAATCCGTCGGTCTACACTGACCGCAAAGACGTGTTCGATACTTTAGTAGCTGGAATTCAAGGTATTTTCGATCGTCAGCATATCGGCGAAAGTAAGGCCGAGCAGTACAGGTATTACCGGGGGCAGGCAATTATATCCCGCAAGGTTGTAAAAACTTTAAATTGGATGCAACAGCAATACGACGAGCTGGTATTTATACCAGATATCCATCAGAAAGTAATTTTGATTTACATAGATTACCAAAGTGCGGCAGCAAAGAAATTGGAAGTGATGACAATGCGTTCTGGCAAAGAGCTGGCAGCGTGCACTGATGAACTGGCTTTACAGTCTCTCCATGCGGCAGGTAACAAGGCTCTTGAATTTTTTGCTGATAAAGGCATCGCAGACGAGCTGACTTTGGAAGACATAGAAACTCGTTGCGCTTATCATAAATAGTTCATTCTTAAAACTATGCAAATGAAAAAAGTTTATGATTCCGTAGTTTCTATAGTGGAATCAAATTTTAAGTAAGATAGTGGTGGGTGTTTAGTAAGCGGATAATTTTGAATGGCTAAAAATATCTCTTTGCATGTAGTTCACGAAAAAACTGCCAGTAATCCCGAATGAGAATGTTTTTATTGAAAAACAAAAACCGCCTTCGATTCTTGCGGGAAGAAGGCGGTTAAGGTATTTGACCTACGTAGGCAGGCAAATTAATCGAGAAAAGGTCTAGCCGACGCGTACCTCGCGCGTGACTTTGTAATCTACCTGTCCGTTAGATCTAGGTTTTTTCAATTGATTACCTCCTTTCGTTACGTGGTATAAATTCAGTATACCGTCTATGCTCTAAGGATTAAATTGTCAAATTTACTATCATTTCAATGATCAACTGGTTATTTTAATTCTGCTTAGGCATAATTTAAAAAAGCAATAAACCTGAACTCTATACTTCAGAGTTCAATAATCGCGCAACTGATTTAGCGTACCGCTTACCGACGATATGATCGACACTGAGCGGGTGAAGATGTACGTCGCGGAAATGGGCCAGTTGTTTAATGTTGTATGGGACGATAACTTCGTCAAATCTTCCGTAAAAAATGTCCACCGGCGCATGTACTATGGCAATATCTTCTATGATAGTTTGATTTTCGATGCATTGTTCGAGCGAGCGGATAAATGGGACCCACGTCGCTCTATTCAGAACCAACATTTTTGTTATAGGAAGAATTTTAACCATTTTCAAAACATTTTCAGGCGTAACTCTTTTATGAGTACGTAAAAAACGATAGGCCCTTAGGTACAGTGAAGTTCTCTGGCGGGCACTTCGCTTGTCTATTAAGTCCAGCGGCATATAGACAGGCGGACTCAGTAAGATAAGTCGGTTTACATGCTGTTGATGGATGCGAGCATATCTCGTAGCAATCAGACTTCCAAGAGAATGGCCGACAAGTATGAAGGAATCTTCTAAATCAAGATTTTTTATAGCGGCATGTACATTGTGAACGTGATCTTCTAGCGTATAATCGTACCACTGTGGTTTAGGTGATTCCCCGAAGCCAATCAAATCTATGGTGATACATCGATAGTGGGGTTTAAGGAGCGGAATGAGGTTGCGCCAATTCTGAGATGAAGATGCCAGCCCATGAAGCAGAATTATAGACGGGCCATCGCCACCGTGATCTACGGTATGTAATTTATACGGCCGATGCAAGTATTTATGAATAAGAATACTAGTTCTGGCTTCGCTGTTTATTTCTGAAGCATTACGTCTAGAAGGCATGGTATTCATTGTAATCAATATCTGCAGCGCTACCTAGCCATGAAGGTTCTATGAGATTCTATATGTTAAGTGAAATTTAATACAGCACCGTAATTACGTTCGGTATATTGTAGTGAATAGGGAAGCGGGATGCTTCCATAAAGACCTGGTATATCCGGGTCTTTTTAGATGATTGGTGAAATGCATGAATAGAAGTGCGGCGATAAAACAATCTGCATTCGCACGGATAGATAATTTATACGAATAAGACACGTAAAATTGCAGTATTGGAGATTGCTGCAACATATTTGCATTTAGATGCACACTCCTTAATAATAAAAGTACAAATATGATATAGAAAGCGTTAACAAAGTATGGCAACAATTTGGCATGTATTATTTTTTTCATTTATAGGTGGATTAGTTTCGTTACTGGGCGGTATTTTACTACTCAGTAAGAAAAAAACTTCTGAACTGCTTGCAGAATATGCGACGCCCTTTGCAGCGGGAGCTTTGATAGCCGCAGTATTTTTAGACTTACTCCAAGAAGGTTTAGAACAGACCGAAGCCTCGTCCGTACTTCTGAGCGCAATGATTGGTATTTTGATTTTCTTCTATGCGGAACGGTTTTTGCACTGGTTTCATCACCATCACCAAGACGAAGACAAAGATCCTGCAGTCAAACTCATCATTACAGGGGATATCTTACATAATGCCTTGGACGGTGTTGCGATAGCTGCGGCGTTTCTTGTAAGTGTGCCGACCGGGATAGTTACGACACTTGCGGTAGCTGCTCATGAGATACCTCAAGAAATCGGAGACTTTGGCCTGCTCCTGTCCAAGGGCATGAAAAGGGGTAAAGTGTTAGTTGTAAATGCTCTGAGTGCGCTGGCTACGGTATTTGCTGCGGTTATGACGTTTCAGCTTGGTAGCCAGGAGTTATTGCCGCTTGGCGTCGTGCTGGGTCTGAGTTCCGGCTTTCTACTGTATATAGCGTTGAGCGATATAATTCCCACTATTCATCAAAAATCCCGCCGGGCAGGATTGTTGGATATTCGCCCGTTCATGGTTCTCGTCGGGGTATTAGTCGTAGGCGCCGCTATTTCTCTGGCTCATGGGTATATTGATACGGAAGATCATGGGAATGATAACAGTTCGATTGAAAAAATTCAAAACCAACACGCCCACGATCACTAGTTGATACTGCTTCAGTAATCTGTCATGTACAATAGTAGCTATGCTTACACTTTTGCTCATCCTAGGATTAACTAATACAATCGGAATCCTATTTATATATTTGCGTGCCCAGAAATCTGATCTGGACAGACCGCTTCGTGAAGAATTTGCCCGGAGCAGGCAGGAATTCGCAACGTCGAACAAAGACCTCAGGGAAGAGGTGTCGCGCGGTATATTCCAAACCCGTGAATCATTAGATAAGCGGCTGGAACAGATGCGTGACAAGAATGATGAGAAGCTTGAACAGATACGCCGTACCGTGGAAGGTCGTTTGGAAAGCTTGCAAAAAGATAATTCAGAAAAACTGGAAAAAATGCGGTCTACCGTTGATGAAAAGTTACAGAGCACACTAGAAAAACGACTAAGTGAAAGCTTCAAACAAGTGAGCGAAAGACTAGAGATGGTGCATAAAGGCCTTGGAGAGATGCAGACTTTAGCGACTGATGTGAATGACTTTAAACGGGTACTGACGAATGTAAAAACTCGGGGAACCTGGGGTGAAGTCCAACTTGAAAATCTCCTGGATCAGGTATTCATAAAAGATCATTACGAAAAACAGGTGGTACTAAAAACCGGTAGCAAAGAAGTCGTGGATTTCGCCATAAAATTACCAGATAAAAATTCCAAGCATGGTTTTCTATATCTTCCGATAGACGCCAAATTCCCTTTGGAAGATTATCAACGTTTGGTAGCAGCTGAAGAAAAAGGAGATTTGGAATCCTGTGTGCTGATACGAAAAGCTTTGATAGGGCGCATAAAATCTGAGGCTAAAAGTATTAAACAGAAATATATCTGTCCGCCACATACGACCGATTTTGCGGTGCTATATGTTCCGATCGAAAGTATGTATGCTGAAATTCTCAGGACGCCGGGACTATTCGAGATGTTGCAATCAGAATATAGGGTGACTGTCGCCGGCCCAACGACTATCGCGGCAATTCTTAGCAGCTATCAATTGGGGTTCCGGACGCTTGCTATAGCCGAACAGACATCTCAGGTCTGGGAGCTGCTCACTACCATAAAAGGTGAATTCGGCACCTTTGGTGACTTGCTCGATAAGACGCACGACAAGTTGGTACAAGCCACTAATACTATTGAGTCTGCTTCCAGAAAATCACGGACTATAGAAAGTAAACTCACGAAAGTGCAACGTCTGGCTGATAAAACCGCAACAACCGCCGAGAAAACACCAGTTCTTTTGGATATGTGAGTTCATCACTTCAAGAAATGCAATCCAGCGGAAGTGTTTAAATTACGTTGAAACTAAGCAATAGAAGAATTAGTGAGCCAAGTCCAATTCGATAATAAGCAAAAGGCCGGTAGTTATGGCGTGATACATAGCGTAGTAGCCACGAAATAGTTATGAGAGCGGTGATGAAGGTTGCTACTATGCCGATGATCAGTGCCGGCATACCTCCGGATATCTGGTGTATTGAATCGCCATGACGAAATAATTTGAGGCTGCTTGCAGCCACCAATACGGGAATACTCAGGTAAAATGAATAAGCAGTGGCAGTCGGACGATTTAGTCCGACTGCCAGCCCGCTGACGATAGTAGCGCCGGAACGGGATACTCCAGGAATAATTGCAATACTTTGACCGATACCTACAAGAAATGCTCGTTTTGTACTTATCTGCTTAAACTCAATTTTCTCGACCTCTCCATCTTGCTTAAGTGACGAATTGCGGTCGACGATCCATAATATAACACCACCTATGATAAGCGCCCAGGCTACAACCGTCGGTGTGGTCAAAATGTCTTGCCTGCTTTCGATTGCCAATCCTATTACGCCTGCCGGTATCGTTCCGACAGCGATATACTTCCAAAAATTAAGAGCTTCTGTTTCCCGGTTGTATAGCCCACGTATTTTTTGACGTAGATCATGCCGAAAAAACCACAGCACTGCTGCGATTGCGCCGATTTGTATGACGACTGTAAAGGTATTTTTGTAATCTTCAAAGTTTAATGCCGCACGGGCTACTATTAAATGTCCCGTACTACTAATTGGAAGAAACTCCGTGATTCCTTCAATGACGCCAAGTATAAGAGCAACGAACAAATCATACATATATAACAGTGTACCTTATCTTTATTTACCGGAATTTTTTACCATATCAATATAAAGTGCCGCGGTCCACGAAAAATGGTTCGTTCCGAGCGGCTCGCCCGTGACAGGGTCGAAATATTCATAAAACCCTGATTTTTCGACAAGTTCCATGGTCATATCAGTGAGGGCGGAAGCATGCTCTTTGTATCCCATTCTCTGTAGTCCGTCTATGACTAACCAGTTTATGTTAGTCCAAGTTGGGCCCTGCCAGTATTTCATCGGTTTGAACCAGTCCGAGTTCATGGGAACGCTCGGCAACGGAAAAGCTGGTCCGAAGGCATTCTCGTTCTCGATGAGCTGCACCAGCTTGTCGGCGCGTTCTTTCGTTATGCAACCGGCGTATAACGGCAGCAGTGTCGCGACACTTGGCTGGCGGAGTAGTTTATGGGTGATAAAATCGCGTGAGTAGTATTGGTTAGAAAATTCATCCCAAAGCTGATCGAGTGCTGTTTCGGTTTTTTTGATTTTATCATCAAGGCCTTCCGGAAGCTCAATCCGAAGCGTTTTTGCGATAGCCTGAAGATGTTGATTTGCTCTTATAAAAATACAATTAAAAGCCAGATCTTCGATGGTAAACAATGAATGGTTCAATATTTTATCGATATCGTAACTTTTGCGGCGCAGTCGTCGCTGAACATCGAATAAAGCCAAGATCTCAACATGATCG
>JBGTMN010000044.1:0-13216 GCA_041743525.1 Saccharimonadales bacterium (SeqCode) | reverse complement strand
CCACAAGGATCCAGTCTCAAAGTAGAATGGGACCGCAAACGAGCCTGCTTTATGCTGGATAGAGTCGAGCCGCAGATTTTTGCTAAACCAGTAAACTATGGATTCATTCCAGGAACTTTAGATGAAGATGGAGATGAGCTTGATACGCTCGTTGTTTGTCATGAACCGATTGCAACGGGCGTTTGGCTACAGGGTAAAATCATAGGCGTACTAAACTTTGAAGACGACGGAGAAATGGACTACAAAGTAGTAGTTGTGCCATCTGACGACCGGAACACGGGTGATTCCATTAGTTCTATCGACGATCTCGGCGAGCGGTGGAAGCAGCAGATTGAATATCACTTTGCCCATTATAAGGATCTCAAAAAACCAGGAACAACTGTCGTACAGGGCTGGGGTGATATTGAGGCGGCAAAAAAGGTAATCGCTGAATCTATAGAACGCTTTAAGCAAGTCTAAGACCGCAAGTGTATATGCAGTCAAATTCAGAAAATAATATGATCGGAGCATTGTTTGGATACTCGAATTGTAAGCAAAGTAATTCTACTCGGTGAAGATAATACCATACTGCTGTTAAGGCGAGGGGCAACAGACCAGCGTCGTCCCAATGAATGGGATGTGCCAGGCGGGCAGGTAGAGCCAGGCGAATTCCCAACAGAGGCTGCAGCTCGCGAAACAGTAGAAGAAGCCGGCATTATCACCGATGCGCGCGATTTGCGTCTGGTTTATGCGATGACAGAAACCGTGTCTGAAAGTTTGAGCGTCACATGGTTGTTTTATTTAGGCCGCACAACTCAATCAAACGTCACATTGAGTAACGAGCATTCGGGCTATGCCTGGGTGGATCCAGATGAAGTGTTAGAATACATAACTTACGACCGTCAGAAGCGGGCACTCCAGTATGTCTTGGATAATAAACTGACTGAGTATTAAACTCCTTGCCTTGAAGGGCTTATGCTTTTACAATACAAGCATAGCAATTTATATCTAAAATCGGTGGGAGTAGCGAATGAAGACACGAGTAGCGATTAATGGTTTCGGGCGAATCGGCCGGAACGCTTTCAAAGTAGCCTTTGAAAGAGGCGATCTGGAAATCGTCGCAATCAACGACCTGACCGATACCCGAACTTTAGCTCATCTGTTAAAGCACGACAGTAACTATGGTTCTTATCATCACGAAGTAACTTACGACGAGCATCACATAATTGTCGATGGTCATAAGATCGAGGTTCATGCAGAACGCGACCCGTTGCAGTTGCCCTGGAAAAAAGTTGGTGTTGATGTCGTCATAGAATCTACCGGTTTTTTTGTGGATCCGGCAAAAGCCCGGGCTCACATCGAAGCTGGTGCTCAGAAAGTCGTTATATCAGCTCCAGCTAAGGGCGAAGGGGCTACCACGATAGTGCTTGGCGTAAATGAAGAAAAGCTGGAAGACGCTAGCGACATTATCAGTAACGCCAGTTGTACGACGAACTGCATTACACCTGTTGCCGCGGTTATAGACAGCGCATTCGGCATCGATAAAGCCATGATGACGACTATTCATAGCTATACGGCCAGCCAAGTACTTCAGGACGCGCCTTCTAAAGATTTGCGTGAAGCCCGTGCGGCCGCGGAAAATATTGTCCCGACTACGACTGGCGCATCGATTGCCGCTGGACAGGCTTTACCGGCACTGCAGGGTATATTTGGCGGGCTCAGCGTCCGCGTGCCGACGCCGGTCGTCTCTTTGAGCGACTTCGTCATAATCACGAAACGGACTGTTACGGTCGAAGAAGTCAATCAAACTTTCAGACAGGCTATTAAAGAGCCATTCTTCCAGGGTATCTTAGACGTCACTGACGAACCTTTGGTCAGCAAGGATTTTATTGGCAATAGTCACTCCGCAATTGTAGATCTCGGCCTTACAGCCGTTGTCGGTGGAAATATGCTAAAAGTAGTCGCTTGGTACGACAATGAATGGGGGTACAGTAACCGTCTGGTAGAAGTCGTAGCTGATACAGGAAAGCTGCTGCACGCGAAGGCTGCATAAAAAATATGAAAATATATCTTGGAGCCGACCACAATGGTTATGAACTCAAAGAGCATCTCGAAAGCTTTCTAAAAAGAAGCGGCCACGAAGTCATTGATGTTGGGGGTATAAAAAATCCTGATGATGATTTTCCGCAATTTGCCGGGCAGGTGTGTAATGCCATGCTTACGGATGACGTCCAGGACGCGCGTGGAATCCTTATTTGTGGCAGCGGACAGGGTATGTGCATGGCGGCAAATCGATTCAGAGGAATACGTGCAAGCCTATGTTGGAATATGCACGAAGCCCGGTCTGCCAGGAATGATGATGACGCGAACATACTTTGTCTTTCTGCCGTGAGTTCGGATAAAAAACAAGCAGAAGCTATTGTAACGACGTGGCTCAGCACGCCTTTTGCCGGTGCACCTCGCTACAAACGTCGAATAGAACAACTAGATCAATTATAAGGAGATATAAAATGCTTAAGAAAAAAACTGCAATCAAACCAAATCACCCGGGCGGAGCTGTACTTGTTTCGGATCGGCTGCAAAAAATATTCATAGGCGCACTAGCACTTCAGTTGCTCGTGCAATTAATTACCTACGTCACTACATTATCTGCAGAGTGGGAAGCGGATACCGGGTATATGTTAGGGACGATTGGGTTGTCTTTCGTGCTGCCCGTATCGCTATTTCTTGCAGCTTATATGCTGGGGCCAAAATACATTTCAAAAACACACGGTGTTTTTATTGCATCAGTAAAGGCAATTACAGCCATGATGGTATTTTTGCTACTGAATACGATCTCATTGTATGCCACCGCTAAGTACCTGCAATTCTCCGAATTGTCCGGCCTGCCTCCGCTTTGGGCTACATCGAACTGGCCAGCGGTCGTCATTGGTCTGATCTGTCTCATTGGACTAATCGTCATAATGCTGACTTACAAAAAAGGTAGCAAATAGCAGGATGCAATCGACGATTTGTCCTACGGTCACGGCATCTGATCCGGATGATTTTCGTCGGCAGATGGAACGGATAGCTAAATTTGCGGTAAGGGTCCACGTAGACCTATCTGACGGCAAGTTTACGCCTACCCGGCTGGTTGATGTTAGTGACGTCTGGTGGCCGGGTGGCATGCGGGCTGATCTGCATGTCATGATGCAAAATCCTTTTGAGCACAACGAAGCGTATTTGGCACTAGCTCCGCAGCTTGTTATTGTTCACGCAGAAGGAAAAGGCGATTTTATTGGTTTTTCTGAACTCATGCACAAGCACGGTATCGAAGTAGGAGTTGGATTGTTGCAGGAAACTCCGGTAGATCTTATAGTGCCGGCCTTGGACATAATAGATCATGTGATGATTTTTTCCGGTTCTCTTGGCCGGTTCGGCGGCAAAGTAGACCTCCAGCTTTTAGAAAAAGTTCATAGACTGAAACAACTGAAGCCATCATTAGAAATAGGTTGGGATGGTGGTGTCAGTGATCAAAACGCCCGTACTTTAGCAGAAGGTGGCGTGGATGTGTTGAATGTCGGTGGATTTATACAACGAAGCTCTGATCCTATCGCATCGTACAACGGCCTCAAATATTTAATTGGAGCCGCGAAACGTATCGAAATACGGTGAGTGCTAAGTTTTGTACCTGGGCGGGCTGGGGACTCGTGACGGTGAAGATTTGTGGTATAGTTGAACCATAAGCGTACAGGGTACATAAAGGGGAGTCTTGGAATATTATGAAGCAAACGCACTCTGTCGATTGGCTCGAACGAAAAGCCTACGAAATCCGTATGGATATAATCCGGATGCTTGAAGCTGCAGGTAGTGGACATTCGGCGGGTCCACTTGGGCTGGCGGATATTTTTACGGCTCTATATTTTGATATTCTTCAGCATGATCCAAAAAATCCCGACTGGGAGAACCGAGATATCTTGCTCCTGAGCAACGGGCATTGTGTGCCGGTTCGGTATGCTACTATGGCACATGCCGGATACTTTGAACGCGAAGAATTGATGACGCTACGGAAGTTTGGTTCCCGGCTGCAAGGACACCCTGAACGCACCCGTTTGCCGGGAATGGAGAACACGTCTGGGCCGCTCGGATGCGGACTGAGCCAAGCGTGTGGCATGTCACTTGCAATGCGTATGAATAATCAGACTCATCGCTGGGTGTATGTCGTGATGGGAGATGGTGAACTGAACGAAGGTAACATCTGGGAAGCAGCTATGTTGGCAGGCAAAGAAAAGCTGAACAACATCGTAGGTATTATCGACCGAAACAATATTCAAATCGATGGGCCTACTGAAGACGTTATGCCACTTGAAGATCTACGCGGCAAGTGGGAGGCTTTTGGATGGCATGTTATAGACATAAATGGAAATGATGTTGAAGCTGTGATTGACGCTTGTGCTATGGGGCGGGCAATCGTCGAAAAGCCGGTGATGATTATCGCACATACAATTCCCGGCAAAGGAGTTGATTTCATGGAATATGATTTCCATTGGCACGGTATGCCGCCAAACCACGAACAGGCAAAGTTGGCTTTGAAAAAACTAAGAACCCTCGGTGGCAAGATTCGCAGTGAACATGAATAAATCAGTTGCTGTGATCGTATGTGCGGCTCTCGTCTCAGGTCTCCTCATTACCATATCTACGGTCAGATATGAACGAAATTGGACTGGACAACAATCTATATGCATGGCAATATGTTGCTCTCGACATACAAAAACTGAAAAGGGATTTCCATTTGGCTTTATTTCTGACACCTCAGAAGGTTGTGGAGATACTAGAGAAATTAAAGAATTGATGTTTGTCTTAAATACACTCATATGGTCCGGAGCGGTGTTTGCAGTTATATCTGTATTTCGTAATAGTATTAGAGCGAGGAAATCATGAGCGATATGCACTTAGAAGACGTGAATAAGGATTTAAATAAGGAACCGATCAGAAAAGGTTTCGGTCGCGGGCTGCTGGAAGCCGGAAAACGCGACGAAAACGTGGTTGCGGCGTGCGCTGATTTGACCGAATCCACCCAGATGAGCCTGTTCAAAGATGCATTTCCCGAGCGCTTCGTCGAGATCGGCGTCGCCGAACAGAATTTGGTTACGGTCGGGTCGGGTTTGGCTGCGATGGCAAAAATTCCCTTCGTGAGTTCTTATGCCGCATTTAGCCCCGGCCGTAACTGGGAACAGATCCGCACCACTATTTGTCTCAATGAACAGCCAGTAAAAGTAGTAGGATCCCACGCTGGAGTAAGTGTCGGGCCTGATGGGGCAACACATCAGATGCTGGAAGACATAGCCCTTATGAGAGTATTGCCGCATATGGTAGTTGTGGTGCCATGCGATTCAATAGAAGCAGAGAAGGCGACTCTTGCGATTGCCGCTGACACAGTTCGCCCGGCGTATTTACGGCTAGCCAGAGAGGCGTCGCCGGTTTTTACAACCGACAAAACTCCGTTCGAAATAGGTCCGGCCTACGTTTTCGAGCAAGGTACCGACGTGACAATCCTGGCGACAGGAACAATGACTTTCGAGGCGCTTGCAGCGGCTGAAAAACTGTTCAAGGACGGCATATCTGCAGAAGTTGTGCATGTGCCTACTATAAAGCCTCTCGATACGGAAACTATTTTGAAGAGTGTTCGCAAAACCGGAGCTGTGGTTACTGCAGAAGAAGGGCAGGTTGCCGGAGGGCTTGGTGGTGCTATCGCAGAGTTACTCGGCGAACACTGTCCGGTGCCAATGCAGCGAATTGGAATGCAAGATCGTTTCGGTGAGTCTGGCACTCCGGAAGAACTCTTTAGGCATTTCGGTCTGGACGCCAAGCATATACAGCTGGCGGTTCACGCGGTTGTCGGTCGCAAAAAACCGGAGTAAACCACGTAGATTGAATACAGAAAATGTCAAGGCATCACTATTTCTTTCGACATGCAGTCGGTCAAAATTAAGCAATTAATCTATGTAAAGTCGGCTCGCGTCGTCCGGGTTGCATTCACGCTTTTGTCTAAAACGATTTTAGAAGTCGGTTTACGGTTAGCTCGACTTCCGGCCATTGGTCGGGTGTCAAGGTTTTAGATTCTTGACACACTTGATGAACGGTGTAGCTCATGATGTCATGTCGTCTTTCGTCGGCTTCTAGCTTAACGACAAGCTTGTCGCTTCCCACTACGTATCCGTCGCCGCACCTGACGATGACGCGGCCGATTTCTCCACCTTTGTTTGCTCCTACTGACGCCACGCCAGGCTTTTTAAAATTTGCTTCTCCAGATGTCTGGTATGATTCATTATCGTAAAACCCGCAAGAAGCCAGTGTAAAAAGCCCTGCAGCTGCGGTGGTCAATGGAAGTGCGATACGAGATTCACGATGTTTCATATGTAGGTATATCCTATTAGATTGTACTGATTATTTCTTATCAAATCTTCCTTATCGAACGATTTACATAGCTAAGAAAATATATGATGAATGTATGCTAGTAATGGCAGGCTTACAGTCTACACACTATAGAACAATTACTATTACACATGAAGTGAAATATTGCAATATTCAAGCGTTGTCTGTCGTGAGCGAAATTGAGTTTATATTTGACTCCTACCGTTTATAGCCATAAGCATGTATAATTAGTATAAACGTAACCAGGGTACATCATGCCATCAACACTTAGACAAATGCGGGAAAATTGCCAGAATGCTCGCGAGCTTATGGAAAGGGCCAAAGAACAGAAATTTGCCCTTGGAGCTTTTAATTTAGATAACCAGGAAACGTTACGGGCTGTTGCCCAAGCTGCGAAAGTTAAAAATTCTCCGGTACTTGTTGAAGTCAGCCAGGGTGAAGTTGACGCACTGGGACTAGAAAATATCAGGGACATGGTAGATAACTATAAACATATCCTAGGTGTTGAAATCTATATAAATTTGGATCATAGCCCGACGGTAGAGGCGGCGAAACTCGGCATAGAAGCCGGATACGAATTCATACACATTGATGTTTCTCAAGCTAATCATGACGCAACAGAAGCCGAAATTATACAAGCAACCAAAGAAGTCGTCGAATATGCCAAAATGACGGGGGCTTTGGTCGAAAGTGAACCGCATTACTTCGGTGGTAGTTCCAATGTTCATACAGATGCAATCGATTATGATGAAGTACGAAAAACGTTCAGTACGCCTGAAGGCGCCTATCATTTCGTTAAATCTACTGGTATCGATACATTCGCGGCCGCGGTCGGTAATCTTCATGGTAAATACCCGGTTCCTAAAAAAATTGATCTGCAGCTCTTGCAGGAAATCCGTGACACCATAGATTGCAATATCAGCCTTCATGGCGGCAGTGGAACGCCCGGCCATTACTTTAAGTCGGCGGTAAAAATAGGCGTCACGAAAGTAAACATCAATTCTGACATGCGCTATGCATACAGAAAAACACTCGAAAAGGCTTTGGCTGATGACCCAACGGAATACGCCGTCATCAAGCTGATGCCAAAAGTGATCGGAGCGGTCCAGAAAGTCGTAGAAAGTAAGATTGATATGTTCAACAGTGCCGACAAGGCATTTGACAGCCAATGCTAGCCGAACGACGTGAACTGTAATACAATGAACGTAAACATAAGCAGTGATAGAAGAGGGTGGGCATGAGTCATATTGATGTACTGAGCATCGGCGACATCGTAACTGATGCATTTATAAAATTAGCCGATGACCAGGCGGTCACATACGAAAACGAAGAAGGCAAGTGGCTGGCGATGAAGTTCGGAACAAAGCTGCCGTTTGAGGGCGCTGAAGTTATCGAGGCGGTCGGAAACGCAGCTAATGGAGCAACGGCTTTTGCAAGGTTAGGACTAAAAACAAGCTTTGTGACTAACATCGGCGATGACCAGGCCGGTAGGGACATGATCGTCTCACTGCAGCGTGACCACATCGACACGAGTTTCGTCCATATGCATGCCGACAAAAAAAGTAACTATCACTATGTTCTCCGTTTTGGCGCGGAACGAACCATTCTTATAAAACATGAAGATTACGATTATCACTGGCCAAAAATCCGACCCGCTGAAATACCTCAATGGGTCTATTTTAGCTCTATAAGCGAAGGCGCAGCCGAGTATCATGATCAGGTCGTTGAATGGCTCGAAGATAATCCAGAAGTTAAAATGGCATTCCAGCCAGGTACGTATCAAATGGCTATGGGCGCCGAACGGCTTAAGCGACTCTATGAACTGACCAATGTGCTGGTGCTGAACCGGGAAGAGGCCGTTTTAGTTGGCGGCGGTGACTGGCACGACTTACATGATCTCATAAACAAACTCCATGATCTCGGCCCTAAAATTGTTGTGGTTACCGACGGACCGGATGGCGCGTATGCCAGTGATGGTGAAAATCGTTTCCGTATGCCTCTGTATCCTGATCCGGCAGATCCTGTTGACCGTACAGGAGCCGGCGACGCTTTCGCAAGTACCTTCGTGGCCGCTCTTGCCAAGGGTAACACCATAGAAGGTGCGCTACAGTGGGCACCGATTAATTCTATGAGCGTGGTACAGAAGGTTGGCGCTCAAGCTGGTTTGCTGCAGGAAAAGGAACTAGAAGAATTACTGGAAAAATCACCTGAGTGGTACAAGCCGGAACGTTTTTAATACGATAGAACTTAATTTCTAATGACACTAATCAGGGGCGGATGCATGGCGTCGTAGTGACGCTTGTGCTAATCTATAAGTAAGGATGACGAAAATACTTGCCGATTTACTGGGAGCACGAGGGCCTGAATTTACTCTGGAACTACAGCAGTTGGAAAGGGCTGCCGGTCGGCCGAATCATGATATAAGGTTGGCAATGGCTGTTCAGAATCAGATGCGCGAAAAACTACATCTGCTCGGACTCGATCGACATGACACTACCGGTGAAGAACTGTACGCCGCACTAAGGGCTCGAGTGATTGCTGACGAAAAAAGGCTGACAGCGGCTCTTAAAGGGTTATCTTCTACGAATGACGACCCGCTGGTGCATATTGTTGCTGCACTGGAAAAAGAAGTAGGCTCACATTCCTCGTTCGCTCTTAAAAACAGCTCGGCTAAAAAATTATTAAAAGCTAATTTACCAAAAAAGACAATGAAGGCGCTCGGCTACCGTTCAGCCGACTCTATGCTCAAACACGAATCTGTCGCAAATGTATATGCGGCAGCCTGGATGATAGAAAACGAGGTATGGCGTAAGCGAATAATTGGAAGTTATGCGAAACTCACTTCGGTTGATTTCGAAGCAAGGGCACTGCACATCGAGCATCCGGTATCATCTCGCTGGAAATCTTTAGCGGAAACAGTCGTGGCTTTCAAAAAGCAGCACGTGCTGACATTCAAGGAACTTGGAACGGTAGTCGTACTTCCGCTTCCAGCTGATCGGCCCGCGTTATCACTGTTGCCGACTGCCGTTATGGTACTTCATGGTATGAACGATACGCTCGCTGCCAGTACGTTTCTAAAACTGCAACAGCTTAAACCTCATTTCGGTAACGCGGTACAGCAAATAGTAAAAGGCGAACCGGAATTACCTGTTGGCCCGCTCGACATACCGGTTCAATGGCATATGGTACAACGTTACTATGCCCGAATGAATGAAGCTTTACGTGCGCACGTGTTTGAGCCTGTTCTGCAAGCCGAAGATATAGTTTGGCACAGCGCTGCGGCCGTACTATCGCGTATCGAACCATCTTTAGAGTTCTGGGAAGGTACCGACAGCCTGGCCCATCGTGACGGCCTAAACATCGTATCCTGTAATCTAACAGATGCAGTGCTCAGCCACACGAACGACCTGCCGTATTCAAAACGTCTCGGATTGTACTTCCGGCAGTCACTGCATAGTGAATTGATGCTGCGGTATCTGGACGGCACGAAACTTGAGCGGGCTTTAGGCGGTGAGCTGGCCTTAGAGCCGGTTCGAGCAAATTAAATAATTAGGCCAAAAGGAAAAATATGTATCAGATCTGCGTTTCAGGGGCTTCCAAAGGCGATAGCGTCGATGAAGGCAAGAAGCTCGCCGGACAAATCGGCGCGGCGATCGCAGAGGCTGGTCATTCACTTATGACGGGCGCGACAATAGGACTGCCCAATTATGCAGCCGAAAGTTACAAAGCCGCCGGTGGTCAAATGAGTTTGGGTATCAGTCCGGCGTCCAGTAAAGTTGAACATGTCCGCAAGTACCGCCTTCCTACCGAAGCTTATGATTGTATTCTGTATTCCGGTTTTCATTATGTTGGACGGGATGCATTGTTGATTGCGTCCAGTGATGCGGTAATATCTATTGGAGGCCGGATAGGTACGTTGCATGAATTTACGATCGCCATCGAAACAGATACTCCTATCGCATTTCTACAGGGGACAGGGGGCATAAGTAATCAGATTGGCAATATCATGGAAGCCGCCAAGCCGCTGCGCACCGGGGCGGTAGTCCTATTCGAAACTGATCCGGTAAAACTAGTCGAAAACCTTACCCGTATTCTTGATTCCAAAAATGCTCAGTACGCTGACATCTATGCTTAATAATCTGTAAGAATCATAATCGTTGCAGAATAATTGTGTGTTGCCATTGCTTAAAAAGTCACCATATCAAGAAAATTGATACAATGAATAGATGAATAAAATCGTCCTAAAAAGTGACTACACGCCCCAAGGCGACCAGCCGGCTGCTATCGCGCAGTTGGTTCGGGGTGTTCAGGAAGGTTTACGTGATCAAACTCTGCTCGGAGTGACCGGTTCGGGTAAAACGTTTACCATGGCCAATCTTATACAGCAGATCCAAAAACCTACGCTTATACTGAGTCACAATAAAACGCTCGCTGCTCAGTTGTATAACGAGTTTAGAGGTTTTTTTCCTGATAATGCCGTTCATTATTTCGTGTCATATTTCGATTATTACCAGCCGGAAGCTTATATTGCCCGATCTGACACGTTCATAGAAAAAGATTCGCAGATAAATGAAGAGATCGACCGGCTGCGCCATGCTGCTACTGACGCGCTTTTGTCGCGGAAAGACGTCGTTATTGTTGCCAGCGTCAGTTGTATCTACGGCATTGGCTCGGTCGAGGATTATGACGGATTGTCTATTACGGTTCTGAAGAATGAACGTCGGGTACGTGATAAGTTCTTGAGGCAGCTGACTGACATTCAGTATCAGCGTAATGACATTGATTTTCACCGCGGAACATTCAGGGTGCGCGGTGATGTGGTTGACGTATTTCCTGCCGGTGAAGAGATTGCTTATCGTATTGAATTTTTTGGAGATGAAGTCGATCGTATCACGAAGCTTGATCCGTTAACCGGAGAAATACTCAAGAATCTGGACGAACTCAAGATTTTCCCAAGTTCCCATTACGTGACGCCTCACGACAAACTTAAGGTTGCTATGGGTCATATCGAGCATGAACTCGATCAGCGTCTGGCTCAGTTCCGTATGGATAATAAATTAGTCGAAGCTCAACGGCTGGAGCAACGAACCCGGTTTGATCTTGAAATGCTTGAGGAAACCGGCTTTGTGAAGGGAATCGAAAATTACTCGAGATACCTCACGAACAGGGAGCCCGGCGAACAGCCGGCGACACTCCTCGACTATTTCCCTGATGATTATCTGATGCTGGTAGACGAATCTCATATGACGATTCCGCAAGTTAGAGGTATGTATAACGGCGACAGAGCCCGGAAAGAGGTACTAGTAGAACATGGCTTTCGTCTGCCAAGCGCCTTAGATAACCGTCCGCTGACGTTCACCGAGTTTGAGCGGCATGTTAATCAGGCGGTGTACGTGTCGGCAACGCCAGCAGATTATGAACTGAGCCGTAGTCCGGAGCCGGCACGGCAGGTTATTCGCCCGACCGGATTACTTGATCCGCTTATTGAAATCCGTCCGATTGAAGGCCAGATTGATAATCTTATAACCGAAATCAGGGAAACAATTGCCAAGCACCAGCGTGTATTAATCACGACACTTACGAAGCGTATGTCGGAAGATCTGACCGATTATCTTAAAGACATAAATATCAAAGTGGCCTACCTCCATAGCGATGTCGACACGCTCGATAGAACAGATATACTGCGGGATCTTCGGCTTGGAACCTATGATGTGGTAGTCGGAATCAACCTGCTGCGTGAGGGTTTGGATTTACCGGAAGTTAGCCTGGTAGCAATACTGGACGCCGATAAAGAAGGTTTCTTGCGTTCGGAATCCGCGCTTATACAAACGATCGGTCGAGCCGCCCGTCATGTCGAAGGACGGGTGATAATGTATGCCGACAGAATAACTGGAAGCATGCAGCGGGCTCTCGACGCAACAAATAATCGGCGCGCCATACAGGAAACGTACAATACTGAGCACGGAATAACTCCTATTGGAATCAGCCGGTCGGTCGAGAAGGGCATGAGACCTGATCTGCCGGAAGAAGCTAAGACAGCCAAACTTGATCTTAAGAAGATACCGAAGGACGAATATAAGACCCTTGTCAAAGACCTGAGCCGTCAGATGGAATTGGCATCAGCTAACCTGCAGTTTGAACAGGCGGCGGAACTGCGTGATATTATCAGCGATATAAAATCTAAGATGTAAGTGTTACTTGGCAGGTCGCTGTGGTAGATTGTCAAGAGCATGGCCCAGATCTACAATATCTTGGGCAGTCTGACGATAATTTAGTGCCTTTGTATGACCGCCCTTAGTAGGGTTGACGATAACCGTGTCCAGGTGCTCCCGTTCTAATCTATCTAGCAGCTTTTTGTCGTAGATAACGTCATGCTTGCCGGGACTGAACCCGATGCGCTCATCAGAAGCAACTCTGTCAAGTAGTTCATATTCGGTACCGGTTAATAAACGCCAAACCTGGTTTCCTAGAGCCGCAGCGGTGCTCGGCCGACATAGATCTAAGCGTGGAGTAAGGCACTCGGCGGATTGCTTCGGGTGTAAGACCATCTCTTTCGCAGCATCAACGGTGACATGAGTAGGAAATGCTGCAAGCCTGAGCAGTCCTTTGATGCCGGATTCTACAATAGCTCCTGAGTGCACAATGGTTTTATCGACGTGCAATGGTTTTCGTTCCCGCCGGTTGTACTCCAGGAATTCTAATGCTATAGGTCCGCCCATGGATTCCGGGACGAGAGTAATTGATTGACTGTCGTCATATACCAGTTCAGCTATGCCCCTGGCGCTCGCAGCACCCATGTCAGCAAACGACCTGTGAACTGCTT
>JBGTMN010000043.1:0-39355 GCA_041743525.1 Saccharimonadales bacterium (SeqCode) | reverse complement strand
TACTCGCTGGGTGCAAATCCGCTAAACTGCTATGTCGCTTACGGGCAGTCCCGAGATTTGGATTTTCAGAAGAGCCTGGCAGCGAAACTATGATTCGGTCATCAGGTTCGTGATCCAAACTTGGGCCCGTTATGTGAATTTCGTGGTCTAAGTCATCAACAGGATCGTGATACACTGCTATGACTTCAGGTCGGGGCAGTCCATTTTTTGTTACTTTAGATATACCCCCTCGAACAATTTCTATATATGAAGACTGAGGCCCGGCCGATTTCGGTAATTCATGTAAAAACTGATGGCCTGCAGCGTATGCATCGTGCAATACATCCGGTTCTACTTCAAGAGAATCGGCAGTGAACGGTTGATGTAATCCGAAAGTTTGTTCTGCCATAATGTTGACCTAAGCTATTACATTATTATACTACATTAGATTTTTTGTGTCAATTGATTATGCTTGTGCTTTTCATCACACTGCAATTGGTTTATATGAGTCGGAACCTGAAGTTATATTCGCTATATCATCGGCAATTTCGGGGAGCCTGTCATGAATGAAATGTCCGACACCAATTTTTGGTACAAGTTTGACTTGGCCAGGATATTTTCTTTCTAACTCTTTGTACATTTCCGGCTTTGCCAGAGAGTCTTCTGTACCATAAATTATGGCTAACTGTATACTCTTGGCGACTCTGTTCATTTTCATTCTACGGGTACCGCCGCTGAGTTGTATTGCATTTCCGACACAGGCATTTTGTATATTTCGTATTTCTTTGACGCACATCGCCACGGTCGACATAAAGGATTCGTGAGCATCTTCGTATTGCTCCTTGTGTACATCGTGCAAAAAATCATAACCCATTACTTTTAAAGCTTTTAACGGGGGAACGAGAGCCGGCATGACGTATACGGAGCCGACATTGTTTATAACTGGCTTCATGTAGTTTAGGAAGTCTTTATTCATAACCCTGGCGCCTCCCATGGAGTATCCAATATCCCAGATGGGTGCTTCTCCGTACAGCTGCTTTTCTATATCAAGGTCAGTTCTAGCCATTGCATTGAAGGATTTGCGGATTGCGTCGCTTAGTTTAGGTTCTCTTTCATATTTTCCAACTCCAGGGGTGCTGAGTGTCAGAACGGTCATGTCGGGGTGCTTATTGGCAATTGAGTCATGGAACCTTTGGCCGTTTCCTTCGTGAGGGGACTGTTTGAAACCAAGCTTTATGGACAGGGCTTGCCCTTCATTTCTATTGCTACCTAGGCATGGAGTTGTTTCGCGAAGAGACATGCTTTCGCCTCTGTAGTTAACAAGAGCGGTTTTTACGTAACGTAAGCCATGGTCGGCTGTTTCTGGTAGTTCTTCAATTTCTATGCTTTGTATGTCGCAGACAGGATCAAGTGAATCGGTTAAAGATTTGGCTGCTCTGATGCGGTCATTCTCCGAGCTTTGATATTCACGATATTCATGATAAAGAACGGGCGGAACAGATCGAACGGCTTTATGAATTCCGCTGGCAATTGGTCTAGCATGTCTGGGGATTGCGTGAACCGTTTCTAAAATAGTCATGATAAATAGTTAAAATTGATTTATTAAGTAAATCGCTTAAGTAATTTTGTAATTTCAGTATATTCCTTGTGTAACTGCTTGTAAAGCAATATAAGTACAAAAAAGTCCACAATAAGCATATTTTTTATGCGAACACAATATTATTTCAAGCGTTTATGTTTTTAGTGAGTGTTCTTTCGACATATGCAAGCGCCTGTTAACAGTGATATACTTGGATAAATGACAAAATTGACACGTGATGACATTGTTCGCTTGGCTCGTTTAGCTCGAATAGAAGTTAATGAAAATGAAATAGAGGCCTACGTTGCTGAAATCAGCGAAATTATTCAATACGTTGAATTGCTCGATTCGGTTGACGTCAGTGGCTTAGAGCCGACAAATCAAGTGTCGGGAGTTGTTAACGTATCGAGAAATGATGAAATTATAGACTATGGATACGAGCCGAGCGATCTCATGAAGAATGTCCCAGAAGTTCAGAATTCTCAAATAAAAGTGAACAGGATGGTTGGATAATGCTGGATATGTGGCCGGCAATTGCCGATATGGCGGCGTACGTACGATTGGGAAAGGTATCTGCCGTATCCAATGTAGAAAAGGCGCTTAAAAACGTAGAAGCATGTACCGAATATGAATCAATAATTTCAGTTACCACCGATCGGGCGCTTAGTCGGGCGGCAGAACTTGACCATGCGATTGCTGCCGGGAAAGGTGAATCGGCCGGCCGTCTGGCTGGGGTTCCGTTTATTGCGAAAGATAATTTCCTGACATTCGGTGCCGAAACGACGGCCGCTTCCAATATTCTTAGGGGCTTCAAAGCGCCATATCAAAGCACGGCTGTCGAACTGCTGGAAGCTGAAGGCGCGATATGCGTGGCAAAAGCGAATCTTGACGCGTTCGCGCACGGATCCAGCACAGAAAACAGTGATTTTATGGTAACCAAAAATCCTCACGACAAAACCCGAGTTCCTGGAGGCTCGTCAGGTGGTTCCGGTGCGGCTGTCGCGTTGCATCTTGCTCCATTTGCGCTTGGAACAGATACGGGTGGCTCGATACGTTTGCCGGCCAGTTTTTGCGGAGTCGTGGGTTATAAGCCGACGTATGGATTAGTGTCTCGAAGCGGAGTTGTGGCAATGGCCAGCAGCACAGACACTATCGGACCACTCGCTGCTACTGTTCAAGACGCTGCGCTCGTGCTCGACGTCATGGCTGGTACGGATACATTAGACAGCACGACTATAGCCCGGGATATTCTGGGATATGACACGTTAGCAGGAGACCTTAAAGGCAAAAAAGTCGGAGTTATCACAGAATATGACGCCGAAGGTTCTGATCCGGGTGTTCGGAAGTGTATACATGAGGCAATAGAAAAAATGCGCCAAGCCGGGGCGGAAGTAAGCAATATGAGCCTGCCTTCTTTGTCGGCGGCATTAGCGGTGTACTACATTATTGTGCCAGCGGAAATCAGTAGTAATCTTATGCGCTATGATGGCCAACGGTTCGGTTACTCTTATGCGGAAGCGTCAAATCTGGATCAAAGCTTCAGTAAGACGAGGGCAGTTGGTTTTGGCAAAGAAGCCAAGCGCCGGATAATGATTGGTACGCATGTGCTTTCGAGCGGCTATTATGATGCATATTATAAAAAGGCGCAGACGGTGCGTACTAAACTCATGCAGGAATTCTCCGCTGCATTTGAACAATTTGATGTGTTGGTTGGGCCGGTATCTCCGACGACTGCATTCAAGATTGGCGACCACACGAAAGACCCCCTCGAAATGTATCTGTCGGATATGATGACGGTTGCGGTAAATCTGGTAGGTATTCCGGCGATCAGTATTCCGGCCGGAGTGTCGGAGGGCATGCCGGTCGGATTGCAACTTATGGCCGCTCAAAAAGCAGACCGTTCGCTGCTGGAGATTGCTGCTAAAACTCAAGAGGTATTGTCATGGACTTAAATCTAATCCTCGCCAGCGCTGCTATTGTCGGTATTCTTGTCTTAATTATTGGCATGGGATATCTGCACCGCAAAAGACCACGCGTTCTAAAAACCGAGTATTTTGTGAGCCGATGGAAAGAACTTCAGAAACTGTGCGCTGATAAAAGTACCTGGCCACTGGCCATCATTGATGCCGATAAATTACTTGATGAGGCGCTCAAACAAAATAAGATCAAAGGCAAAACAATGGGCGAAAGACTTGTAGCCGTTCAGCGTTCGCTGACGAACAATGACAGTGCGTGGTATGCTCACAAACTCCGCAATAAGCTCGTCCACGAAGATTACCGGAATCTCAAAGAAAAAGAAGTAAAAGATGCACTTATGGGTTTTCGGCAGGCGTTGAAAGATCTAGGGGCTTTAAAATGAGCGATCCAAAATTACTGCGCGGATATACCGCAACGATCGGGATAGAATGTCACGTTCAGCTCAAAACTCAGACAAAACTTTTCGCCGCCGTCGGTAACGATGCCAGGGAAGCTGCACCGAACACCTTGGTAAGCCACATCTGTTTTGGTTTGCCTGGCGCACTTCCGGTTCTGAATGCAGAAGCCGTGAGGCTCGGGGCCAAAGCTGCGTATGCTCTTGGTACCGTGCCGCAAAAGTTCAGCAAGTTTGATCGCAAGCACTACTTTTATCCGGACTTACCGCTCGGCTATCAGATAACCCAGTTCGACCAGCCCATTATAGTTGGTGGCTCAGTAAATATATTTGTAGACGGAGAAGAGAAGACAATTGGCATTACTAGGGCGCACCTAGAGGCTGATGCCGGTAAGAGTACTCATCCCGTTGGTGCCGATTACAGCCTCGTTGATTTGAATCGGGCCGGAACCCCTCTCCTTGAAATTGTTTCAGAGCCTGATATGTATACTGCAGCCGAGGCTAAGGCATACGCCCGGGAACTGTTTCTCCGTATGAAATACGCTGATGTATCGGAAGCAAATTTGTACTATGGTAACATGCGTTTCGACGTCAATGTTAGCGTTAGCAAAACGACTGATTTAGGAACAAGAACTGAAACAAAGAATATCAATAGTTTCCGTGCAGTCGAGAAGGTAGTGGATTACGAAATTTCCCGGCAAATAGAAGTCCTCGAAGACGGCGGGTCTATCGTGCAGGAAACCCGCGGATGGGACGATGTGAATCAAAAAACAGTCAGTCAGCGCACCAAAGAGGACGCTCATGACTACCGCTATTTTCCGGACCCCGACATCCCGCCTGTGGTGCTTGATGACGATTACATCGAATCCGTTAAAAACAGCATGCCGGTTTTACCGGACGAATGGCGTCGTCGGTTGGGTGTATTAGGGCTCGACAGATCACAGATTGAAACGCTGCTTGAAGCCCATGCAGAATTATCCAATGAAAATTATCTTGAGCTGCTCGAAACTTCTTTGGAAGATCCTGCATTTGCCCGCCAGCTTGCGAATTGGCTTGTGAACGTCGATATACCGTTCGTGCGCGAAAGCGGATCGTCTCCGGTTGTAACTCGGGCTCTGTTCTATAAAGCGGTAGCGGATCTTGTAGCAAGCGGTAAGCTGAGCTCGACGAACGCCAAGGCATTGATTATCGTTTTATTATCGGCAGAATCCTTGCCGCAAGACGTTGCCGTATTTGCCGAAGCTCAAGGATATATCCAAGAGTCCGACGAAAATGCGATTACTGAAGTAGTTAAACAGGTTCTGTCCGATCCGGCGAGCTCAAAAGCTATTGCAGATGTCCGATCTGGCGAAATGAAAGCCATAGGCTACCTTGTCGGCCAAGTTATGAAAGCATCAAAAGGCAAAGCCAACCCAGCGCTTGCTCAACAACTTGTCCGCAAAGAGCTGGGGTTATAACTTGTGAAGTCTTGGAAACGTATAGAACCGACAGAAGTTCACAAAGTTGGCCACCGGACGATAGTTACGAAGACCTTTATCTTACCTGATGGTACAAAAGCAGATTTCCAGACCTATGACAGCGAGCAAAGGGAATATGTCGCGGTTATCGCCTTAACATCGGATAAGCAGGTCATTGTGGCGCGCCAATTTAGGGCGGGACCTGAGATGGTGATGGACGAACTTCCCGGTGGTGGAGTTGACCCGGGCGAAAATCTGGAAACCGCTGCAAAAAGAGAATTACTCGAAGAAACATGTTACAAGGCAGAAAAACTTGAATATTTAGGCGCTGTAGCAAAAGATGTGCTGTTCAATGCAAAACACCATTATTTTTTAGCAGAAAACTGTAAAATGGTACAGCAGGCTCAGGAGCTTGACGATTCAGAGTTTATTGAAATAGTTCTTATGGACATGAAAGAGTTTTTGGCCAGTGTTCAAGCGGGAAATAACTCAGAGATTCCAGGAGTTTTCTTAGCATACGACAAACTCATGATGCTTGCAAATAAACATTAAATATGCTACAATAGGAGGTATTATGCCAAAGATAACCAAAGCCGTCATTGCAGCCGCCGGATTCGGCACCCGATTCCTCCCTCAGACAAAAGCCATGCCAAAAGAAATGCTTCCCGTCTTGGATAAGCCTATTATTCAGTACGTTGTAGAAGATCTGGTAGAAGCCGGCATTGAAGATATCATTATAATTACAGGATCGAATAAACGGAGCATCGAAGACCATTTTGATACCCCTAACCAGGATCTTGTCGCTAATCTGACGGCCGGCGGTGACAAGAAAAAGCCGCTGCTAGACCAGATAGAAGCCATTGGCAATCTCGCGAACTTCGTATACGTTCGCCAAAAAGGTCCGTACGGCAACGCTACACCTATTGCTTGCGCCCGACATCTGCTGGGTAATGAGCCATTCATTTATACATTCGCTGATGAATTCTTCGATGCCAGCCCTGGTCGTACTAAACAACTGATTGATACCTATAACCGATACAACGGTTCAGTATTTGCCTGCCGGACTGTCGTAACAGATTCCGAATACGATCGTTATGGCATCGTGGCTGGAGAGGAGATATCTCCTGGACTCCGTTTTGTAGATACTATAATTGAAAAGCCAGGTAAAGAAAAAGCTCCGTCTAATCTTGCGAGTGTTAGCGGATACCTCATTATGCCAGAAATCTTCCCGTATCTAGAAAAAGCCATCGAGGAATATGAAACCGGCGAACTGATGATCCAGCCTGTCATGCAGGCAATGATAGACGATGGGCACAGTTTTTATGCCAAAGAGATTCAGGACGGCACGTACTATGATACTGGTGATAAACTCGAATATATCAAGACAGTTATAGATTTCGCCATAAAAGACAAAGATATGGGTGATGAGATCTTGAAGTTCCTTGGCCAAAAATTCGAAAAATAATATCACTAACGATAATTTTTGGCTTAAGGTATTTTGCTAAACTATAAAATGACTCTGTGAAGTTTTCCTCAATCGTCCCGGTGTAATCGTGATATACATAGTTATGTGATATAACTAAATAAGTGAAGCAATTTAAAGGAGCTTTTTAATGGAAACCGCGCATTATATCTTGGTAATTATCGTATCGACGGTGCTGACAATCTTTCTGATAGCGCTTATTGTACTCATTCTACTGGCAATTAAACTCATCAAACAATTCAAGCACATTGCAGATAGGGCAGAAAAAGCCGTAGAATCCGTGGAGTCAGCTGGCGAAATACTTAAAAACACTTCCGGACCACTGGCTATCTTTAAATTTGGCCGTAACATTATAAAGCAGTATCAAACTAAAGACAGTAAAAAGGGGAAGTAGTTATGGGAAAAGGTATTAAGCAAGTAGCATTTGGAACGATGATAGCTGGTGTAGCCGGATATGTGGCGGGTGTACTGACGGCACCTAAGAGTGGGCGTGATACCCGAGAGCAAATTAAAACCGCTACGGTTCATTCCGTAAACGAAAGCGAGAAGCAGCTCAAAAAGCTTCATACTGAACTAAGTGACCTTGTCCTTGAATTAAAACACCAAAGCCGCGAAGTTTCCGGCCAGGCGAAGCAAGGTTTGCATGAAGCGCAAGATCTTGCTTCAGATGCAAAATTGAAAGTTCGTGAAATACTGAGTGCCGTCCACGAGGGTGATGCAGACGACAAAGACCTTGATCGGGCCGTCACTGAAGCTTCTAAGGCTATTAAACACATCAGGAAATATCTTAAAAAATAGGTACAGTGTTTCTGGTTGCGATTTTCTATCGTAGCCGGATATAAAACAGCATGTTGTAAATGTCGCTCTCGCTTATACAGTGGTAACAACCTATACTATATAGAGCTAGTCTGACAGGGTAACAACATGGCCAACGCAACACTCATTTCGAGTGATTATGTGCATTTGCACAATCATACACAGTACAGTCTTCTCGACGGGCTGACCAAGCTTCCGGCGCTTTTTAATTATGCAAAAGAAACGGGAATGGAAGCAGTTGCCATGACCGATCACGGGACATTATCCGGTGCTATCGACTTTTATAAACAAGGCTTAGCGGCCGGCGTCAAACCAATCATCGGTATCGAAACTTATGTTGCATCTCGGAAGCACACCGACAAGGATCCGCAGAAAGATAAACAGCGCTTTCACTTGATACTCCTGGCTATGAACCATAAGGGTTATCAAAACCTTATGCAGCTATCTACCACTGCTAACCTCGATGGATTTTACTATTACCCGCGTGTAGACCATGAACTCCTGGAAAAATACAACGAAGGAATAATCGTTCTGAGCGCATGTATGGGTGGCGAAATTGGTGACGCGCTGCGGTATGACAATTACGAAAAAGCCCGCGAAATTGCTCTCTGGTACAAAGGTGTATTCGGAGACCGCTACTATTTTGAAATCCAGGACCACGGACATCCGGATAATCCACTTACAAGCGTAGAGCAACAGAAGATAAATAAGCAAGTCATAAAGCTTGGCAAAGAACTAGACATTGACGTTGCACTGACGTGTGATGCTCACTATCTAAAGCATGAAGATCAAGACGCTCACGAGATATTACTCTGTGTTGGAACTGGCTCATTTTTGTCTGATGAAAAAAGAATGTCCTTAAAAGATTACCCGCTACACGTCGAAGATCCGGCGACGCTTATAGAAAGATGGGGTACCGATCATCCGGAAGTTATTTCGAATACGAAGAAAATTGCAGACCGATGTAACCTGGAAATAGAGCTCGGTGGTATTCTTATTCCGAAATTTACTGTACCCGAAGGTGAAACCGAAAAAAGCTACCTCGATACCACGGTTTATCAGGGACTTGTTATGCGCTATAAAGGCACTCCGGAAGTGGAAGCCAAGCAGATGTCGATTAATGATGCCCGTAGTATATTAGCGGACGATGTTCAGAAACGGGCGGATTATGAGCTCGGCGTCATTGAGCAGATGGGCTTCAACGGCTACTTTCTGATCATCGCCGACTTCATGAACTGGGGTAAGGCGCAGGGTATCGTTTTTGGTCCTGGACGCGGTAGTGCGGCAGGTTCCATTATTTCGTATGCATTAAAAATCACTGAACTCGACCCGCTCAAATATGATCTTCTGTTCGAGCGTTTCCTGAACCCTGACCGAATCTCCATGCCGGATATTGACATAGATATTCAAGACAACCGGCGTGACGAAGTGATACAGTATTGTTCCGATAAGTATGGCCCAAGCCGGGTTTCGAATATTGCGACGTTCGGTACGATGGCTGCTCGAAATGCTGTGCGTGACGTTGCCCGAGTGCTTCAGGTACCCTACGCAGAGGCAGATCGTTGGTCGAAGATGGTGCCGGCTCCAGTGCAGGGCAGGCATATCCCACTCGAAAAATCCATAAAAGCTGACCCTGACCTCAAAAAAGAGTACGAAACCAACGAGATTGCCCGCCAGGTTTTTGATCTGGCGGTACGGGTAGAAGGAACGATTCGCTCGCATGGAGTGCATGCCTGCGGCGTCGTGATTGCCCCTGACGATATCGTAAAGTTCGCACCGCTCGAAATGGCCCAAAAAGGAGTCGTTTCGACTCAATACCCGAAAGATCCCGTCGAAGAATTAGGACTCTTGAAAATGGACTTTTTGGGATTATCCAACTTAACGGTCATTAATAACGCACTCCGAATTATTCGTAGAGTTTATGGCACTGAGATAGATATAAACGATTTGCCGCTCGACGATGATAAAACGTTTGAGCTCCTGCGTCGCGGTGATACGACTGGCGTATTCCAATTCGAATCGAGTGGCATGAAACGCTATCTTCGCGAATTAAAAGCCACTGAATTTGATGATGTCATCGCCATGGGCGCCCTGTACAGACCCGGGCCGCTCAGTGCTGGTCTGACCGATAGTTTTATCAAACGAAAAAACAATTTAGAACCCGTGGCATATGCCCATCCGTTAATGAAGGGAGCGCTCGGCACCACGTTCGGAGTACTTGTGTACCAGGAGCAGGTGATGCAGATCAGCCGCGACGTCTGCGGTTTTACCGGCGGCGAAGCGGACACGCTCCGAAAAGCTATAGGAAAAAAGAAGAAAGACGTCATGGACAAGATGTCTGTAAAGTTCATGGACGGGGCTGTCGCAAACGGCGTTCCGAGGCCGGTCATTGAAAAGTTCTGGAAAGATCTGCTTGGATTTGCTGACTACTGCTTCAATAAATCTCATTCAGCTTGTTACGGCATGATTTCTTATCAGACGGCATATCTTAAAGCCCACTTTCCGGCAGCATTCATGGCAGCACTTATGACAAGCGATTATGACGACACAGACCGTCTGGCTATCGAAATTGGCGAATGTAATAAGATGGGCATCAAGGTTTTGCCGCCAGATATAAACGAATCGTTCGTTGAGTTTGCCGTCGTGCCCGGCTCGGATCACGTTCGTTTCGGAATGGCTGCGATCAAAAACGTCGGCACAGGTGCGGTAGAGGAAATTTTGCGGGCGCGAAGCAGCTGCGGTCGGTTCGAAAGCTTAGAGCAGTTCCTGGCGACTGTTAATCCGCGTGTAGTTAATAAGAAAGCCATGGACAGTCTGGTAAAAGCCGGAGCTTTTGATGGATTCGGTGAGCGCTCCAAACTCCTGTTTAACATAGAAAACATGCTGGCATACGCTAACCGTATCCAAAAAGATGCCAATACCGGTCAGGTGGATCTGTTCGGCAACTCCGTAGATACTGAAGATCTAAAACCTCAGTTAACACTTGAAGTTGCAACAGAAGTTCATAATCCGCGCGATCAGCTGTTATGGGAGCGGGAACTGCTCGGTCTATACCTTTCGCAGCATCCTCTGGATATGTTCGAAGCTTATTTATCCGAGCAGACATTACCTATGAATGAGCTCAAGCCAGTGCTTGACGGTAAGAACCTGACTATAGGCGGAGTTGTTGTCGATTCCCGGGAAATCCTTACGAAAAAGGGTCAAAAAATGGCATTCGTGAAGTTGGAAGACAAATACGGTGAAACTGAAGTGATCCTGTTCCCTAACAGTTATCAGCAAACATATGGAATTTGGGAGCGCGATAAAGTAGTTTTGGTGCGCGGCAAAGTTAATGCCCGTGACCGCGAAGGGGTGCTGACCGACGAAGTTAAACTGATGGTTGATGATGCGCGCGAAATCACCGTTGAACAGGCGCTGGCTTATCAGGTTACCGGACGAAAAGTAAAGGCACCGAAGCCGGCCAAGACGTCAAAATTGTCCAAGATGAAGGGCCCAGGAGCCAAAGCGGCCGACGAAGTGACACTTCCTCCGGAAAGAATCTATATCCGTCTAGTGAATGTTGGAGACAATCAGGCCTTGTTAGACCTTAAGCAGGCAATAGACGAAAATGCAGGTACAACCGAAGTCGTGCTGGTGCTTGGCCCGGATAGCAGTAAGCAGGCCATTAAGTTACCAGGTGGTATGAGCCGTGATGATGCCGCCCTCGCCAGAATTCAGAAGATTGTCGGCACTGAAAACGTCAAGTTACATTGATGACTAAGTATAGCTTAGATTAAGCATGCGAGCATCATTGGTAGGATAAAAATAGTCATGTCGACGACTTGTCATAATCTCGGGAAAGAGCTGTAACTTAGCGGATTCTAATGGATATAGCCGGCAGCTCGCGTCAGTACATATCCTGCGGCCGTAAATGTTATCACGACTACATCGAGTGCTTTATGATGAACAACGAAACGTTCTCCTTTTACGAGCGCGCGGTGCCAAAATCGGGCGTGCCGAAAAACGAACAGTCCAATAACAATTACCATCGCCGCCGAAACAGCTACAAAGCTCCAAGGGGCTGATCCGCCCGTTGCAACTTGGATCCTCGAGACAGTAGCTTGTGAAGTGGTAGACGAGGTGCCGAGCACTCCGGTACTATTTCCTGACGAAAACCCTGCTACGGCCGACGGCTGGGCGTACAGTGCGACAATAACCGTCGTCGGACCTTCGCCCCTGTAGTCTTGGGCCGTCACAGTACCAAATCCAACTTCTTGGTATGCTGGATTAATAAGATTGGAACGGTGTTCCTTGCTGTTCATCCAGCCGGTGACAGTTGCAGAAGCGTTCGCGAACCCATAAGCCAGGTTTTCGGCTGCGGAATTGTATTCGTACCCAGCATTCTTTATGAAGTGCCAAGGCGTTTTGCCGTCTGGTGTGTCATGTGACCAGTAATTGCGGTCAACCATATCTTGGGCTTTTGATTGGGCCGCCATTGATAGCGTTTGATTTAGTATAAGGTCGTCCGCCTGATGTCGAGCGCGTTCGGTATTCGTACTTTGCAATAGCGCATTGGCGCTCAAGTTAGAAGAAGCTCCTAAGACATCAGTTTTCGACGGCCAAAATGAAGCAATAGCAAGCCCTATAACCACCAGTAGGAGCATCGGCAAGAAAGGGTGGTATGCCCGCAGGTAGTGTTTGCTATGACGATGATGATCACCTTTTAGTTTTTTGTGGTGAGTACTGCGCTTAGTTGATGTGGTTTTTATAGACATTTTGATGTTGCTTGTGTTTGTAATTTTAGTATGACAGGTAGCGAAAGTATTTTCAACATAAGGCCCATAATCCAGTACTAGTTCGAAGGGTAGTAACGGCAATGATACATCGCAATGGCCGCCGCTTGAGCCACGTTAAAGGATTCTTTGTTGCCGAGCATAGGAATTTCTAGAACCAGGTCTACGAGTTTTAAAATCTCAGGTTCGATGCCTTCAACTTCCCGCCCAACCAAGAGGACTATTTTGTCAGGGGGAGTGTATACAGGGAGTTGTATGCTGTCTAAAGATTGTTCTACGGCAGCGATGACCCACCCGTCATTTTTCAGCTCGGCAATAATGGGTTCGATGGATTCTGCGTATCGCCACTGTACAGTTGTTTCTGCGCCGAGAGAGGTTTTAATAATAGCTTTGTGAGTTTTGATGGCTATATGCGGTAATCTTTCGTCGGAATCCAACTTTGGATGAGGTGTATAACCGCTGAGCACGACCTGCTGAACACCAAGACCGTCGGCGGTTCGAAGCAGCGACCCGACATTATGGGCACTCCTAAGATTATGGGCTATGAGAGTTATCTGACGCATGACAACAGTATACATACTCCGGAACATTTTATGATGGGTAGTAGAAATGCCTTTAACGCTTTATACTTATGGTTATGAGCCAGGATGCCAGACAAGACGAAGAGATTGCAACCCAACGCAGGGCGAGAATACTTAATTTTTCGTACGTCGATACTTCGAAGATAACTGACAAGCAACTATATAAAGATATCCTCAGTAACGATGAACTAAGTCAGATGCGTATCATTCCGCTTCAGGCTGATAAAAGTAATATCTATTTTGGTGTTACGACGACTACTTCCCAGCAGTCCATCAACAAGATGAGGGAACGGTTTACTGACCGGCGTGTCACATTCTCGATTATTTCGGATGCCGGGTTCCGTGAATATATCAAACTGTATAATCCGCCAAAGCAGATTGTGTATGAAGATGTCTCTTTGGGGAAGACTCAGGATCAGGATCTATTCAAATCCGTATCTGACACATTGGGTCAGGTTTTGGCCGACGACGTGCTGGCGTTTCTTGTAAAGCAGGCGTACATTCTTAAGGCATCGGATATTCATCTTGAATGCCAAAGCGACGGCGTTCGTATCAGGTTCCGCGTAGACGGGGTGCTGCACCCCATCGCACGTCTTGAGTATGACAAATATAGACAAGTGATATCATCAATCGCGATAGCGGCGAACGTGTCTACAGCTTCTCCTGACGCCCAGAGCGGGCATATAAATAAATCTTTCAAAATGGCGACAGGCGAGACAGTTACGGTAAACTTACGCGTGGAAACCGTGCCGACCGTTTATGGGCAAGATGTCGTCATGCGACTATTCAACCTGAATCTTGAGTTATTGAATCTGGATAAGCTTGGACTTTCTGAACGGGAACGCAAAGTCGTTGACGGCGTGATCCGCCATCCAACCGGCATGGTACTGATCGTTGGGCCAACCGGATCGGGAAAAACAACGACGCTGTATTCACTTATAACAACGCTGAATTCCGTGGAGCGAAAAATCATCACTCTCGAAGATCCGGTTGAATACTTCCTGCCCGGCATCGTACAGATCCCTGTTCAGGGCGACAAGAACAACCAAGGGTTTGCAGACAAATTGCGGGCTGTGCTCCGACTTGATCCGGATACGCTGATGGTCGGGGAAATCCGCGATCAGGACACAGCAAAGACCGCTTTGCAGGCTGCACTAACAGGCCATCTGGTACTCAGTACTTTTCATGCCAGTTCGGCATCGGCCGCGCTGAGCCGTATGCTTGATTATATTGGGGTTAATCCCTTATTCTCTTCAGCAATCCATCTGATAATGGCACAACGGCTTATACGTTGTCTTGATGAATCGACCCGGCAGCCATACCAACCGGACGACAGTCTAAAAGCTCAGCTCCAGGGTGTTATTGATACGCTGCCGCCGGGAGTCGACAGGCCTGATCTGAGCCAGCTAACTTTATATAAGCCTGGTTCGTCTGACGAAAATCCTTTTGGCTACAAAGGTCAGATCGCGATTCGCGAACAGCTTCAGATGACGCCGGGAGTCCAGCAGCTTTTGCGACTACCTCCAGGTCAGGTGACTACCGATATGCTCGAGCAGAAAGCGGTAGAAGAAGGTATGATTACCATGCTGCAGGACGGTATTTTGAAAGCTATTGCCGGCCAAACCACAATCGAAGAGGTGTACAGGGTTGTAAGTTAAACAATGTATGATGCCCCGCATAGTGCCTCTGTGCTAAAAATGATTTACAGATTAGACGTATAGCATACATGCGACAAGGAAATTTTTAGATAAAAAAGTGAGACTCAATGGTATCTGAATACCCGAATTTCGATTGGCAAAATCAGGCAGCTTGCCGTGAAGAAGACTCCGAACTGTTCTTTGGACATGACGGAGAACGCAAGAAAGACATGACGAGTAGAGAGAGACTAGCAAAAATGATTTGCCATAATAGTTGCGAAGTCAGGATCGAATGCCTTGAGTATGCAATGGACACACAAGAACCCTTCGGTGTTTTAGGCGGCATGGGCGAAGCAGAAAGACGACGACTATCTGTAAGGCATATGCTGCCGAGCAAGTTATAATCCAAATGTATATGACTTCGTAAAGTTTTCTGATATACTTGATTTAAAGAGTTAATTAGTGTAAGGTGTATGAGATATGGATTCAATTGCCCGAAAATTTTCAGAACAGTTTAAGAAGCCTGCTGTCGTTGACGTGCAGAGCGGTGATACCGTAAAGGTTCATCAAAAAATTCGCGAAGGTAACAAAGAACGCGTACAGATCTTCCAAGGTCTGGTTATTCGTACCGACAACACCAATTCGGCTACCAGTCGAATTACGGTCCGCCGCATCGCCAGTGGCGTTGGTGTCGAAAAGAGCTTCTTACTACACAGCCCGTTGGTTGTGCAGGTCGAAGTTACCAAGCGTAGTAAAGTTCGTCGCAACTACTTGTCCTATATGCGTGAGCGAACTGGTAAGGCCGCTCGCCTTACAGGAGTCGATTTCGACAAAGACGCAGTAAACACATTACCAGTCGAAAAGCCCGTAGATCAGCCATCTGAGGCTCCTGAAGCAAAAGCCAAAGAAGCTGAAACAACTCCTGCGAACGCGTAGTTCTTCTAATCGTTTCCGCTAATCATCTTTAGCAATCAAAATTAAAAACGTCCTCATGCAGGACGGTTTTTTAATCTAGTGATACTATATCAAGCATGATTGTAGTAGGAATCGATGAAGTTGGCAGGGGCTGTTGGGCCGGTCCGCTTGTGGCCGCTGCGGTTGTTTTAGGCGGGAACATTCCCGCGCTTCGTGATTCTAAACTTCTCAGTAAAAAATGGATGCGCTCATTCGCCTCTGAAATCGAACTATGCGGTTCAATGATAGGAATAGGCTGGGTATGGCCGGAGGAAATTGACCGTATCGGCCTGACCGCATCTGTAAGGGCGGCGATGGTTCAGGCGCTCAGAGCTATAAACGGTCAGTATGACGAGATTATAATAGACGGAAATTACAATTTTTTGGCAAACGAACCAAAAGCTAAATGTCTTATCAAAGCCGATAACAGTATACCCGAGGTGAGTGCCGCCAGTATTGTCGCAAAAGTCGCCCGAGACACGTATATGGTGACTGAAGCGGCCGTAACTTATCCGGAGTACGGCTTCGAGAAGCATGTTGGATACGGAACGGCGCGCCATATAGAGGCGCTGCGCACATATGGCACGACGCCGCTACACCGTATGAGTTACAGACCGGTAGCTCAGATACATGCTACAATGTCGCCATGAAATATTCAGGTAGTGACGGAGCACGAAGTGTCGAGCGTTAGTATAGGAAATCGTGCAGAAACAGCTGCAGCTGAATTCCTCGTCCGGAACGGGTATGAGATTTTGCAGCGTAATTATCGCAAGAAACACTGTGAAATAGACATAGTTGCTGTCAACAATTCCTGCGTCCATTTTGTAGAAGTCAAATACCGGGCAACTTCAGCTTTTGGAAACGGCTTGGAATATATAACCAATCAAAAGATAGCCCATATGCGACGAGCTGCCGAAACCTGGCTACAGGAGCATTCATGGTCTGATGAATGTGTGTTGTCGGCTATAGAAGTTACGGGGGCCGAATATGAGGTCACGGCCTTTTTAGAAACCCTCTAAGATAGATATGATTCTTAGAAATATGATTATTTGAAAACTTTTTGGACTGCTGCCAAATCCCGTTCCAGCCATTTGACCCGATTATTGATTTCTTCGATGCCAATCAGGATATTTCGTTTCAATACGATCTGATCGGACTTCGGTTCAAAAAAGTCAGTATATTTTTTGAGCCATTCGACAGTGTTGCATGCGCTCGCCGCATAACGGGGCATGTAGTCGTACGATTTGTCATTTTTATATGTTTTTTCTATCCAGCTCCATTCGTCTACCATCCATTGCCATGCATGTTCGCGGGTGTATCGGTTGCGCATAAGATAGACCAGCCATCTGTCAGCGTCCTGTGGCTTAACAAGCTTGGAGTCTTTAAGGCGGTTTAGTAACAAGCTTGCCTGCTCAGGGGATCTCGTTGCCGTCAGCGCACCGGAGATATCACCTTTCAGGTCGCTGTTTCCGGTGCTGTCATGTAACTTCAGAAGAAAATCGAAGGCTTCTTTGTCGCCCTGCTTTACAGGAACTCCGAAGACAATGCCGCGGATTTCCGAAGACAAGCCTGCCGGATCCTTCTGATACGATTTGAATTTATCGACAGCGGTTTTTACTATGGCCGGATCTTCTGCATAGGCACCTAAACCTATAAGTGTTGCCCGTAATTTTTGGTCTGCAGGGCTGTCGCCGGGTTTATCTTCCCAACCGAGGCGTTGGTGTTGGACGATGATGAGTTTTTTGACGTAATCTTTGATTACTTGTTCGAGCGCCGGATCTAGGTCTATGAATCGACGGCTTTCACCGATTATCATAGACATGATATCCCACACCGGATCGCTTGATTCGTTTGTGTAAGCGCCCATAAGTTCCAAAGTATTTCCGTAGGACTGATACCCGGCTCGAGCCAACATAGATGAATCGTTCAGTGTCATCAAGCGTTCGCCGCTTGTAAGATTGCCTGACGTAATCTGCTCGGCGATCTGTTCTTTTTGCCAATCTGTCGTGTAATGCAGGATGTAATGACCTTTGGCTTCGCTATTAATTCTGACAAGTTCTGAACTTGAGACGGTTATTTTGCCCGATGTATCTTCTAAAATTTCCGGAAGTTCCTTGGAGTTGGAAAACAGCGGAACAGGCCATAGTCTGTCTTTGTCGGCCTTTTGAGGATTGTCAGAGAAATGTTCCTGATGAAGTTCTACGACACTACCAGACTGCGTGACGCTGACGACTGGAAATCCAGGTCGCTGCAGCCAGGGGTTCATGAAGCTTGCGACATCTTTGCCGCTTGCTTCCGATAAAGCTGCCCATAGATCAGACCCTTCGGTATTTTTGTAAGCGTGTTTTTGGAAATAGGAACTCAGCCCGCTTCGAAATGCGTCGTCGCCGATATAATTCTTGAGCATGTACAGTAGTCGGCCGCCTTTGGCATACACGATAGACGGATCAAACAATGTGCTGATTTCATCCGGATGAGTAACGTCCACATGAACAGATTGAACTCCAGGAGTCGCATCACGCCGAAGCGCGGATAAACCTTCTGCCGAAGTGAACGTATCCCATATGTTCCAGTCGGGATACAGCGCGTCGACGCAGGCATATTCCATCATATTCGCAAAACTTTCGTTCAACCACAGATCATTCCACCAGCGCATCGTCACCAGATTTCCGAACCATTGATGTGAAGTTTCGTGGGCCACGACTGTAGCGATTGTCTCTTTGATACTTTGAGAAGACTCGCCGGGATAGGCCAACAATACCCGTTCGCGGTATGTTATAAGTCCCCAGTTTTCCATAGCGCCGCTGCTAAAATCGGGTAAAGCGACGTGATCAGCCTTGGCGAGCGGGTAGGGTACATCAAAATAATCTTCAAAGAATTCTATGGAGCGTGTTGCGGCGTCCAACGCAAAATCCATCGAACCTGCCGGCTGGGCTTTGGTGGCCCAAATATTTACTTCGGTTCCATTTTTAGTATTTCCAGAAGTTCGCTGTAAGTCACCAACTACAAATGCCAGCAAATAGGAGCTCATGCGCGGTGTCGTTTCGAAACTGGTGGTAAGGACATCCTCGTTTGTCTCCTGATTTTTAACAGGAGTGTTGCCAAGCACATCTATGCCGATTTCAGTTAAGAGTGACAGGTCGAAAGTCGCTTTCGCTTCGGGTTCGTCTATGCACGGAAAGGCTTCACGGGCGTGATGGCTCTCGAACTGGGTTGCGATCAGTGCCAGTTCTTGATCGTCGAGTTTGTAGTAACAAGGATAAATACCAGTCATGCCAGGCGTGATGATGCCGTCGAACTGCAATTCTATCGTGTAATGTCCAGGATAAAGTAACTGATCACTATGGATACGGACTTCGTCGTATGATTTGTGATGATTGATCCTGTCGATAGTAATTTGGCTTTCGCCTTCACCTTTTTTGTTTTTGAACGTAATAGTGGCATTACGAACCTTTAGATCTTTCTGATGAAATGTCAGGCGCTTACTTGGCCGACCGACCTTTTTACCTTTTATGATAACGGTACCGTCAAACTTCATGCCTTTGCGGTCGAGGCGTATTTGCAGGTCATATGATTCTGGCTGGAACTGGGTGTAGAGGCGGGTAACTTTTGTCATTGGTATATTGTATCACCGGCTTTGAGGGGTAAAGTATAAAAAATCATAATGGCTGTGTTCGCGGGCTTAACTTGCATTTTTAGTTCAAGTGCGATATATTATTGGTATTGGTCGGCCACGGTGGTCGACATTTTTTATGTCTGTTCAGTCAACATAAATTACCATTCACAATACATACGAAACATAAGGAGATAATTATGGACATGGATTTCAAACAACTCGGAGTAGCAATCAAAGCGATAGCAGAAGAAAAGAATCTTCCCGAAGAAAAAGTACAGGAAGTTGTAGAACAGGCACTGGCTGCCGCATACCGCAAGGATTACGGCGACCGCGAGCAGGAAGTACGGGTTACTATGAACTTAAACACTGGTGATGTTGACGCATATGTCTCCAAAGAAGTTGTAGAACGCATCGGAGACGATGCCTACGAGATATCTTTGGAAGACGCTCAAGTTATGAAAAAAGATGCTAAAATCGGCGATTTTATCGAGATACACGAAAAAGTTAATAATTTCGGCCGTGTCGCTGCTCAGACAGCAAAGCAGGTCATATTACAGCGTCTCCGTGAAAGCGAACGCGAAATCATCATGGAAGAGTTTGAAGATAAAATCGGTACGGTAATCAATGCCGTCGTTTCCCGCGTCGAAGGCAATATCGTTCGGATCGACCTAGGCAAAGCACAGGGTATTATGCCCCGAAGTGAACAGATCCAGGGCGAACGATACTATCCTGGTCAACGTATCAAAGTTTTTCTGAAAGATGTGGAGCGCGGCTTCAGGGGTCCACAGCTGGTCGTGTCACGTGGTAATCGCGAGTTCATCGAATTTCTATTTAGGAGTGAAGTTCCTGAGATGGAAAGCGGTGCGGTGGAAATCAAAGGAATTTCCCGCGAAGCCGGTGTTCGGACCAAAGTTGCTGTCGTCTCTAACGTACCAGGTGTCGATCCGGTAGGCACCTTCGTGGGTGGTCACGGTACGCGTGTAAATGCAGTTACCAGTGAAATTGGTGAACAGGAAAAAATCGACATCGTGGTATGGAGCGAAGAAACGGTCGAATATATCACTGGTGCACTCAGCCCGACGAAAGTCAGCCGCGTTGAAGTTGACGAATCACGTAAACGAGCACGGGTCGTCGTTCCCGAAGATCAGCTCAGTATCGCAATCGGTAAAAGCGGCCAGAATGTACGGCTGGCTTCAAAGCTGGTTGGGTACGACCTGGATATAGAAGCCGACAACAAGCCACGTGAAGAAGAAGTCGTATCAGAAGGCGTCGTCATGACAACCGAACTACCGAAACAACCGAAACTCAAGAAAAAAAGTGATTTAGAAAACGCCTTGCTGGAAGCTATTGAAGAGCACGGCGAGTAATAACTTGCCCGAATCTTGTCCACTCCTTGTAGAGAAATAACAGGTTAAGATTAGTATTTCATTTTTAGAAAAATGAAAAGACTCTCGTAATTTGGCACTCTTGACGTGAGAGTGCTAATTTTATATCATGGTCTCAGGAGCGAAAATATTTCGATGCACAAACGTTTCGATACTATTCAAGCTCATCGTAAAGTCAGACTAAATGATGCAGTGTATTAATACTCACAGCAGTATGCCAGCCATCAGTTATAAAATAAACATACGCCTCTTTGATCTAATAATTCAAGGAGCTCATGAATGAAAGCTTCAGAACTTACATTCGTGCAACGTATGAGTTTGTACTATTCATAACCAGCAATAACATGGTGGAGAAAAACAATGATGCCCAATAGTCCCGATTTCCAGGAATTTTTAAATCACCTGACCAATAATGCCCTCAATAGCCTTAAACACGCCGACGCTATCGCCCGGAGTTTCGGAAGTGCGTATATCGGTACCGAACATCTCCTTCTAGGTGTTCTTGCGCAGGATAGCAGCATGGGCGCCAAAATGCTGGAAGGCGCCGGTGTCACTCTCGATAGGGCACGTATGGCATTAAATCTGACTCCGAAAACCCTTGTCATAAATATGGGTGCCAAAGGACTCAGTGAAACGGCTAAACTGACGCTCAAAATGGCATATGACATTGCTCAGGACTACAGCCAGGAATTTTGTGGTACCGAGCATATTCTATACAGTATCCTGAGCCAAAAAAACGCTCGAGCCACAATTTTACTTCGCGATATGAGTATCGACCTGGATTCACTGACCACTGAGCTTGAACAGTTCCTAAACCGCCAGCAATACGACGATAGCGATAGTGGTGATATTGCAGCTGCAAGGCGTAATAAAAAAGGTAAAAAGACTGCCCTGGACTTTTACGGCACTGACCTGACTGCCCAGGCCCGATCCGGAAAACTCGACCCTGTGGTTGGTCGTGAACCTCAGATCAAACGAGTGGTCACGATTCTAAACCGCCGAACCAAAAACAATCCGGTGCTCATAGGCGAGCCGGGTGTCGGAAAAACCGCAATAGTCGAAGGTTTGGCGCAGCGCATCGTTTCAGAAGATGTTCCGGACAGCTTACTCGATAAAAGAATCGTCATGCTGGATCTGGCTGGAATGATTGCCGGAACGAAGTACCGCGGCGAATTCGAGGAACGATTGAAAAAGGTTATGTCAGAACTTGAAACTGATAAAAAAACCATCGTATTTATAGACGAGCTGCATCTTATAGTCGGAGCCGGAGCTGCAGAAGGCGCTATGGATGCCGGAAATATTCTGAAGCCGGCATTGGCACGTGGCAAAATTCAGGTAATCGGCGCAACTACTACCAGCGAATACACGAAGCACATCGAAAAAGATGCCGCTCTGGAACGACGGTTCCAGCCTATTCAGGTACCCGAAACGAACCCAACTGAAACACTCGCCATTTTAAAAGGGCTTCGTAAGCATTACGAAAGTTTCCATGGGGTACAAATAAGCGACGAAGTATTAGAAGATACGGTTCAGCTTGCCAAGCGGTATATAAACGACAGATTTATGCCAGACAAAGCAATCGATCTTCTTGACGAAACTGCTGCTCATTTACGGGTAGACAAGGGGAAGACGTCTCCTGAAGTCCGCAAACTGCAAAAAGAAATGAAACTCGTCAATACTCGAATTGAAGAGGCTGTTGAAGCAGAAAATTACGAAAAAGCCGCCAAGGAAAAAACCCGCGCCAGTCAGATTCAAGACGAGTTAGACAAACTACATGCTAACCCGAAAGAGGCGAAAAGACTTGTGCTTACCAGCGAAGATGTCGCTGAAGTCGTATCGAGAATAACCGGAGTGCCGACTAAGAAAGTTATACGTTCAGAAGCTAAGTATTTGCTAAATCTGGAAAAAACTCTCAGTAAGTCCGTCATTGGCCAACAGGAAGCAATCGAGGCAGTATCAAAAGCAATCAGGCGCAATCGATCGGGCATCAGTGCTACGAATAGGCCAATTGGTTCGTTTATTTTCCTAGGACCTACGGGCGTCGGAAAAACTGAACTAGCTAGGGTCCTAGCCCGTGAATTCTTCGGTTCCGAAAATAATCTCGTCAAAATCGATATGTCAGAATTCGGCGAACACCATAATGTATCCCGATTAGTAGGCGCGCCAGCAGGTTACGTCGGTTACGATGAAGGCGGTCAATTAACCGATAAAATACGACGCCAACCTTATAGTCTGGTTTTGTTCGATGAGATTGAAAAAGCTCACCCGGACGTTTTCAATATGCTTTTGCAGCTGCTAGAAGACGGCTATTTGACAGATGCTAAAGGCAGGCGCATCGATTTTACGAATACCATTGTCATCATGACCTCGAATATTGGTGCTCAGAAATTACAAAAAGAAGCGAGTTTTGGATTTCATGCCGTCGATAGGGACGATTTCAAAGATTTGGACGCGCTCCACGACAGGAACCGTGATAAAGTTATGGACGAATTAAAGAAAATGCTACGCCCTGAACTGTTGAACCGAATCGACAAGACCATCGTCTTCCGTGCGCTGACCAAAAAAGATATCTACCGGATTATAGATCTCCAGATAGATAATCTGAGAAACCGTCTTCAAAAACAGGGTGTTGGCCTTGAAATTAGCCCGGCTGCGAAACAGTATCTTCTTGAAAATGGGTACGATTCTAAAAATGGAGTTCGTCCTCTACGTCGACTCATCCAAGACACAATCGAAGATCATGCCGCGCTTGAGCTCCTCGGTGAATCGATTGCTAAAGGGGATATTCTGCAAGTGTCTTCGAAGCGCGGAAAACTAGCTTACGCTTCAGCGAACGAGTAGCAAACTCATGAAATCTTATGACGAAAATCACTTGTTCGTTGCTATACTAGAAGCAATATGAAGCATAACTTGTTTCGAATAAGCGGTCGTCTTTTGGTGCTGATGGTCTTTGTACTCTTCATATTTGTCGCTTTTTTCAAAGCTTACGACATTCGAGATTATGTAAAACTGCATAATTACGATCCGCCGGCACGTATTGCTAAACTAGCCGATGACACCACGATGACCGATCGTGGCAAGCGGCTTTTTTATGTAAATCGTCCGGTATTGGCTGATCGCGAAGAATTTACAAGATCATGTAGCGGTTATGGAGAAAAAACAATTGTTCTCGGCTGTTATCACAGCGGTGACAGAGGAATATTTTTGTTTGATGTCAGTGATGACAGATTAGATGGCGTTGAGCAGGTCACGGCAGCTCACGAGATGCTCCACGCAGCTTATGAGCGTTTGGGCACCCGGCAACGCCAGGACATAGACGCCCGGCTCAATGCTTTTTATGCTGCGCATACCCCCAGTGACAGGTTAAAGGAGACGATTGCAGGATATCAGGAATCAGTTCCCGAAGACCTCTCGAATGAAATGCACTCTATTTTTGCAACGGAAATTGCCACGCTTCCCGATGAGCTTGAAGATTATTATCGGGACTATTTCCATGACAGAAAAAGGGTAGTTCAGATAGCCGAGCAGTATCAGCTTGAATTTACGGCACGACGCGAAAAGGTAAAGACTTTCGATGAAAGGCTTTCCGTACTAAAACAGAAGATGGATGCGAACACTGCTTCCCTTGAAAGACGGGAGTCTGAAATTACCGAGCAAAGGGCCTTGATGGAGCAACACAGGTCGTCAGGAAATTTCGAAGCTTATAACAGTATGGTCTCAGGCTTTAACGCGAGTATCGCGCGTTACAATGAACGGATCGGAGCGGCCCGCACACTCGTAGCTGATTACAACCGTATAGTTGGCGAACGCAATGCGATTGCGTTAGAAGTAAAACAACTGGCCGGCTCTATAGATAGTAGACACCAGACCATAGAATAATATGTCTTGGTTTTTCGGAGAAATGACCCCAGAGCTGCTATAGTTAGAAATTATGGCAAAGAAACAAAGTACCAGGTATGCGTGCACGAACTGCGGTGCTATATATAGCGCGTGGGCCGGTCGCTGTGTCCAGTGCGGCGAATGGAATACACTAGAAGAAGAAGTGCAAATCGCGACTGGCATAGGCGGTAAAACTGGAAGTTCTAACGGCAAAGCTTTGAAGCCCCAATTGGTCTCCGATGTGTTGGTTTCCGATCAAAAAAGACTTCAAACCGGCATGGCAGATGTAGATCAAATTCTTGGAGGAGGCATCGTTGCTGGGAGCGTGAATCTTATCGCTGGTCAGCCAGGAATCGGGAAGAGCACGCTGTTACTGCAACTGGCATATGAGGTGGCGGGGCATGCCCGAGTCCTATATATTAGTGGCGAAGAATCTGCTCATCAGGTTGGCCTGAGAGCTGAGAGACTTGGCGCGACACGTAACGGTTTGCAGCTGGCAACGAGTACCTCGGCTGACGACCTAGCTGCAACTATCTCGTCTGGAGATTATGACTTGGTGATAGTCGATTCCATTCAGACTATTACGGCAAGTGAAGTTGCTTCGAGTGCAGGAACTGTTTCACAGATCACTAATAGTACACATCTTATTACGGGTGCAGCCAAAGGAGTAAGTACTGCCGTTGTGCTGGTAGGGCATGTCACAAAAGAAGGTTCGATTGCCGGTCCAAAAGTACTAGAGCATGTCGTGGATGTTGTACTGCAGTTAGAAGGCGACAGATTTGGAGGTTTCAAAATTCTGAGAGCAGTAAAAAACAGATTCGGCTCTACGAACGAAGCAGGCATATTCGAAATGAAAGATAATGGTTTGAGACCAGTTGACAACCCATCTGCGGCTCTTTTAGAAGAGCGTCAGATCAGTGACGGATCGGTTGTTCTTGCGACACTCGAAGGAACGCGTCCACTACTCGTTGAAGTGCAGGCCCTGGTTAATAAGACAAGCTATGGGTATCCGAAGCGTGCCGCCAGCGGCATAGATCTAAACCGAGTTAATCTGCTCGTTGCAATGCTTGAACGAAGAACCAAGCTTAACTTATCGGAACAGGATATCTATATAAACATAGTTGGTGGTATGCGTATAACTGAACCGGCTGCGGACCTGGCTATTTGCCTAGCTATCGGCTCGGCGGCGAGAGGCTTGCAGTTGAAGCAGAACGCTGTAGTTTTTGGGGAAGTAGGTTTGTCTGGAGAAGTGCGTCATGTACCTTTCATGGAAAAACGCATTGTCGAAGCCAAAAAAATGGGGTTTGATGTCGCCGTTGGACCCAAGCTACGTAGCGATACGAAAGATATATATCTACAGCCAGTAACGTCCGTGCGGGATGCCCTCAATAAATTTCTAGAGAAAGAATAAGCCGTAACGGAAAAAGTATCTTAAGCTAAACACGTGTAGTTTTCGTGTCGTATTTGCGAGGAGAGGTACATTATCTACGGACCTACCGGGATGTTATTTCTTCGTATCCTGTTGCCGTCTGAGTCTGAGCCTTCGCTGTCAGATTCGCTACTTGCCAAAATAGATGTCATAGTCACGGTATCTGACGCTTGATACAGCACGCTGTCCGAGATTTCTGCTTTGATGGTGACCTGACCAGATTTTGTTGGCATGTAATTAAACGAAACGGTGCTTGGTGAATCGTTTACGGTGAAGTTTTTGATTTCCTGCCCGTCTAGACTGAAGCGAATTGTTCCCGGGAACTGGGAGAATCTTGGATCAGAAAGCGGATGTGTGCCTTGTGAAACGGTGGCTGTTATTGTGCAGCCGCCATTTTCCGTACTACATGATGGCGGTACGGTGATCGTAATTGATGGCGGAGAATCTCCGCAGTTATGTATATCATCAGTGGCGTTCGTTCTGGCACTGGCTGTACTCGTGCCGCCTCCTGCCCACTGATCCACATTCCATAGGTTAGCGTTACTATTACTTTGGTTTTGCTTGGCGAGAGCGGGCGTACAGCTGGTCGCAACCTTGTTCGAAACCTTATCCATAGTCTGTGCACTCGCACCTGAAGATTTTGGCGTATACCATGATGGGAAGAGGTCATTGCTTTGACTTGGTATTACTTCGCCTAAGTTAGAGACTTTACTTCGAATGACGAATGCTGGTAGCGTTTTAACTCCTTCTGGTGCGGTCCAGTTTTTAGCAGGAAGATTTGCGTGAGCCGCTTCCATCCAGCCTCGGGTAATAGGCGCAGTCAGTGTTTCCATAGAGGTCCCAACTATGGGCTTCTGGCGGGTATGATGTCCGACCCAAGATATAGCAGCATATTGGGTAGACCATGAAGACATGAGTCCATCGAAGTTGTCGTTCGTCGTACCGGTTTTAACAGCGAAATGCCAGCCGTTACTTTGGTGTTGGAATTTGAACCTGGTCGGCAGATAACTTGCATTCGGATCGCTCATCATGTCATTGATGATGTAAGCAGCATCAGGTTTAATGACCTGTTTAGCCTTAGGTTGCGTCCATTCCATGATAGGCTTGCCAGATCCGTCTGTAATCTTTAGTATGTATGTTTTTGGCAAGACGGCACCATTCCTGGACATCGTAGCCAAACCATTGACGTGATCGTCTAAGCGAACATAAGCTCCGTCACCCAGTGCCGATGATCCATAACACGCTTCTTCGTCGGCTTTGGTTGCATTACTCACGTCAGTTCCGGCTTGGTAACATGCGTATCCGTTCGGGGTGCCCATCATGTCTTCTGCCATTTTGATAGTTTTGTCGACGCCAACTGTCAGCATTGCTTTGACTGCGGGGACATTTCTAGAACCTCCTAGTGCATAGCGCAGAGTGAGCGGTCCAGGATAGCGGAAGTCATAGTTTTGCAGACAGTTAGCTTTGTCATCGAATTTGGGATTATTTTTGTTGGTACAAGGATAACCAGGTAATGGGCCTTGAGTATCGTATAGTACCGATCCGGAACCGACATTGTCACTGTAATTGATGAGGGCTGCATAATCGTAAGGTTTGAAGCTTGAGCCCGGTGAGACCTTTTGTTTGGAACCAAAGTTCAGGAAACCGTGCTCTTCGTTTCCGAAGTCTGCACCACCAACCAGTGAAACGATCTGACCGGTTTTAACGTCGCTTGCTACGAAAGCGGCTTGATTACCACCGTAGCGGATGACTTGCTTCACCCCTTCGGTTACCTTTTGTTCGGCGACTTTTTGTAAGTCCATGTTGAGGGTTGTGATGACTCGCCAGCCTCCGCGTTTGATTGTTTCTGCTCCGTATTTACGCTCGAGCTCGCTCTTTGCGGACAGAACAAAGTACGGCGCCTGAATGCCTTCATATTTGGGTTTCAGGGGCTGAATAGTGGGTATAATGTCAAAATCTTTCGCTGCCTCTGCATCTTTTTTAGATACCATCTTTAGGTCTACCATTCGGTCAAGAATGTAGCGTTGGCGGCCAACGAGAGCTTCTTCTTCGAAATTATCTTCAGTGGCGGAGGGATTAAACCGTGGACTGTTGTACGGCGAATAGATACCTGGAGATTTAGGAATCGCTGCCAGGAATGCTCCTTGGGCGAGCGTTAGTTCTTTGGCTGTCGTGCCAAAATAATCCCGTGACGCAGATTCGACGCCGTATTCGACGCCGCCGTACGGCGCCATGTTAAGATAGCCGGTCAATATATCGGCTTTAGAATATTCACGTTCGAGTTCTACGGCAAGGATAAGTTCTTTGACTTTGCGGGTATAAGTTCTTTCGTTCGTCCACTGTTGGTCGAGCTTCACGAGTTGCTGGGTGATGGTCGACCCACCCTGTCGTGGCCCTCCTCTAATATCGTTTATGCCGGCACGGAGTATGCCCGTTACGTCAAAGGCGCCGTGGTTATAGAAGTTTTTGTCTTCGATGGCGATCGTCGCATTTTTTACGAAATCGGACATCTCTGTACCTTCGACGGGTATGCGTTTCACACCTTCATAATCCTGCCATAGAACATTCTGCGCCGTGCGGTCATAGTACGTGATACTGCCACCGATGCGTGTGCCGGATATGTCTTTGATTTTTGGAAGGTCTTTACGGAAATATGCGAATACGCCGACAGCTACGAAAAAGAATATAACAATTCCGATGCCCGTGACCTTGAGCGCCATGATACCGCCTTCGCGGCTGAACCAGTATGCGGCAATATTTTTCGGATTAATATAGTGAGCCCATCGTTTCCATGGGTTTTTAGGCAAAGTGCTCATATAAGCTGCTTTTTTACTGGCCCGGGCATTCTTTCGGGCCTTCATCCGCTCGCCCAGACTTTGGTTCAATTTTATAGTTTTGCCACTTTTTGTGACATATTCGTTTTTATGCGGACGACGCCGACCCAGGTTAGATTTTCCCGGCCCGCGCTTGAAATCGTTCATGATCTATCGAATCTCCCGTTTCAGTTACCCATCACTACTCTTGACTGTCATTATAGCAAAAGAACTCAAAACAAAGCCTATGTTTCAGTTAGAAATGTTACTTTACTCAGCAATGTCACAGCATGATGCATTCTATCGCGTAACAGGTAGGTTATACTAGTAGTAAAGAATGTAAATGTAAGGAAAACGAATGATGACATTATCGGAAGAGCTGCTCTGGCGCGGACAGATAAAAGATATGACGTGCAAATCAGTTAAATGGCTGGATAGTCGCCGCACATTTTATCTTGGAGCCGATTGTTCTTCGGATAGTTTAACTATTGGAAACCTGGCGATATTTATGATGGCTCGAAGACTCCGTAAACATGGATGGAATGCCGTCCTTCTAGTAGGCGGAGCGACAAGTATGATTGGTGATCCGGGTGGTAAGGAATCTGAACGCCAACTTAAAAGCCACGAAGAAATAGAAAAAAATGTGGCCGGCATCAAAGTACAGGTAGAAAGATTATTTTCGGGCATGGAATTCACGCTTGTCGATAACTACGATTGGTTCAAAGATATAAGTTATCTGGATTTCTTGCGTGACGTTGGTAAACACTTCAGTATGACTGAACTTTTGCAGCGGGATTATATCGCGCAGCGGCTTGGCCCGGATAGCGAGGGTATCAGTTACGCTGAATTTAGCTACAGCCTTATACAAGGCTACGATTACTGGCATTTGTACAAGGAGCATCATGTCGAATTGCAGATCGGCGGCTCGGATCAATGGGGCAATATGCTGTCGGGGGTGCCACTGATTCGTAAGAAAGAGGATGCCGAAGTGCATGCCATCAGCATGCCATTAATCATCAATAAATCTACCGGCAAAAAATTTGGTAAAAGCGAAGACGGTGCTATATGGTTGGACGCGGCAAGAACCACGCCGACACAGTTCTATCAGTTCTGGATAAACGTTGATGACCATGCCGTCGAGGATTATCTGAAGATTTACACCGAATACGACAAAGATACAATCGACCGTATTGTAGAAGGCCATGCAGCGAACCGTTCCGACAGGCAGGCTCAAAAACACTTGGCCCGCGCAGTAACAGAGCTGGTGCACGGCACGGATGCAATGATGTTCGCGGAAGTCGTGACTGATTATCTGACGGGACTTGCATCTATCGGGGATGCTTCCGATGATATTTTAGCCGAGATAAAACAGCAGATTCCGTCGATAGAGGTTTCAGTCAATAATTCCATCGCCGATGCTCTTCAAAAAGCAGGTCTTGCGGCTTCTCTTACTGAAGCCCGACGGTTACTACAGAATAATGCCATAGCTATTAATGGACAGAAGATTGCCCGGGATAATTTCGTACCGGAAGATTTCATTGCTGGCAGGCTCATGCTAAAAAAAGGAAAAAAGTTCAAAGATACGGCACTTGTAGAACAAGCATGATGTATACTATTTAGACATATGCCACAAAATAATATTCAATCACAAGTTCGTCATGGAAAATCAAATAAAACCAAAAAAGCAGATCAGTACAACGATCCGAAACACAATTATCTCAAATACTGGGATGGTCGAGATTATGAACATGCCGCAGAACAATTAGCCATAAAACGACTGCTTGACGGCAAGCATTTTCGTCATGCCGTCGATGTCGGCGGAGGCTACGGAAGACTCTGTATTTTTCTGCAGAAATACGCCGAAAAGGTAACGCTGGCGGAACCCAGCCAACAGCAGTTAGATATCTCGGCCAGCTATCTTGAAAAGCATCCGGAAATAGACAGGCAGCTATTACAGGCCGACCGTTTAAAGTTTGAGGACGGTAGCATCGATCTTTTAACGATGATTCGTGTCATGCACCACTTGCCCGATCCGTCATCTGAATTTAACGAAATTAGCAGGGTGCTTGCCCGCGATGGTTACGCCATTATTGAAGTCGCTAATTATATGCATGCCCGCAATCGTCTTAAGCATCTGGTAAAAAGAAAAAAAATGCCAACTGAACCAGTAGACATTCGTTCAGCCGATAACCGTCACGATGACGAAATTCCATTTGTAAATCACAATCCAAAGACTGTCAAAAAACAGCTGGCCCATGCCGGCTTGAAGGTAGACAGAATATTGTCGGTTTCCAATCTTCGCAGTCCGGGTCTAAAGAAAGTTGTACCAAAACGCGTTATGTTGTCTATTGAGGGTGTGCTGCAGCCGACACTTGCTCAGACGTATTTTGGTCCAAGCGTATTCTTCCTGGTGTCAAAAGCGTAACTAATGCCCGACGTGCGCACGATCAGAGTCCGCGGTGTCATTGCATATGGGGGTAATTACCTGTTCGTTAAACACAGGCCTGATAGTTCGTTCTGGGCGCTACCAGGAGGCAAGCTTGACCCGCACGAAGAGATCATTGACGGGTTACGGCGGGAAATAGTAGAAGAGCTTGGAATAGAACCGGTGATCGGAGATTTTCTTTATGTACATCAGTTATTCAAAAAAGGCGAAGAATCTTTGGAATTCTTTTTCGAAATAAAGAATGGCCTGGATTACGCTACTATCGATTTAAACAATACGACGCACGGAGCACTGGAAATCTCTGAAGTTGCATTCCTTGATGTTACTTCCGAAAATGTGTTACCGGAATTTTTAAAAGATATAAGCACGGATATACAATCGGGACAGCTTCCTAAAATTGTCGTTCGCTACGCAGACAAACTATACTAGGTAGGTGAATAAGACACTATCTGAACCTATAGAGTCATTAAGGGGCATCGGCCCGGCTGTGGGACGCAAGTTTTCCATAGTTGGTATAAAAACTGTCGGAGATTTGGTCAACTATTACCCCAGAAGGTATGACGATTATTCTATAGTGTCCCCGATTTCTGAACTAATTCCCGGTCCGGTTACCATAAAGGGTCGTTTGCAGCAGATAAAAGGTCGGTATGTTCGCCGCGGAATGCATATTACTGAGGCAGTAGCCGAAGACAGCACAGGTAGTGTCAAAGTGATTTGGTTCAATCAGCCGTTCCGTGAAGCTTCGCTAAAAAGGGAACTGGAATATTATGTTTCCGGAGAATTCGAACTAAGTAACCAGCGTTTGCAGCTTATGAATCCGGCTATCGAGCCCGTGCAGGATATGCCTTTGAACACTGCCAGGATCGTGCCGGTGTACCGCGAAACAAAAGGTCTGACATCACGGCAGATCCGGTCTGCAGCCGAACAAGTCAAGCCTCTCATCGAAAGTATCAAAGAAACCATGCCGGCGTGGATCGTCGAAGAGCTGCGGCTGATGTCACGCTCGGAGGCCCTCGGCAATTTGCATGCACCGATAAGTACGGGTCATCTTGATGCTGCCCGAAAACGATTAGGATTTGAAGAAGTATTTCAGTTGAGCCTGGCAGCGATCAGTAATAAACATGATATGCAGGGTCAAAAAGCACCTAAGGTTCCTTTCGAAGAATCAATCGCCAGGGAATTCGTGGGTCACATGCCTTTTAGCCTGACCAGCGCCCAGCGCAAAGTTGTATGGCAGATTTATAAGGACATGCAACGGACGATGCCCATGAACCGGCTCGTTGAGGGTGATGTTGGCTCTGGAAAAACAGTGGTAGCGGCGATGGCGGCTGTTATGGTACTGCATCATGGACATCAGGTCGCTCTTATGGCTCCGACTGAGCTGCTGGCCCGTCAGCACGCCGATACACTTGCGAAACTCCTTGCTCCACTGGGTTTCGGAGATAAGGTCGGCCTCCTTGTCGGCGGACTTACGAACAAGCAGAAAGTAACGATGCGGGAGCGTATAGCGGCTGGTGATATTAATTTCGTAATCGGTACTCACGCGCTGATTCAGGATTCAGTAGATATGCAGCAACTGGAGTTGATAATAATAGATGAGCAACACCGGTTTGGTGTTGCTCAGCGCAAACAGCTGCAGTCTAAAGCCGGACATATGCCGCACGTTCTGAGCCTGACGGCTACTCCAATACCACGATCGCTGGCGCTTACTTTGTACGGCGAGCTCGATATTTCTGTACTCGATGTCAAGCCGCCTGGTCGGAGTGAAGTTCAAACCGTCATTGCTTCACCGAACTCCCGCAAACAGGTGTACGAGGCCATTGAAAAGGAATTATCGGCTGGCCGGCAGATGTTCGTCGTATGTCCGCTTATTTCTGAGTCCGAAGCGATAACCGCGGCGTCTGTCGAAGAAGTCTATGAGCGTATGAAAAAGGCTGATTTTAAGCACCGCAGAATCGGACTGCTGCATGGCAAAATGAAACCGGAAGACAAAAATGCCGTCATGCAGGATTTTGTGATGCATCGGCTGGACATACTGGTATCGACGACGGTCATTGAGGTTGGCGTCGATGTGCCGAACGCCACGGTTATGCTGATTGAAGGCGCGGAACGTTTCGGATTGGCTCAAGCGCACCAATTAAGGGGCAGAGTTGGCAGGGGAAGTCATCAGTCCTCCTGTTATCTGATGCTCAGCGAATCAAAAGCTCCCAGCCGGCGATTGCGGGCTCTCGAGAGCTCAACAGACGGATTCAAACTTGCCGAACTTGATCTCGAACTCCGCGGGCCGGGTGCGATTTATGGAACGATACAGCATGGTCAATTAGATCTCCGGATTGCGAAATTAACAGATGTCGCATTAATTTCTTCGGCCAGACAAGCTGCGCAGGATTGTATAGATAAGCGAGTTGATTTGTTACAATATCCTTATCTGTATGAAAAAGTCCAGCGCCTGCGAGCGGTAACTAATTTAAATTGATAATCTACTTTTGCGAAATTATATTCGCTAAATAGTACGGAAAGTCTTATATAACATGACATCAAATGAAATTTTAAAAGCAACACTCAATGTAGATTCGCAGTATCCAGGCTGTCTTAAACGCCCGGATATTTGGTAACTGTTATGTATGCCATATTCCTACACGCCCACCAGAAAATAGATAAAGTTGCCTATCGTCATCTGAAAGCGGTTGGCAAAGAATCCTGGTTTTTTCCTAAATTTAAAAATATTTTGTATTTTGAAGGCAACAGGGGTCCGGATTCTACCAGACTCAAAAAACGACAGAAAGTTGATCAACCATGGCATTTTTACGATCCGTTCGACGACGATGACACCGATATCCACGATTTGATAACCGGACATTTCGACGGTCTGGTGGAAGCTTTGAAACAGCGGGATGAGATACGCTCGGGTTTCGAAGCGGCCTGGTTGGCGCATACGCTTGTTGATGGTCTAACTCCGGCGCATCATTTCCCTTACGAAAAAGAACTGGAACTGCTTCGCGGCGAATCACGAGAAACGCGGAACGGTCTATTAGGGCGCATCTACGTAAAAGGAATTGGCCCTCGGGAATCTATACGGCGCAGTTTACAGCTGATAGGACCAGGCGGTCTGCTGACGAACCATGCTTTGTTCGAAGGCGGCGCGTACACAATCATGATTCCACTGAAGCTTAACCGGGCGAAACCGTCGGAATCTGACCTGCGAGCAATCCAAAAACACGGTATCGTCGTCATGTTCGAGAGATTTGCCCGGGAAATCGCCGTTTTGGACATGTACTCCAGTTATCTCAAAAAAGGCTGGACTCCTAAACTTGCCCGTAATGTGCGCAGGGAGCTTGCGCCTCGGATGGTTCTGATGGTGACGCTTGCCTGGTACGCCGCGCAGTATGCTGCCGAAGCCAATACGGATCCATCATGAGAGTCATAGCCGGAACACTTGGCGGCCGGATATTCGACAGTCCGCGAACGCCCCGCACTCACCCTATGTCAGACAAAGCACGGGGTGGATTGTTCAACACGCTCGGGGATATAAAAGGACTGTCGGTGCTTGATGCTTACGGCGGATCGGGGGCGATAAGTTTTGAAGCTGTCAGCCGTGGTGCTAAAAAAGTGATAATCATAGACATCGACAAAGATGCATACCGAACGATTATCGAGAACATCGAAAGGCTTGGCATTCAAGACGAAATAGAGGCCATTAGACGGCAGGCCGGCAGTTGGGCGACTGGGCACAATACGCTATTTTTTGATATAGTTATTTGCGATCCTCCATATAATGATCTTCGCCGCGACATCCTGCAAAAAGTGGCTAACCGTACCACCCACGGTGGACTGTTCGTTTTATCTTGGCCTGGAAAAGAAAAAGCGCCACCTTTCATAAACTTTTCATTAGTGAAGCAGAATGCTTACGGTGATATGCAGCTGTTGTTTTATGAACGGAGCTCGAAGACGTAGCGGTAGCTGAGAGTCTGGTCAAAAGCCGGAGTTATAAACTTAAGGATTATTCTTCTTTATTGGTGACGGGCTTTGCTATCTGGATATTTTTGGCAATCTCTCCGTATCGGAGCCCCGGTGCAAAAATATAGACATAATTGAGTGCTTGGCGCAGCAAGTAGCCGATGACCGGAATTGCAGAGACAAAAGATCCTGCGAGCGATATAATCATTGTTACGCCGATAGTTGCCCAGATCCACCCTGCGACCGGCTTGGAGTCCTGATAGCTTTGTTTAAGTGCTGTCAGTGGACTGAGATTTTTGTCCATCAAGTAATAAGGAGCAAGATAAAATCCTCTTATTAAAAATAGGCCAGGGATAATAAATAAGAGTAATCCTGTGGCAATGAGGATTATTGACATCGTGGACAGGAGAACAAACGGAATAAATTCTTTAATACCAAGCTTAAACGCTCTTGATGTAGACAGTATTTCTCCTTGAATGGCATTCACTTGAAACAGGATCCACCCTGGCGCGGCCAGGATTGACCAGAGTACGGCTACGAACATAAGCAGCGATCCTGCCTGAAACTGTCCGTCAAGAGTTGGAGTAACAACTGGATTCTCGGCAATTTGCATCAAACCGGGGAGGAGCAGTACCAGACTGACCGTAACGAGTAACGCAGGCAGGAAAGATAAGTACATCGTTTGCCAGATATTTTCACGTACAAGAGATATGCTTGGTGATACCAGATCCCAACTCGAAGTTAAAGTTCGATCTTTGCGGAATAATTTCATTGATGATCCTGTTTAAGCTGATGTGTATCATATTCAATTGTCCGTCGGCTTTTGTCAATGAAAATGCTTACATTCAACATCTATACAGTTTGTAGAAAAAGCGATACAATACACCGGCCACAAGTATCACGGGGATGTGGTGAAATTGGTATACACGCGTGCCTTAGGAGCACGTGCCTCCGGGCGTGAAGGTTCAAGTCCTTTCATCCCCACAATTGCATTTGCTTTACGCTTGTGTTATAATGAGGAGATAGTCCTTTTTACGCAACACTTCATAATGAAGATAGAATTTTATGTCACTCTCAACCCAGCCATATAAAGGCGCACGGGATTTTTACCCGAAAGACAAGCGTGTTCAAAAGTACATGTTCGATGTGCTTCGCAAAGCCGTAGAAAAATTCGGCTATGAAGAATATGACGCGCCAATTTTGGAGTCACTTGATCTATATCTTGCTAAATCCGGCGAGGAGATCGTCAATGAACAGACCTACTCATTTGAAGACCGTGGCGGTCGTCATGTCGCCATACGACCAGAAATGACACCATCGGTCAGCCGCATGGTTGCTGCGAAACGTCAGGAGCTTGTGTATCCGCTCAGATGGTACAGCATTCCGAACTTATGGCGGTATGAACGTCCTCAGCGCGGAAGATTGCGTGAACATTGGCAGCTAAATGTCGATATGTTCGGTGATCCTCACATTACGGCTGAACATGAAATCATTCTGCTTGTCGATACTATATTGCGCGATTTCGGCGCAAAGCGGTCGATGTATCAGATCAAGATAAACTCGCGAAAATTTACTGATTACGTATTGTTAGAGTATTTGTCTCTTGACCAAGTGCAGGCGCATACCATCAGTAAGCTTATTGACCGAATGCAAAAAATGGATCATGAAGATTTCATCGTCCAGCTCGACGTTTTATGTACACCTTCCCAGCGTGAAGTTGGAACCGTACAGAGATTACTCGACGTTCTAAGCGCTAAATCAATTGCGGATCTTCCTCAGTCAGTCAAAGATCATGCCTCACTGAAAGAGCTGGAAGCTATCATGAATCTGCTTCAGGAACAGGGAATAACCAATGCAGTGTTCGATAGCTCATTGATGCGCGGTTTTGACTACTATACCGGCATCGTCTTCGAAGTGTTCGATATGCACCCTGACAATAACCGCTCGATGCTTGGCGGTGGCCGGTACGACGGATTGGTCGGGCTGTTCGGCGTGGAACCGGTTCCTACGGTTGGTTTTGGATTCGGGGACGTTACGCTCAAAAATTTCCTTGAAATCCATGAACTTATGCCAGTTCTACATCCTGAGGCTGACGTCTATGTGGTATTAATAGGTGACGTTTATGCTAAAGCACAGAAACATCTATCACAAATGCGTAAACTTGGTCTGAATATCGTCGTCGATACTTCCGGTCGCAAGATCGCAGCCCAGATACAGACCGCCGAAAAAAAGGACATTCACTTCGTTATGTTTATTGGAGAAGATGAACTATCTACGGAGCAGTTTGTCTTAAAAAACCTCCAGACGGGCGAAGATAATAAACATGGCTTAAACCGGCTGATTAGCGTCGCTAAAGACTACCGGCAGGTCGAAGACGAAGGTAGTGACTCGTCGTTGTAATTTCCCTTTTTTGAACAGTACGTTTATGATCTAAGTTCGACTTCTTTGTCTGGTGAATTCTAAACTGTAGCAACCAATCACCATATCTGTTAGAATATTTTCTTATGCAAGTACACACATCTAAGCCAAGCGATACCATTATTAAATTATCAATTGAAGCTGATCAGCTCATTTTAGAAGAAGTCCGGACTTCCGTACTTAAAAAGTTGTCACGGAGCGTAAAAGTCCCCGGCTTTCGAGCGGGCAAGGCTCCAGCTCATCTCGTAGAGAAACAGCTCGACCAAAACGCTTATCAATCTGAGTTTCTTGATGCCGCTCTGAATCGTATGTACGGCGAGGCTTTGGCTTCTGAGCAGATCAGGCCAGTCTCTCAGCCGAAGGTTGATTTGAAAAAATTCGTGCCTTTTACGGCCTTGGAATTCGATGCGGAAGTAGAAGTTGTCGGTGATATAAAACTTGCCGATTATAAAAAAATCACAGTCGAAAAAAAGCCTGTCAAAATTTCCGATAAAGATGTCGATGAAGTTATCGAAAATTTACGGATACGAATGGCCGAAAAGAAAGAAGTTGAGCGGAATTCTAAGGACGGTGACGAAGTATGGATCGATTTCGAAGGCCGTGATGCGAAAACGAACGACCCTATACAAGGTGGTGATGGCAAAGCTTATCCTTTAGTACTTGGAAGTAATACTTTTATTCCAGGATTCGAAGAGAATCTAGTTGGCCAAAAGTCAGGTGACTCAAAAGAGTTTACCTTGGATTTTCCGAAAGATTACGGCGTAAAGGCGTTGCAAGGTCGTGAAGTCACCTTCAAAACGACCGTTACGAATGTCAAAGAAGTAGTCAAGCCAGAAATCGACGATGCATTTGCCGCTAAGGTCGGACCATTTAAGTCTGTTGAGGAGCTTAAAAAGAACATAAAAGATCAGGTCCAGTCAGAGCGCCAAATGCAGTCCGACCGTGACTATGAAAGTGAACTGCTAACGAAGATTGCTGAAAAATCTGAAGTAGCGGTACCGAATGCTCTGGTCGAAGACGAGCTGACGAGGCTCGAACAAGAAGAGCGCCAAAATGTAACCTACCGCGGACAAACCTGGCAGGAGCATTTAGACGCAGAAGGCGTAAACGAAGAAGAACATCGTGCGAACAACAGGTCTGGCGCTGAAATGCGTGTTAAAGCCGGTTTGGTGCTGGCTGAGATTGCCGAACAAGAAGGAATACAAGTTACTCCGGAAGAAGTCTCAATTCGCTGTCAGTTGTTGAAAAGCCAATATACTGACCCGAAAATGCATGCCGAAATAGATAAACCGGAACATCAGCGCGAAATCGCATCTCGTCTGATGAGTGAAAAGACGATTTCAACACTCGTTGAACTATCTTCTAAGAAGCCGAAGTCAGAGTCAAAAAAATAACCCCACTGTTTTAACAGCTCCTTTTAGCACTCTTGACTCGAGAGTGCTAATCTCGTATACTTAAAGACACAACTAATGTTATAGTTTTGAAGTTTAAACTACCAAAATGCATTTTAATGAATCGCCAACTTGATAAAAAATTAATATTAAACTTAGGAGAACCATATGTCCGTTCTAATCCCAACCGTCGTCGAAAATGAAGGCCGCTACGAGCGAGTTTATGATATTTATTCACGTCTGCTCAAAGACCGTATTATATTTCTTGGTACTGATGTTAATCAGGCTTCCGCAAATGTCGTCGTTGCCCAATTGTTATTTTTGCAAGCCGAAGATGCGAAGCGAGATATTTTCTTTTACATAAATAGTCCCGGCGGCAGTGTCTATGACGC
>JBGTMN010000042.1:0-13623 GCA_041743525.1 Saccharimonadales bacterium (SeqCode) | reverse complement strand
AAAAGGCAAAATTTACTCAAAGAAATACACGTTGAACTACCAGACATTCCAACTGGAGTGATCGCTCGGTTTCTGAGCCTCTGGGCCCGCCATCGCGCCCGACAACTTGGTACTCAGCGCATTACTATGAACTATATGTTCATGTGGCCAGGATTTATCAGATACATGAGCCGTGATTTCGATTTGTATTGTTATACCCTCAATAAACCAGCTTTAGCAAAAAAGTGGAAGCAACATGGTTTATCGGGGTGCGTAACGGACCGGCCAGATTTATTTACTACAAAAGAAATACCCGGACTTTGATGCGAGCTTTTTTCGATTCAAAAATTCAAGACTGCCCGGACATTTGGACGCTTTACTTTAGGACAGATACTAAACTAGAATATGAGGCCGGCCAGTTTGTAGAAATGATATTGCCAGAAATGCCAGCGAGCGAACTCAATCGCCGATGGTTCACACTGTCCAGCTCACCAACCGAATCGAGAATAGCCATTACAAGCCGATTTAGCCGGTCAGATAGTACATATAAACAAGAACTTTTCAATCTGCAGCATGATGATTCCGTGGAAATTACCGACACGTTAGGAGACTTCATATTGCCAATGGACTCATCAAGACAACTCGTGTTCGTCGCTGCCGGCATTGGCATAACGCCGTTTCGAAGCATGTTGAAATATCTTGACGACAAAAAAGACACAAGGACTATCGTGCTTATACACGCCGCCCGAAATGTCGAAGACCTATGTTTCAGCGATTATATAAAAAAGCTTGATTTTATAGATTATCAACCACTAATTTCTAGTAACAATGGTTTTGAAAATTCTAAAAAAAACACTCTAAGTCCAGAACTCATCATAGTTTCGGCTCCTGCTTCAGAAAATATGCTGTACTATCTGGCTGGTCCGGAAGATTACATGCGCGAACTAACACTAGGGCTTATAGAGTTGGGTGTAGAAAAATCAGACATCGTGACTGATTATTTCTCCGGCTATAAATAAAAAGGCGTAGCGCTAAGCCGGGTGCGCATTACGCCCTTCCAGATATTCACGAATCATAAGCGCTGCGGTCGCCCCTTCGCCAGAAGCTGAGGCAATTTGCATGGTTGCACCGTTTCGGATATCTCCTGCAGCAAATACTCCTGGCATGTTGGTCTGCAACCTATGATCGGTCAGCACGAATCCGATTTCATCAAGTTTAACGTCCGTATCTTTCAGAAACTGCGAATTCGGCGACAATCCAACGAATACAAAGACGCCATCGGTTGGAAAATCGACCTTGTTGCCCGTAGTTTTATCGGTACCTATAACTTTTACGACTTTCTTTTCTTCACCGACAATCTCATCTGTGGTCGTATTGAAATGCACAGTTATCTTGTCCTTATGGTTTTCGAGCTCTTTTTGCAATACGTCGCTTGCACGGAAATCATTCCCGCGTACCAACAGGTTTATGTGACTTGCATATCGTGTCAAGAATATAGCCTCCTGGACTGCTGAATTCCCCCCTCCGACAACAATCAGCCGCTTATCGCGGTAGAACGCTCCGTCACAGGTAGCACAGTAATGTACGCCTCTTGAAAAGAACTCCTGTTCACCGGGTATACCCAGTTTTTTATAATCACTACCCGTAGCGATGAGTACCGCTCGTGCATGAAGTTCTCCGTCAGTTGTTTCAAGACGTTTAAAAACTCCTTCGTCGTGGATTGCGGTTACCTCTCCGAGCTCGATGACCGCTCCAAAACGCTCCGCCTGCTCGCGTAAACCATCAGCCAGCTTTAATCCTTCGACGCCTTGAGGAAATCCTGGATAGTTGTCAATCATGTCGGTGACAGCCGCTAAACCTCCGATAACACCCCGTTCATACAGCACGGTCTGAATGTCCTCACGGGTCGTATAAATAGCTGCAGCCAGAGCCGCGGGCCCGGCTCCGATTATAATAAGTTCATGTTCTGGGATTTGTTTGGCATCGGTCATAGCTTGGATCCTATCATTTTAAATTCGATGTCACTGCTTTCGACTAAACGGTTCATATTTTTGATTGGTAACATACAATGATACCGAAAATCTACAGAGTACTCAGGCATAGTTGATGCAGTACGAAATTGTCGTTCATAGTAACGGAAAGAGTTATTACGATACAGCAGGAGCAAGCTTTGCAAGGTTAAAGCCCACAATAACTTCTTGAGAATCGTCATCTTTCGTGACAACCGTTACCGGCACAGTTAAGGCACCGCTCAGCTGTTGTGCTTCGGCCTGACGCTCGGGGTGTTCGTCCAAATTAACTTCTGAATAGGCATGGCCTTTTGCCGACAGCCATTTTTTTACCATATGACAATACCCACAGGTATTTGTCGTAAAAATCGTAATATCTTTGGCCATTCTATCTCCCTCCGTTTGCAGTATCTATTTTACTCTAATTTTGTACTTATGTAAGTATATATAGCGCTTGTGTTAAGTGCAATACACTACATGTTGTGTTTTACACGGTATTTGATGAAATCATATTCAAGATAACAGTACCGAACGACACTGCTATAAATAACCCGGTCGACTAACTGTCTATACTAACCAACTCGATGTCAAATACCAGGTCTGCGTCTGCCGGTATGCCCGACCCTCCCGGAGGCCGTGAACCGTAGGCCTGGTCGGCTGGAATAAGGAGACGACGAATGCCACCGACTTTCATGCCAGGCACGCCATCTGTCCATCCCTTGATGACTTGGTTCAGTCCGAACGAAATAGGTCGTCCAAAATCCTTCGAACTCTGAAACACCTCGCCGGTCGCTGCTATTGCACCGGTATAGTGGGCGGTAATCGTCGCGCCAGCCTGTACGATGTCGCCCGTTCCTTCCTGAGTATCAATTCGTGTCAGCTCGCTTACTTGCGGTACTGGGGTAAAATCATCCATGTTTAGTTGCCTCCTTCTGGCTGTTCCATAATTTCTGCTTCTGCATCGTCGGGGTTCTGGCTTTGGCTTTGGCTTTGTTCACTCGGTTGGTCCGGAGCCTGTTCGGCGCCGTCCCCAGTATCCTGACCTGGCTCTGCGATGCTCAGCAGTTTTACATGGAAAACCAATGCAGAATTGGCAGGAATCTTTTCGCTTGGCGATTGTTCGCCGTAGGCTTTATCGGCCGGAATTACCAAGCGGCGGGTTCCACCTTCTTTAATGCCGACGAGCCCTTCATCCCATCCTGGTATTACCTTGCCGCTACCAAGTTCGAAGGCAAAAGCGCTAGCCTGTGTGAAGTTCTCGTCGAACATTTCACCGTTGCTCGCGAGTGTGCCGTAATACTTCATCACCAGGCAGTCTCCGGCCTTAGCTTCTCGCCCTGTGCCCTGTTCAAGATCAGTTGATTGTAATTCGTTCACGTCACCCTCGACAGTGAAAGTTTCAGGCGCTGGCAACGTCTCTGTAGCGCTAGCAGGTGCCTGACAAGCATTTGCAGCATTGGGATCTGCTGTTATCTCAGGAGTCTGATTGTTCCGCTCCTGTATCATTGTCATTATAATAACGACCGTCAGGCCGATAGTACTTATAAAAAACAGAAGCGCGCCACTTCCTGCGATTATTCGTTGCTGCATTTGCCCCATACATTTCCCCTCTAATTTCAATTCTTGATTATTACCTTTGATTCTATCACACGAAGTTTCAGGAACGTAAGCCGACCGGCAGATAACACATCATTAATTACCAGCTATACCATATGCCTTCAGTTGATCGTTTTTTATTTTGCCGGGAGGCTGCAACTGAAGACTGAGTAACTGCGCATAAATTCCACCCGTACCCGCTAATTCTTCGGGCGTACCGGTTTCGTCGATGCGTCCGTTTTTGACGGTTATGATCTGGTCCACGTGCTGGATAGTACTTAAACGGTGAGCTATGATTATGGTCGTCCGTTCTGCCATAAGTCGTTCTAAAGCCTGTTGTACGAGTTTTTCACTTCTACTATCCAGGCTACTGGTCGCTTCGTCTAGTATGAGGATAGGAGCATTCTTTAACAGCGCCCTGGCTATAGCTATGCGCTGTTTCTGTCCACCACTCAGCTTCAGGCCTCGCTCTCCTATAGACGTGTCATAACCCTTGTCCAGCTTTATAATGAATTCGTGAGCGTTCGCATCGACAGCCGCCACTTCTATCTGTTCGTCAGTCGCATCTGGTCGCCCATAAGAAATGTTTTCACGTATCGTACCGCTGAACAGTGCCGGCTCCTGGAATACGACACCGATATTATCTCGCAAGGAATGCTGTGTAACTTCCGCGATATTCTGACGATCGATCTCGATAGTGCCGCTATCGGCTTCGTAAAGCCTGAGTAAAAGATTCGTAATCGTCGTTTTGCCTTCGCCACTTTCTCCCACCAAAGCAACTTTCGTACGCGGCTCTACACGTAAACTCACCCCTTTCAATACCGGTACATCTTCAGAGTAACCAAATGTAACGTTAGTAAACAAAATCTCACCATCGTTTACATCAATCGACTTCGCTTCAGGACTATCGACTATCGCGGGCTTTATCGCCATAACCTCAAAATAATCCCGACTGTCCGCAACAGCTCGCTGAGTCGAGTCTACGAGCATGCTTATAGTAAATATCGGTATACGAATCTGCATGCTATATAAAATAAGTGTCACGACGGCACCGGTCGTTAAATCACCCTGAACTCCTTGTATAAAGATAAACAGGTAGATGCCCAGAAAAATTACCCCAAGAATAATTCGGCGCTTTACATCGTGGATATGCCAGTATTTTGACTGGGGACGATTTATGCGGAGCGCTTTTGCATAATGCTTGTCGAAGAACCGTACTTCTGATCGCTCGCGGAGAAAACTCTTTACCACCTTAACTTGGTTGATAACCTCACCGAATCGTCCATTCGCGATGTCAAAATTAAGATTCTTATCTTTTTGCCATGCCTGCCACTTGATACTCGTGCGGGTCGTCAGCCATATGTATACCGGATATACTGAAAACATAAGCAATGCGACTTGCCAACTGTAATATGCGACGACAGCAAGGGTAAACACCGTCGTAAAGATGAACTGCAGGAACGTGTTGCTCATCATATTTATAAAGGTTATCAGTTGGGTAATCGACCGGTTCAGGCGGCTAATTATCTTGCCGCTTAGGGCGCCGTCAAAGTAGCTTTGAGGCAGAGTAAGCAAATGTTCATAATAACGCCGGCTTAATAAGCGGTTCAGCCGCAGAGCCATTTGATCGCCAAGATATCCGCTAACATTCGAAAAAACTGTCACCATCAAGTCTAAAACGAAGATGGCCAGAGCGATCATAACTACATAGCGCAGACTCGCTTCTGTACCTAGGCGCAGTTCGTCCACTGCCCAACCGGTAAGGAGTGGCTGGAGGAGTCCGGACAGACTCACGAGAATAGTAAACAGGCCGATGGCCGAATAATACGGCCAAAGCTGACGGGCTGATTTTAGAATAGTAAAAATCTGTTTCATAGTAGTAAATCTTTATACATTATATCCTCAAAAACTCTCAGTAATCATTATATTTTCAGAATATACATAAAGAATGTTTTGTACATCAGCATAAAATGTTCTATAACTATTATCATGTCTCCGGGATCCCCCGTGATGACAAGCACGTCTCATCGACTACGACCTTGGAGGTCAGTCATGTGTTCACCGACAATTTCTCTCAAGCCTGGTTCCAAGCGACGGAACCTCGAGTACGTGATCATCGGAGCTGTGACGTTCACAATTGCATTCATGTTCACGTTGTACTTCGTGATTCAGTCCGGCCTCATCTGGTATGGAGCAATCGTCATTCCGTCGATCGTTAGCGCTTCGAGCATCTTCATCGCCAAGCAACTTCCTCCGCTGGGCAGACATGTTCGTTTTGCTGCAATTCTTGGATTCGTCCTTGGATTGGTGCCCGGTTACCTCGCTCTCAGGCGTTATGGACTACCTTGGTGGTCCGTTCCGCTTATCGCCGCGATGGTCAGCCTAATAGCAGCGCGAATAACTTACAACCCTCCCGATGTATCTCGACGGAGAGTCGTAATCGGCGCTGTGGGTCTGACGGCAGCGATCTGGACGATCTGGTCCCTGCGCGGCAGAGATCAGCCGGCAGAGTTCAAACTGGCGCTCGCAATGGCAGCGGCGGTTTTCGCAGGCTTGGTCATGCGAATGCTCTTCATCGGCTATGCAAACAGCCAACCCGATCAACTGCAGTCGAGAATCCCCGTTGACAAGAACCACGTCAACGAGCGAAAGGTCAACGCAGCACGCGCCAGCGTGGACGTCAGCACAAGAGATCCCGATGCGCCTAGCATACGGTTTCGAGTCATCACCGATTGGCAATTCAACAGGTTGTTGACTCGATGGGCATTGCCGGGCTCACTCGCTCTCTTCTTCATGTGGGGTGCGGTTGACTTCGCATTCTACAGGTTGATCATAGAAGTACTGAGCGCCGGATACCGTCCATGGATGGTTGTTCTGATCATCACATGCGGTGCCGCAGCTTTGTACTTCATGGACACACAGAGCGGCAAGAAGCTCAGCAAGGTAAACTTCGCAGTCTGGGGCATGATCTTTGGTTTTTGGGGTCTCGTAGGATTTACCGGATGGTATTTGATCCGAGAATTCTTTGAGAAAGACACCCCTCGACCATGGCTGATTTCTGCCGGAGTTTGCTTCGTCTGGATGACGTGGAGATACGCCAAATGGAAAACCGGCTATATCGCGGTTAATAATTTGGAAATCTTCACCGGAACTGCACTCCCCTACCCGATCCCCAATTTCAGGAGGAGGATGCCGCTGAACAAGATCACCACATGCGACGGTTTTGAGACCGTGATCGGCAACGTCCAGAATTATGGGACGATCGACATGGATACGTCAGGACAAAGAGATCGCTTTTGGCACCGGTTGCGCTTCGTCAAGTTTTACAAAGACGTTGAGCAAGCCGTAAATGCCGGGAGCTGAATGCTCGCTGTCGCGGTGAGGCGTGCGCAAGGTCCTGGCGGGACGCATTCTGGATTTATTCCAGTTTTCCCCGTCAGGACCGCACACCATTAACAATTTTATTATACGATTTCAGCGTGCAGATCTTCGGCGGCGGCTGTTGCCGCATTTTGTAGAACATGAGCAACTTCTGCGTCTGTCAACGTCCTCTCATATGATGCGATTCGATACCGCAAAGTTATCTGTTTATGACTACTTTCATCAGGGCGTTGATATATATCTATCGGACTAAGCGAAGTGACGCTATTATCTATTTTCATTTCTGCAAGTTTATTAGCAAGCGCATCATATACTGATTGATACGACGTCTCGTACGGAACTCTCAGACATATGTCTTGTTCTATTCCCGGGTATTTTGATACCGTCGCATAGCCAACTTTTTCTGTTTGAGTGAATACGCCAAGGTCGATCTCAAAGCCCGCAAAAAAAGCCGGAAGTTTTAAGGCCTTTCGGACAGATGACCGATATTCGCCTACTATACCAACGAAACTATCATCGAGAAGAACAACAGCCGATCGAAGCGGCTCATACGGCGCGACAAGCTGACGCACTACGACATGATTGCCGTTATCATATGACACGAGCGGTACGAAAGAGACTTTTTTATCCTGCTCGATAAACACTTCCATTAAGTGCTGCAGATACTGTTTCGCCTGGTAATAAGCCGCTCCCGCTAATCTAGAAGACGTCTTGCTACCAGAAGCTACTACAAAAGCCAGTCGCTCAAACTCGGCCGGTAGCCCCGCCTCATCCATTAGTCCTTTGCAATGCGCCTTGCCAATTTCGTACAGCGCGAAAGAATCGTATCCAGACCGTATGTTCGGTTGAACTTTTTCCAGGAGGCTAGGCGTTAGACTCAAGCGGAAATATTGCAGATCCGGACTGAGCGCATTGCTTAGTTTAAACGCATATGAGGCGTCTTGGCCGTTCCGTTCAAAAGTCTGGCCATGCACAAAACTATACGAAAGTGTTTCGTTTGCTCCCATGAGACTCAGTTGATCGCGGAGCAGTTTTCGAATTGTGAATCCAGGGTCCTTGCGAGCCGGAATTATGCTTCTCGTAGGCAGTTCCAGCGGTAGTTTATCGAAGCCATACAAACGGCCGACTTCTTCAACGATATCTTCGGGCGTTTCGATATCCGTCCTCCAGAAGGGAGCCCGAATCGTCAGCGTCTGACTATCAACTCGCTTGCCATCGGTTTCATCTACCATTTTACGGCTTGTTAGTTCTACCTGAAACTCTACGTTTTGAAGCAACTGGCTAACTTCCTCTGTCGTAATATCAAGTCCGAGCCGGTTATTTATGAATGTCACCTCGACGTTTACGTCAGGATGCAGAGACCCGCGTTCCATGACTTCGTCCGGCAAATAGTTGAGATCAACGACATCTCCGGCAATATAGCCGCCCGATATTTTAATAATTTCTTCGAGGATTTTAGATAAAACCGGAGCATTCTGCAGTGGGGACTGGCCTTTATTGAAGCGTGTAACCGCATCACTGAAAAGACCGTGTTCCATAGATGTTTTTCGTATAGCATACATATCAAATGATGCACATTCCACTATGATATTACGGGTCGAATCGTCCACTTCGGTATCGGCGCCGCCCATGACGCCGCCCAAACCTATCAGTTTGTTATCGGAGGCAATCATAATAGCTTCCTGGCGTGGTTCGATTTCTTTACCGTTCAATAACTTTAATTTTTCGCCGGATTCCGGATAACGGATAACAATTGTTGCTTCGGAAGCATCTGGTCCGTCCATGCCGCGGACTTTATCATAATCGTAGGCGTGGAGTGGCTGGCCGGTCAGCAACATATAAAAGTTCGTCAGATCGACGATATTATTAATCGGGCGCAGTCCGACACGGCTTATCTCTAACTGCAGCCACACCGGACTTGGACGCACCTTGACATCGGCAACCGGAACGGCCATAAACCTTCGTACTAGTTCCGGTATATCGTTCCTTATGGTCAACGGCAAAGTTGTTTGATCTGATTTTAGCATTTCCGCATCGTATACATACCAATCAGGACTTTTGAAGCGTTTGCCTTGAATACCTGCGAGTTCACGGGCAATACCAAACCAGCCAAAACAATCAGGACGATGCGTGAACATCTTATTTTCGATAGCAATAACCAGGTCGTTCAGCAGATTGTATTGCTCTACAAAAGGAGTCCCCGGTTCTATGACATCATCAATTTCCAAAATACCTTCGTGACTGTCCCCAAGAGCCAATTCTTTCGGGCTAGCTAACATTCCCTGGCTCATAACTCCACGAATTTCCCGCGCTTCTAATGTAAATGGCTCAGCACTATACGTGCTTGGCACGATAGCTCCCGGAGGTAACCACACGACATTGATGCCGGCGCGTGCATTCGGCGCTCCACAAACCACCCTTACTTTGCCGTCTTCAAGTCTTTCGACATTTTCGGCTCGGCCTGAATCATCTATGGTACATATTTGTAGCTTATCGGCGTTCGGATGTTTTTCGCAGCTAACAACCCGAACTATAAGAGCTTTGTCGTACTTTTGGCCGGGCTCTGATAGTTCTTCGATCTCTCCAAGTTGCGAGCCTATTTTATCTGTTAACACGTTTATATCAGTCACCAATGGTTCGTCGGACCATTTGTACAGATTTTCAAAATACTTGAGGGAATTAATGCTGAATTTCATACAAATTGCCTTAGAAAACTTAATTTACCACTTTGAAAATGTCGAACATCTTCAATCCCATATTTCATCATAACTAATCTCTCAATCCCACCACCCCAGGCAAATCCGGTATATTCGTTCGGATCAATGCCAGCCATTTTGAGTACGTTCGGATGTATCATGCCGCAACCGAGTAATTCAATCCAACCCGACTGACTGCATATATTACAACCGTTTTTGTCACAAAAAGGACAACTGAGCGCAAATTCAAATGATGGTTCGGTGAAAGGGAAATAAAAAGGCTGTGTTTTAACATCCAACTCTTTCTGATAATATTCCTGCAAAAAAGTTTTAAGGGTCGATATTAAGTGACCGGCATGAACCCCGCGGCCCACATAAATTCCTTCATGCTGATAAAACGTATGTTCATGACGTGCGTCCAAGTCTTCGTTTCTAAAGACTCTGTCGGGAACGACGACAGCAATTGGATTTCCCTTTTCTAGCTCAGGCCTATATTGCTGCAATATCCTGTTCTGCATCGTACTGGTATGCGCCGGAGCAATGAAACGCTTGCCATTCGAATCGGCCTCCTCGGTCATAAATGTATCGTAATCGTCACGCGCCGGATGACCTTCCGGGAAATTCAGTGCCCCGAACATATGAAAATCGTCATCAATTTCCCTTGATTGAGCCGCTTCGAAACCCATCCTGTAAAAGATGTCCAGTATTTTGTCGCGCTCTACCATGAGTGGATGCCTCGAACCCTGGCTAGCCGGAATCCATTTCGGTCGCGACGAAAGCGGCGTGTTTAGATCATAAGGCGCGGTCACATCAATCGGTCTTACTTCTTCTGTCGCAGCAACAGCTTCCTCAGCTATGGACTGCAGTTCACTTCGCAAATCATTTATCTCTTTTCCAAATAACGCACGGTCTTGAGACGGAAGTAACGGAATTTCAGCATAGAGCGCTCTCAGTTCCGTCGCTTTTAAGATGTCCCGCTTGTTATCGAGTGAATCGAGCCTTAATTTCAGTACTTCGGCTGTTTCTGCAATTTTAGGATTTTGATAATTCATATGAGGTATAGTATACCAGCCGTACACTCCTAGCACAGGTCATTCTTGTAGAATTTTGGATAAAATAGGAGAATTTGTCATGAGTCCGAACTTTGTTCGGGCAACAGTACATACCGCACAAGAACAGATTTTCCCAGTTTTCGGGATTTATGATCTATGACGCTGAACTGACGGGGCTGCCTATCCGTCACGAGCATAGGTCCAGCCATCGCATACGGCGTTCCACTCGGTATTGATTCGTCTGGCAAAATTCTCACGACACCGGCAGCCATATCGCTGACAGGGTCCATGATAGTCCCCGTGGTAGTTTCAGCTCTATGCCACAGATCATCGCCATCCGTGCTTCTCATAAGAACATCAAGCGCCAGTCCGATCCGCTGACCAGTATTAAATCTTCCTTCATACATCTCCTCGCCGTAATGACGAGGAGAGACTAACTCATGAGTTGATGTTGAACCCCCGGATTCTAATCCAAAATATCCGTCTTTTTGAAGATCAGGTCCTTTTTTCACTAGAGCATCGCGTCCAGGTCTGCATCTAGTTCAGAGTCGTCGAGTTGGCTGTCGAGCTGCTGTTCTGAATCAGTCAATTCTCTGTCATTCTTTTCAAGGTCAGATTGGTTACGGATTTCGTCTGATTCAGTCTGCTGCATCGTAGAAGCTGGAGCAGGCTCCACGGCGCTATTCTTTGAGATTACTGTGTATCCCGCAAAACCCGCTACTGCTACAAATACCAGAACGAGTAAAGCCACGACATGCCCGATGCCTTTTTGGTTCAGCGTTTGGTAGCTCATCAGTTTGTACCTCCATCAGTTGTTGCGTCATCTGAAGTAGAATCAGTTTCTTCTTTCTCGTCGGAAGACTCGGAAGTTGATGAATCGTCAGAGTCTTTAGACAATGAGGCATTCAAACTTCGGATAACATCTTTTATTGACGTCCTGTATTCTTTGAGCGCCGTCCGAGTGTCTGCGACCGCAGTTTTAACAACGGCAACTCCGTTGGCAGGATCTTCGGACGAACAGTCAATGCTCGTTGATACTTCCTTGAGAGCGGCGACAGCAGCTTCGGCTGCTTCATGCTTTTCGTTTGCAACTGCAATTAATTCATCATAGCTAGCGGCATCTAGTTTTTTAGTCTCTTGAAAATCTTGAACGCGGTCATATATTTTATCAAAAGTTGCTAGGTGCTTTTCGGAGTGGCGAGTGTAATTCGCCAATCGCTTCTCAAGGCTTGCCTGCTTCGCTTCACAGGCTTTTTGTCTGCCAGCTACATTGGTCGGCGGTTTTACGCCTTTGCGCTCTTCATTTACGAGCAATTTAGCCTCAGCACGAACCTTTTCTACTTTTTCCATCGCACGATCTTTTGCCTGAGCTCCGCCACGCTGCTGCGACATGGTCGTCATCGTTTCATCTTCCTCTTCGGTCTGTGCCGACACCGGCGCCACGAGCGCCAGACTCACTGCCAAGACGGGAACGACATATAGTAATCTTATATACTTCATTGTTTTCCTTTTTTATAATTCGTATTGCTATTAACTACTTTTAAGCTTAATTTATAACGCTTACGTTTGCAACCGGACTCCATTTTCCGTTAGAATAGCAATCATGCCAACATTTTCATTCGACGTCGTATCAGATTATGATAAAGCAGAACTCAACAATGTTTTTGATCAAACAGAACGCGAAATTACCAGCCGTTACGATTTCAAAGGTACACCCGCTGCCATTGAATGGCTAAACAGCGAGAAGACGGGTATTAAAGTCATTGGTAGTTCAGACTGGCAGATAGACGCTATTCTCGATATTGTTCGTAAAAAGCTGGCCGCTCGTGAACAAAGTCAGAAAATACTTGATACATCTGCAGAAGTAACCGAAAGTAACCTCAAAGCTGCCAAAGAAGTACCGTTCAAAAAAGGACTTGACCAGGAAAAAGCCAAAAAAATTACGAAACTTATCCGGGAAGAATACCCGAAAGTAAAAGCTTTAATCCAAGGTGATGAAGTGCGGGTCAACAGTAACAGCAAAGACGATCTGCAAGCGGTCATGCAGTTATTACGAAGCCAAGACTTCGATTTTCCGCTACAATTTACGAATTTCCGTTAATCCCGCCTTATTCTTACGCATTGATCACAAATCATAACTAATTCACACCCTGGGATATGAAATGTCGCAACTCCTGCGGTATACTGGTAAGCATATGCAAAATGCATCAACAAAACCTGACACGGATACTGTTCAAGACACTGAAGAACTGACAAATTTCGATACTGACGCGGATTTTCTTTCAGCAGATCTTATTACACCGGATGCCGAGCTTACTCCTTTGCAGGAAGCCGAAGCAATACTCCAAAAAAATGACCGCGGCACATACACCGTGCCCGGGGCAAAACTTTATCCTCATCAATGGCTCTGGGACAGTTGTTTTATAGCTATTGGATTACGACACTCAGATGTTGAGCGGGCAAAAACGGAAATTTACAGTCTGCTGCGTGGCCAATGGGCTAACGGCATGGTGCCGAATATCGTATTCAACGACGACTTTAAATATAAAGGTGACCGCAACCAGTGGAGAAGCTGGCTCAATCCAAATTCGCCCGATGCCGCCTCCACGAGTGGTATCACTCAACCCCCAATGCTTGCCGAAGCGATAGTTCGCGTGGGCGAGCATATGACACTTGCCGAACGCCGAGCCTGGTATAAATCAGTCTGGCCAGCCCTGCTTGCCTACCACGAATGGCTGTACGAAGAAAGGGACCCCCACGGCGAAGGACTGACTCTACAAATACATCCTTGGGAAGTTGGCATGGACAACACGCCGCCTTGGATGGCATATTTGCATGAACATCAGTTACCATTCTGGATCCGAAGTATCGTCAAGATGCGCCTTTTGGGTGCAGTCGGCCTATTGCGCC
>JBGTMN010000041.1:0-17670 GCA_041743525.1 Saccharimonadales bacterium (SeqCode) | reverse complement strand
TTGCTATCCAGGAGGTAGGCGGTATCGTAAAAGGAGGCCCGCGCCATAGTGGGTGGAAGCGATTTACCCGACAAACCCGTTCGGATTTGTTAGCTCAGTACGACGTATTTATGGCTATCCCAAACATAGCGGAAGATGCTTATGAAGAACTCGGTATTATTGGTAAGAACATCGATAAAGCCCGCGAAGTGAGCGAACGGCTGTTGCGCGACCTCGGACTAGACTTACAGGAACCAGCACCACTCCAAAGCGACGACGAAGAGCCTTTGCTCAAATGTATCGTCGCCGGCCAGCTGCATCAACTTTGGACAATTGACCCCGACGGCGAAGCCGTACACATGAGCAGCAAAAAACATCGTGACAAATCCAGCACTAGCGTCGTAAGACATGCCGGGATATTTGTTGGTACGCCTTTTGACTTGGAAGTTGCTACCGGCGGCGGCTTAGAAGTGATGCATTTAGTAAACGACATAACTATGGTTGAGCCGACTTGGCTAGACGAACTCGCACCCGATTTGTTTAAATCGCAACTCGGCAACATATACTTCGACGGCTACTTTGGCACGCTCGCAGTTCGTACAAAGATAAAATTCCGTGGCCGGACTATCGAAACATCCGGTACTCCCGTTCTTGAACGGAGTGTCGCGAACGAAAAACTCTTCGTCACTTTGTATGCCCGCTGGCTCTATCAGCAACTTGAAAAAGAACGGCAGGAATTACGGAGCAAGCAGTATCATCGTATACAGCCGGTACCACTAAAACGGATCGAAGAAAAAGTCCGGTATCTAGCTTACGGCGCAATATCGGTAGCAGAACTTCCGAAAGACGCCCGCGAAGAATTGCATAAACTTTCTAAGCTGGAAACCTGGCACGACAAACACAGTATCGCAGGACAAGAGAGGCATACCAAAGGAACCGGCAAGCGACCTAACCATGCCCGAGGCAATCGGAGCTGGAAGCCGGAACACAAGCCCCAGAAACGAAATAGCCGATGGTCAGATCGGAATCAATAAAAAATCCACCCCCGTTTTTAACGCGAAGGTGGATTTATTCGACAGTACAAATACTATTGAGGCATCAGTACGGAATCGATGATGTGAACGACACCGTTGCTGGCGCGGACATCAGCCGTCGTAACCTGAGCACGACCGCCGGTAGCGTCTTCGATGAATACGTTACCGCCATCGATGCGCACGGTCAACTGGCCACCTTGTACAGTCGTAATGGTCTGGCCATCACTAAGCGAGGAAGACAAAGCTACAGAAGGCACGACATGATAGGTTAGAATAGTCGTCAGCAAATCGCGGCTTTCAGGTGCTACCAAAGTTTCAACAGTTCCTGCAGGAAGCTTTTCAAAAGCACTGTTGCTCGGTGCGAAAACTGTAAATTCACTATCAGTATCATTCAGAGTTTCAGCTAATCCTGCTGCCTGTACTGCAGCTACCAATGTCGACAATGAGTCTGTAGAAGCAGCCAACTGCGTGATAGTCTGGCGTTCGTTATTGTCTTCAGTGTTTGAGTTTTCAGTTTGTGACGTACCATTTTGGTTCGTGGCACTCGAGCTTTCTGAGTCGTCCATGGATGCTCTGATTCCAAGACCAGCCAATATGGCCACAGCCAAGACGACCAATCCGATTACTAATGGTTTTGCTTGCATAACTATCTCCTTTTTTAGTTGATAGTTACCAGTATGTTATGAGGTATGTATAGAAGCTGTTTAGGCGGTGTATAGTTTACGTAAAGAATGGCCGTTGAACTAAATCTTAAACAAAACTATCACTGTCGTACCCTTGTTCGGCGTGCTCTCGATTTTGACATCGGCGTTATAGTCTGCGGCAACTTTTCGAACAATCGCAAATCCGAGTCCGGTTCCTGGTCGTCGGGCAACATTACCTGCCCTATAAAATCGCTCACCAATTCGCGGTAGCTCTGACACAGGAATACCGATACCTTGGTCATCTATCCGCAGCACTACAGTTTTGGATTTCATTACGATTGATGCTGTCACAATACCGCTTACATTTTCTTTGCTATATTTTATGGCGTTTTCTATGATATTTCTTGCTAAACATATAAAGTCATCAGGATGTATAGCGAGCGTCACGTTTTCCCCTATTACCTTTATTTTCACGCCTTTTTTGTGAGCATCGGCCTGAAGTGTTTCTGCGACGTCACGAAGTAGTTCACTGACGTCTATCGGTTCGGCACTTCGATTATTTTTACGTTCCAAAAATAACAGATCTTCGTTCATGCGGACCAGGTGCTCAGTTTGACGTTCCAATATATCAAGCTGCGCGGCGGCATCTTCTTTATTTCCTGACTGCCTTGCCTGCTGTATCACCGCACTCATGGTTGCTAACGGATTTCGAAGTTCATGAGCTGCGTCTTGTAAAAACCGCTCTTGCGAATCATACGATTCGGTGACCGGCCTCAATAGATATCTGGCTAGTAGATAACCAAGAAGCGCACTTGCTAAAAGCAATGGCACTGCAGCCATCAGTGCGGCCCGTCCTAGCATCTGCTGCTGATCATCTTTAATAAGATTACCTAAAGTAATAAAATGCGCCTGGCTGTCCTTTTGTTCTTCGAGATAATTCGCAACTGCTGGATAGCCCGCAACGAGCGATTCCAGCTCCTCGGGTGATGTGGTCTCAGAAAAACCGATTGCACTGCTGATATATAAGACTAGTAAGAGGCTGAGCATGCTGGCTATACACAACCCAACTATAGATACAGTAAATAATCTTCTGATTCTATCAACTCGTTGCTGCATGCGATCCTCCTGCCGGATCATCAAGCTTATAGCCGATACCCGGTATGGTCTTAATAATCTTAAACTCCGAGTCACCTAACTTTCGACGGAGATTCGCTATATGAATACGTATGGGAGGCGTATCGGTAATGTGTGCTTCGCCCCATACAAATTCTATAAGTTCGGTCGCATTAACGACAGCCCCATGATTCAGGAGTAAAAGCTGTGCCATACGAAATTCAGTGTTCGTCAGTTCTACTGCTTTTCCCTGAATCAGAAATTCATGACGGAGCGGAGACAACGAGTAGCTGGTAGTTTCGATATCTGCCGATTCGTTCGTTGGTCCGGTACTTTGGAGATGTGTACGCATTCGGGCGGCCAATTCCTGTAAATCGAACGGTTTGACTATATAATCGGTAACTCCTAACTCAAAGCCATGTAATTTGTCTTCGATTTCGCTCCTTGCTGTCAATGCAATCAGAGGCATCGTTTTTTGCTGTTCACGAATATATTCGATCATCTCAAACCCGGATTTTCCCGGTAGATTAATGTCAATGAGACCTATGTCGAAATCATGCTCATCAATTTGATCAATTCCATCTTCAGTAGAATCGACCGCCGTCACTATATATCCCTTACCAACCAAAAAATTAGACAATGCTTGGCGCATATCAGCAGCATCTTCGACTACAAGTACTCGTACCATAATAATCTGAGTGTAGCATGCCGTTGTAAAGAATCCGTTAAGTAACGGTCTGTTACGAAATATCGTTACTGTATTTTGTTAAAATTTTTGTGACAGTTCGTGAAGTATCATTTATAGTAGTAAAGACGTATGGATGTCAGTCTGTTTTCAGGAGTTATTGTATGATTCTAAAGTCTGAGTTTCAGGTTCAGTTCCGCCCAAGTTACATTGGTTTTTTAAATGTCTAAAATATTTTTTAGCGCACTCAGGCAATTTCGTTTTGAAATTGCGGTTATTAGCGGATTATTCATAGCAGCAAGTCTTATACCTCTTGCTATAGTCGGAGCATTTTCGATAAATAACACTCAATTACATACTGATTCTGTGATCGAAGCCTCCAGCTTACCACCGATTGTTGAGAAAATCCGGAAATTCGCCTCGACTTCTGAAGCCGGTAGCATCACGAATCCAGCAATACGTAACAACAGCGTCATGTGGCCGCTTGGAGGGCGGGTAACTACAGAATTTGGCGTTCCACACAGGCCGTGGCAGCACACTCATTCTGGTATCGACATAACCAGTGCGCGTCTGAGTGGGGTAGCTCCTATCGAAACATTCAAGCATGGCACGGTCAGTAAGACTGTGCACTCATATAGAGGGCTCGGGAACTATGTAGTCGTTGATCATGAACCCGGGCTTCAGTCACTGTACGCTCACTTGTCACGTATTATCGTTGCCGAGGGCCAGTCTATAGATACCGGCACGACCATTGGATATGAAGGCAGTACCGGAAATTCCACGGGTCCTCATTTACATTTCGAGATCAGGCAAAATGGTACACCCGTAAACCCCCGTCTTTTCATAAATGGCAATCCCTGACAGGCCGGACAGATACTCGTACCTAATTTGTGTACATTTCGTTCATAAAGAGCAATGGAACCGGCTTGTGACATACCCACTATCTCTATATAATTGAGCATCGTGCAGGAATACAATACAAACAAAATAATTACAGAATTAGCGGAATTTATCGCCCGACCAAATGCTTTCAGGTCGGTATTAATCCTGGTGTTGGCTATGGCACTTGCCTATTGGTTCAGCCATTTCGTAGCAAAAATCATCATTCGCATAGCTCAGTTCACCGCCCGTCGATCTGACGCAGAAACCAACGAATCAAAAAAATTACAGTTACGAAGACTGGAAACTCACCTGAGTGTCACTATCGCGGTTACCCGTGCATTTATTGTCGGGACGGTCGCTTTTTATGTATGGCAAGTCGTGAGTCCAGCAGTATCTTTATCTACCGCAGCGATTGGTGCGAGCGCCTTTTTTATAGTCGTAGCCGGGGCAACTCTCGGTATGGTACTCCGTGACATAACCGCCGGCTCCGCCATGATTATAGAACGATGGTTCGATGTCGGGGATTTTATTCGCGTCGAGCCATTTCTCGATGTAAATGGTGTCGTCGAAAGGATCACACTCCGCTCTACAAAAATCCGCAGCCTGAACGGCGAAGTCATGTGGATGCATAATCAATATATGCAAAGTGTTAAAGTGACGCCGGGAGGTCTGCGAACCATAGCCATAGACATATTCGTGAACGACGAGGCAAAAGGAAACGATCTTATACAGAAAGTTGCCTCGACTATTCCTGTTGGCCCGTTAACGGTCACTGAGGCTCCAGCACTTGCGAGTACCGTCCAGTGGAGTGAGGATTTATGGCTCTTGACGGTCGTCGCCAAAACACCACCCGGACGCGAGTGGCTCATGGAAGATTATTTCGTAGAAACATTAAACGACATCGCGAGCCGCCAGGGTAAACAACGAGTACTCGTCAGAAAACCAATCGTCCGGTATGCTGACCCTGCTGCCGAAAGAAGCTTTAAGCGGGCAGTTAGATTGAAGAAAAAATCATAAACTTGCTCTGAAATGGTCTGGCTTATTTGCTATTTCTAGTATATAATGTATGGTATGTCTAAAATTTATTGCAGCAACTGCGGAAATCATATACCGCAGACCTCTAATTTTTGCTTCGCATGCGGTGCAGCCCAGCACGGTTCCGAATCAGCAACGTACCGCGCCACTATGGCACCGGTAGCTCATGCCACAATGCCATCGAGCGAAACAATAGCAGCCCAGCCGATTGCTGCACAGGATAAGCTCAAAGACATACCTCGGCGAAGATTATGCCCAGAAGTTAAAACCGTCTTCTTTTTAAGCTACATGGTAAAAACATCTATTATCTTGCCTTTACTTGTTTTGGGAATATTTTTTGAGCCACTTATTTTTAGCGCCTTAACTGCCGCTTACTTCATCATCCTATTCTTGACCGCCAATATCGTATACGATAATTATTATTTCGAGCTCGACGATGTCGGTTTCCAAAAAGAACACGGCGTTATTCATAAACAGCAAGTCAGCATTCCGTACGCCCAGATTCAGAACGTGAACATATCAAGGACACTTATAGACCGTATGTTTGGACTCAGCAAAATTATGATAGAAACTGCCGGGAGCTCGGCCATCACTCCCCGCGACATAGTTGGCGGCAAATCTACAAAAGCGGAAGCAATGCTTCCGGGCGTCCGACTTGGCTTAGCCCGACAAATTCATGACACGCTCCTCGAACGTGCCAGCGGCCGCTGAAAGTTCTTTTTACCAGTCTTTAGGAGTGCACTTTATTTTTTGTAATCCTGTTCGACCATAGCCCTCAGTTCTTTGATAGCCGGTTTACTTGTGCGGCCCGTCTTCGGTATCTGCTCAAGTAAAATTACACGGTCCGGTCGCCAAAAGAATGGCATTTCTTTTTTAGCAAATTCAAAGACAGCGTCCTCTCGTATCGATCCAACCACAAAATATATGAACACATCACTCAGCTCATCGTCTTGCTGGATACTCATAACCACTACTTCGTTTACGTCTGAATGCTGCATCAGTGCCCATTCGACATCACGCGGGTACACCGTATAACCAAACTTCTTCATTTTTTCTTGAACCCGGCCTTTTAACCACAACCGTCCGGTATCATCAATTTCGCCTATGTCACCGCTCAGCCAATAGCCATCAGCAATACGCTGACTGGCAGTCGCTTCGTCATTCTGCCAGTAGCCAGGAAACAGTCCGTCAGATTTCATGGCGATCTGCCCGTCCGGCTGTATCTGTATGCTCACTCCGTTCAGCGGAAATCCGACACTTCCCTTTTGCCGATCATCTAAAGTGTTGGATGCCAGTAACCCCATTTCATTCGCGCCATATCGTTCCAAAATGTCGTGCCCGAATCGGTCTTTGAACTGCTGCCACAGTTTAGGAGGCAAAAACGAAGAACCAGAAATACATAATCGAACCTTGCTGATATCGAATGATTGTGAAGTCTCATAAGCAATGAGTTTTGAATACGCGATTGGCACGTGCATAAACAACGTAATTTTACCGCTGGATAACATGCGCAGTGTAGTTTCGGCATCAAACCATGTCTGCAGATAGATAGTGTTTCCATGGTACAAAGCTCCGTCGAGCGCCATCACAAGTCCATGCCAATGTGACAACGGCAAAGACAGGAGTATCGTATCGTCACTTTTCCAGTCCCATAGTTCGGTTACCGCCTCAATATTCCACATATGATTCCGATGCGTATACGGCACTGCTTTTGGATTGCCGGTAGTTCCGGAGGTAAACAGCATAGATGCGGCCTGAGATTTTGGATTGAGGCGTAGATACGTTTCTTCGTCGTTCGCATGAGGGGCATTTGCAACGTTTTTGGAATGTATCGTTTCATCTTCCGGCCGAAATAATTTTGCATAATCCGCATTCGTAACCGTAAAAACCGGATTCATGCGATCAATTACCGATTGCACTTCCATGGCTTTGAAATTCGGATCGAGCGGCATCGCGATATGTCCGGCGTGGATAATCGCCAAGTACGTGATAATAAATTCTGGCGTGTTCGGAAGCATTATTCCGACAATCTGCTGCTTATTATTCTGTACTCTTTCCGAAAGTAGAGCCGCAGCATCCCGGATTTTAGCGTCAAGCACACTCCAGGTGAATTCGCCGTCTTCATGAACGAGGGCTAGTTTATCCGGGGTACGTTCGGCATTATTTTTTAAGTAGTCTGTTATATGCATGATTATCGTCTTTCCTCTTTCCGACTGGCCGTATCAGTCTGTAAATTTTTATGAATAAATGCTGCCATTATTTTTTTGACTTCATCACGGGTTGGATCCGGTTCGCCGGCCACCCCATTCAAGCCATGGTCAGCATTAGTAATCACCTTGCGCGTCAGGCTCACTCCACGTTCTTTTAAGGCAGCCTCAAGCAACTCGTCCTGATCGAGCGGCACGAATTGATCATGAGAGCCATGAAGGAGCAAATACGGCGGGCTGTCTGAGTCAACATGAGAAATAACATCAGAAGTATCCCTGTCAGCTCCATTCAAAAATCTGTCGATGCGTTCACGATTTCCTTCAGTAAGCCCTTGTTCGAAATCGAATATACCGGCGAGAGTCACGACGGCCTGCACTTGCGAAGATTGGTCGCTATATTCTCCGTTCATGAACGATGGATTGTCGGCACTGACTCCAACCATTGCCGCAAGATACCCCCCTGCACTAAATCCGTACAGAGCAATTTTTTGATGATCCAGTTGATAAGTTCCAGCTTGAGCCTTCAAGAATCGAACCGCACAGTGTGAATCTCGTACAGCATCCGGAAAAAAACCATCCGGAACCTTGCGATAATTGATAGACGCGACTACATAGCCTTCATCTCGTAAGTTGTCTATCATTGCCAGCTGGTCCGGCTCGCTGGCCTTATCGTTCATAGTCCAGCCGCCCCCGTGGAGGTAGAGCACTGTCGGGGATTTCTCATATTTTATTTTGCGCGGTTGATACAAATCCATAAGCTGACCGCCGCAATATGGCACGTCCCGTATCTCCTCGCCGGGCTTTACTGTAGCAAGTTTGATTGTGCCTGGTTCTTTGGAATTCGAGAGTACAGGATAATTAGTGTTTTGATGATTGCCTCTGTACATAGATACTCCAAAAATACCGAGCGCCAAAACTAGAATCAATAGCACTGCTGACAGTCGATACCGCATCAAACCATGCTTTTTCGATGTTTTCGCTTGATTGACTTTTTTATTCTTTGACCTAGGCATACCTCATATTTTACCTTATTAATCCGTGTATTTTCGTACAAGATACATTTATGTGATCTATAATCATCGATCTGCTCTTCTCGCAATAAGGCGGGGTTTTCGGGAAATAATTCGAACGATGTAATAAGTCAGAACGATTCCTGTAAACGTTACGGCCGTATTAATAACTACCGATGTTGGACCGCCGATTATAGCCAGGAATCCAAAGACTACAAATGCCTGGACGATGTAAACAGTCAGTGAATTCTCGCCAATATATCGTAAAAAACCTCTAGTAAACCGGTCAATCGATTCTTCATAACGCCGAAAAAACATGTAAAAACCCGTAAACCATACGAGTGCCGTTACCAGCCTGAACGGTTCAAGCGTATACCGAATCGTAAATGGCATCAATGTATTTCGAAGATCATAAAGCCATTGAGCAGAAGAAGCTATCCACGACGGCAAACTCTGCAGTAGATCCGGAGTTTCTATCAGGAACACTGAAACCCGGTTCGTTAGTACGCTGAGCGTGATGCTCAAAACGGTTATTGCCGCTACCGAGTAAGCCATTCCGGTACGTTGATTGTTCGACAGACGGGCGTACATTGACTGAATCCGCGGCAAGTAACACCCTACGACAATTCCCGTCATAAACAAGAACTGCCATGCCGGCAGAAAACTATCTCCTCGAAATAGCCATACCAAAAAACTAAGCAGTAAGACGATCCAGGCTTTATGCCGAACGCAGAGCCAAAGTACCAGCGGAGCAAAAAGCATGTATACCGCATAGTACTGCAAAAAGTCAGCCCAGCCGTAATTGTACTGAAGAGTAAGGGTACTATACAGAAAATCTAAAATAGCAGGATTTTCCCAAAGTCCAGGCTTAGCGCGTTCGACAGGGATCAAGTGTCCCCATGCAACCATAATAACCGATATAAGCACCGCCCAAACATACAATACGCCTGCTCTGCGAATCATTTTGCCGGCGGCGAGACTAAATCCCTTAATCATTCGTGGCGTATAGACATATCCGACAAGCATTCCTGATATCAGAAAGAAACCTTCAGCCGCCGAAGCCCACAGATTACCCCGCCCACTAATGAACTCGAATGGACTAGGAAATAAGGCCAGATGATTTATCAGTATTACGACTAGGAAAAACCCACGCAAAAGATCGAGAGCTATAATTCTTTGTCTTTTTGTTTCCGACTGCATTACAGTATTTTAACAGTTCAGCTTGTGCTGAAGATAGCTGCAAATAGGAGACTGGCATTTTAAAGTAGTGAATGCCAAATGTCCGGGGTCAAAAACTACCCAATGTATCGAAGCGCCAGTACACCGAGTATGAGCAAAGCGACGAATGCCAAAGAGATGACATCTATGTATTTTTCTATCTTGTCTTTGTATCTTCTACCAAAGTGATGCATCAGCCAGGCAACAGCGAAAAACCTTCCGCCTCGTCCGAGTATCGATGCAACGATGAAAGCAGCTATATTCACCTGGAAGACTCCGGCCGAAATGGCAACGAGCTTGTAAGGAATGGGCGTAAACGCGGCGGTAAATACTGCAAGTAACGCGTTATTTTCATACCAGCCTCCGAGTTTATCGAAGTTTGCTTGAAGATGGTATGTATCAACGACCCACCTACCAATTGTTTCAAATAATGCGAAACCGATAAAATATCCGAATAAGCCCCCTAAAACACTTGCGGTAGTGCAGATCAGTGCAAAACGCAAATATCGTTCCGGCTTGGACATAACCATGGCTATGAGCAAAGGGTCGGGAGGTATAGGAAAAACCGAACTCTCTACGAACGAAATGCCTGCCAGAGCTTTTTCGGCTTGTTTTTTCGCAGCCCACCCGATAACCCAATCGTACGTATTTCGGAGCAACTTACGGGGTAGACTGAGAAGGCTAATAATATATAAGACGGGCTTGGTTTGGAGAAACTCCCTAAAAGCTGGGCCATTGATATTTCGAGGACTTTTAAATGCCATTACATACATTATAAGCTATGCGGTTCATTTTTACTGCCCGTTTGATAAAAAGGTTTCAGAACCATTCATGAACTATTCAGCCTCCGCTAAAAGCAGGTATCACATGAATGTGCAGTTTTGAGCTGCCATGATTATTAAAAGTAGCAGAATACGTGACGTCAAAGTTAGCCATTGGAATGAATTAGAATGACAGTTCGTCATGAAATATTCACAGTCAATTAAAAACAGGCAGGAGCACCAACAAAGTACGAATTAGAAAATATGTCGTCATTTAAGTTTATGATGTCCCCCTGCTATTACGCACAATAGTACGACGTACTTAAGTTAAATAAATTGCAGACGGACCGTACGATGACATATACACTACCAGAATAAATGGAAGCGTACACTAAGGGAGGTTTGCAATGAATCACGGGACAATACGGGCGGGTACTTTTTTTGGTGTTGAATTACGATTTCATTTTACCTGGCCCATTTTGTGCGCGCTGATAGCTTGGACATTTATATACGGCGTACTTCCAACGGCCTTTCCTGCATTGAGTACTGCTCAAAACTTAGTCACCGGACTAGCTGCAACCGCCCTATTGTTTTTATCGGTCATTATTCACGAATATGCCCATGCTATCTATGCGAAACGAACAGGATTGAAAGTAGAACGGATTACCATGTTTTTGTTTGGCGGTGCCGCCGAATTGCAAGAAGAACCCAAGAAACCTGGCCAGGAGTTTATTATGGCAGGGCTCGGGCCATTGACCAGCTTTGTCTTGAGCATTATTTTTGGACTGGTTGGCATGGCAGGACTAGCAATCGGATCATTGCCGCTTTTGGCACTCGGCGCAGTGCTCGCCAGTGCTAATTTTCTTTTAGCCATATTCAATCTAATTCCCGGATTTCCCCTAGATGGTGGACGTATCTTTCGTGCCGCCGCCTGGAAAGTAAGCGGTAGCATGTTGACCGCTACAAAAATCGCCAGTTTCGGTGGAAAGACATTCGCAATACTGCTGCTCGGACTCGGCGTATTCCTTCTTATAGGCGGAGGATTAAACGGAGCCTGGTACATATTGCTCGGCTATTTTTTGTACCAAGCGGCATCTGCAAGTTTGGAACAAACTCGGCTGAGCTTGCTTCTGCAAGGCGTACAAGTGGGCGATATGATAAAGAGTCAGTCACTCTTGGGATGGGGTCGTGCGGCAGTCGGCGAATTCATCAAAAAGTATGTTTCACTAGGCCGGATTGCGCCAAGCCGTGCCTACACTCCCAGTAATATAACGACCCAGATTGTAACGAACGAATACATTAAAAATGCAGACTACCAATTGTTTCATCAAACGCCCCAAAATGCTGCTAATCCTGAAACTATACTGCACCTGAAAGACCCGGCCATGAGAGCATTATCATTACTTCAGGATAGTGGTCAACGATTATTGCCCGTCGTCGATGACGGCCAAATTGTCGGAACTTTATCTATTGAAAACATTCAGAATTACATTGTAGGTACTAAAAAACTTAAACCAATGAATTAATTTCCAAATAGCTCATTGTCCACCAGGTACTTTGCTCGATATATTGTCACTGAAAGTAATTTTGCTATTGAGACTAAACTGAACGATCAGCACTAAGGGCAAGCTGGTAACTTTTACCAGTATCGGATTAAGCTCCACAAGACTACCCAAGGTGAGCATTAGTGAACTAATCGAATAGCCGACGCCAGTAACAATTGTAAAGATCACAAATCGCTTCATCATCTGATCCGAAATTTTGAAATTTATTTTAGCGTTCACTACAAAGCTGTAAATCATGGCACTGAATACAGAAATGGTATTGATAACAAGAATATGAAGTGGCGTCATAGCGGCCAAAAGAGTGAACAATGTCAAATCTAGCAGAACGGCGACACCGCCAATAAGCGTATAGAGCAGCAATTTTTTGTGCTTTTGGATGAGTTCAGCCACACTTTCGGAGTAACCAAGATACTGCAAGATTTTTAAGATTTTCTTTTCCCCTGTCATAGCATTTCCAGCTTCATTTCATCTGGAACCTCAGACTGTGTCCTGTGCCATTGCCACCATATAACCTGCTCTTCGAAAGCCATCTCTTTTGACCACGATCCCTTTTTCGCGTCATATCTTTCATGGATCTGATCTTCATATAATTTTTGGGCGATCTGCATTTTATCTTTGATTTGATCCATAATAATATGGACCGACACGGTATGCGGCCCGTTATCTTTCGCGGCATATGTCTTTAGCTCAGCATCCAGATTATTGAGCAAGCGAACTGAAGCTTCATGAGAATGACTATAATAATCCAAACCTATACGGCGCATCAATTCCAGGCTATTGCGACCGAAATCGTCTGCCGTGTCACCTATGACTGATTGTGCCGGCATTAGCTCTCCTTGGAGTGTCAGCAGACGCCAGTTCGGCATTGTACCCGTAGCTCCGAATACCTGCTCCAAAATATCATATCCATCTGTTATCAGTCGATTCCATGGGTAATCTGCAGTTCGAACTGAAAGATATCTATAAACTTCCGGATTGAATGCTGCCATGTTAACTGGTCGCATGTCGACAACACCATCAGCAAAAGCTGGGGTATATAGTCTGCCACCGCGTTCCAGGATACAATGCTTCCACCAGTCATTCAGAAGTTCATCGGCCTGCGTTTTGAACGACTTCCGCTTCCAGGTTTCGGCGCCTTTATATAGCGCATACGCAAATTGCTGATTCGCATCACATGACGCGTTCGTATTCGTAACTGCGTAATCTCCTCCTTCGGATTTTTGCCAACGGTCAGATAATAATTTATCACCTTCGCGGTGTTGTAGATGATCGGTGCTCCATTGCCACAGTCCCCGGAATGCCTGCATATCATCTTGCTCAACAGCCCGTGTCATGGCTTCCGCCTGCATAATACTCATCGTAAGATCATTCTGTGAAGGATTCACGACCTGTCCGTAATCGACAACGTACTTTTCTTTGAAATACTTCCAGGAATCCTGCAAAACAATATCATTTCGATCTTTGATCTTGTAAATCTGTACCCAATCCCCGTTCGTAGATATATAGTTATCTAGGTCAATAAACGAGCTGGTTCCAGAACGAAAATCCGCCACTAGCTGAGCATGGTCGAAAACCTGTTTCATACGTGGTACTGTCCCGGTTTTCATTTGCTCGACAACCTCGTGTGTCACAACAAGATACTCTATATTGCGCCAGTCATTGTCGTAAGTCTCCCGAACCTCCGGGTCATACTCGGCACTGAAAAAATACGAAACATTCATAAATTTGGATTCCAACGCCAGATAAGGATACATATAATTGTCGGCGGCAATGATCGCATTTTTTGGTAACTTAGTCCGCGCCCAGGCAACAGCCTCTAACTGATTGCCAGTTTCATTCGTACTATACAATTTTTGAGGAGTAAAAAGAGCGTATGACATCGCTACGACTAAAAACATTCCGGCTAGTAGTATCGGCTTGAACCAGTTGAACTTAAAGTCTTTTTCGCGAATAACATAGGCCGCCACGCCCACGGCAATAGCCAGGAATGGCAAAAGAGGGACGATATAAAGATTTAGTACAAGTTTGCCGCGAGCCAGAAATGCCAGCATACACCATACAATGAGCCCAAAAGCCAATATAAGCGGCTGTTTTTTTCTACGACGAAAACCGACGATGGTTATAGCTATAGTAGAAGCCAGCCCAGCCACAAGTATAGTCCAGTCCATAAGTCCCCAACCAAACAGATTCTGCATGAAACTGCTGCCCGTCTGCCAAGGCCAGGCGAATTCTCCCCGTCCAAGCTGCAATGCAAACGTATCGAAGACACTGACCCTGGTCGGCACGCCGTCAGGTCCGATACGAGCCGGTAAAAGTTCGCCTTTTAGTGCGGCGTACAAGAAAAAACTGAGAATCGTGAAACCAGCCACCGCCAGCCAAAGTATAATTGCATGCACGCGATGAACGATATGTGATTTGCGCCATACGATGTATGCAAATGCTGGCAATAAAAAAATAGCATTCAGTTTTGTAAGTACAGCAATTCCAAAAACAAAACCACTCAGTAAAAAATACTTTAGTCTAGGCTTTGGCTGAGTCGCGAAAATTAAACTTAACAAAATCCAAAACGTCATGATGTTATCGAGTAAAATTCTTCGATGAAAATAGACGGCTAATGGCGAAATCGCAAACAACAGCGTCGCGATTAAAGCTGCCGTCGTATTCCCTTTCGTAATACGTTTTGTCAGAACATATACCATAGCTGCCGAAGCCATAAAAAGCATCAGCATGAGTACCCTACCGGAATTCAGGAGCGATCCAAATATCGCTTCTCCTCCGGTTAGTAAGAGCCAGCCGCCCGTAAGCATCCACCCGAGCGGCGTATGATCATATCTATAGGTATAGACATCAAGCTTTCCTTCGTTCGCAAACATCCAGGCTCTGGATATATACGTCGCTTCGTCATTTTCAAAATATGGATAACCGAACATATTCCAGGCATGACTTACAAATGCTATGGTCATGACCAGCAGAAACGGAATACATACCTTGAAAGGCATCCCAGGGAAACGCAGTACTGACGCTAACTTTTTCATGCCACCGCAGATCCGTTCGCTCGTATAGCCGCCGGATTTTTGGCCTGCCGATGAGAGCCAAGGTGAACGGTCTTTTCCCACCCATAACTACCACGAAGTTCGCGGATCAAAGCCCGCATAGCACTAACAGACAGTAGAAGTTGGTAGGGTATAAACGTCAGTATCAGCATAAAATAAGAACGTATTTTGATATTTAATTTTTGATCGCGACCGAATTCATACAACCCCACCAAATTCATGAGAAGTATAAACAGGCTCAGAAATAATGGCATGAAAGTCATGAAACTAATGAGCACTTGCATTTTAAATACAAAACCAATCGCAAGCAAAAATGGCGTTACAAGCATGATGATCGTCATAAAACTTGGCGAACAGAGTGCATACATCAGCAATGACACTTGTCGTAGAGTTGGCAATTGTCGCCACTGGTTCTTCTTTAATATCTGCAAAAACCCTTGATTCCAACGCGTACGCTGCTTGATAAAGGCTGCTGTGGTATGAGGAGTTTCTTCACGCGTTACGTGTTCAGGGTCGTACATCACGTCAAAGCGTTTCCGGGCAATACTAAGCCGGATACCGATGTCCGCATCTTCGCAAAGCCCTCTCTCGTCCCAGCCTCCAATACTTCTGAGATCGTCCGACCTAAAGAAGACCGTATTACCCCCGAGAGGAACAATACCCTGCTTTGCGAAAAAATGAATTCTCGATTTAAACATAAAGAAATATTCCAGCACATTATGCGCGCTGAACCAGCGATTGTTATAATCCATTAACTGTACGCCGCACTGCAACACATCTATCGGCCGTCTTATAAACAGGGTATTCGCTATATTGAAGATCTCGCGGCTGACGTCGTCTTCAGAATCAAAAATAGTTAGTAGATCATGCTTTGCATGGTTCAGGCCGATGTTCATGCCCTTCGATTTTCCAGGCGTTCCATCAAATGTCACTATCACTGCGTTTCTGATATTGTCTCTATGTATCGCACGTTTAGCCGCCCAGATAGTTTCAATATCGTCGCTACTGCATATGACCATAAGCTGCACGAGATGCTTTGGGTAATCTGCTTTAGACAAGCGTCTGAGCGTCTCGCCGATGACCGCCCGTTCATGACGAGCTGGCAACAGAACCGTAAATCCGTGTTTAGGTTTTTCATAAGTTTTTGGAGCTTTAGACCGTTTAAGGCGCTCCGGATCATCCCAAATGTATAGTGTCGTAAATATATTGAATATAGCCTGTGCCAGCAATAAAAAGGCGAAGAAAACCAATATTATCTGTAAAATACTAACGAGCATATGTCTTGGAGTCAGACCAGATGAAATTACTTGAAATATAGTAGTTTAAAACAAATGCCACCCCTATGCCAATGAATTGCGCCAACAAATAATAAACTCCTGCAGTCGACAGAACGAAATACATACTCAGAATAATAGATTGGGTCAGAATTTGAGATAATTGGAATTTCAGGAGATTGCTTAGATAAAGCGGACCTTTCCATCGTCCGAAGTCATGAGTAAAATGCTTGAATGTATAGCCGTTATGCCAGTTGTAATTCCAGAATATGCTAACCTGAATGGCGATAAACGAAATCCATAGTGCAGTAGTGTCGAAATAGCTCTGCAGGAGCCACAATGTCATGAGATTCACCAAAATCCCCGTCGCTCCAACCATCATAAACCGCGTGATCTGTTTAGCAGGAGAATCTGGATTCAAGCGAAAAGCGATTTTAAAGAACTCAGCTATATCTTTTAGCTGTGACTTCGAATTGCCATTGGCCCGGCTCCGGAACGTGATTGGTATTTCAGATACTTTAAAATCATGCGAAGTGAAAGCATTGGCCAGAAAGATCTGAATACCATATCCATTGGCTACAACTTTATTGTAATTAATTTTATGCATTACATGGCGGCGCATGGCCCTGAAATTAGTCGTTAACTCACGTAGGTCTGGATTGATGCCTCCAAGCCAACGCGCAACGAAACCTGCCACTCTGGTCCTAATAATAAGCCCTAGCGGCCAGTTTCCAGGAATCAATCCGCCGTCTATATAACGCGACCCTACTGCTACATCAGCCCCATCGTCAATCGCTTTTAATAGACGTGGAACATCGTGCGGATCGTGGGAAAAATCGGCATCCATGGTCAGAATAACGTCATGGTCGTATTCAAGAGCGGCATCAAACGATTTCTGTAAAGCTTTGCCAAGACCCTGCTTACGGCCGGATAATAAAAATAAACGGTCTTTATATTTAGTTCTGCTCAGATTTCTTACGATATCACCAGTTCCGTCTGGAGAAGAATCGTCCATGACCAGTACATCCAATTGCCATCCCAAACGTTTAAGTTTGCGCAGTCCATAAAGTTGCTTTAGCAGCGGAGTAATATTATTAGCTTCGTTATACGTCGGTACGACCATAAGCGCTTTTTTCTTCGGCATACAACACTCCTTCCCATGCAACTAAAATCCTGAAAAATTCATTTTCGTCATCCCGACGCACTCTAT
>JBGTMN010000040.1:0-19135 GCA_041743525.1 Saccharimonadales bacterium (SeqCode) | reverse complement strand
TTATCGCTACTGATGATTCATTGCTTTAACTGCGAATATCAGTATGCTGTATCTTCTCATTATATCACAAAAAGACTCGTATGACAATGAGTTTATGCTTTTGTATTTAGGAAGAAAAGAAAAAGCAAGGGAGTTTTCTGTTCCCTTGCCGAAAGGTTTGTTACGAAGAATCAGGAAGTATATTTATGATTCTTGGCGGCGGAGTTTCCGGTAGCTCTTCACACGTGAGCGTTCAGCCCTATCCGACCAGCTGTTGTCCATGCTGTCGTCCAGAAAATCGAAGTTGATGTCCTGGTTGCGTGTTGGCTTTGTGACTAAGTGGGTTTTTTTCACCGGATTCTCCTTGTTTAATAGTATTCATATAGTGACAGCTCTAGCGTTATAGGTAAGTGAAAATTTATACAATATGCTTGTGATTAATCGCTTAATTTCAGGAAATTATCAGAAATGACATGAGCGCAATAGCATGAAATATAGTTTTAGTGAAATAACATAACTACTTCAAGAGGTGGTGTGATTAATATCATTAGGAACAAGCGCTGTAGTGTGGTATAGTAGATTTACTAGAAAACGCTGCTAAGTTAGTTCGACGAGAATATTACTGTTCGGATGAGTTCTAGAAGTATTAAAAAGTAATGTTTATTGATTGAGAGCAGCTAACTCGGATGCGTACGCAAGTAGTGTTGCCAGGTTACTCGGATGTAAACAGAAGAAGGAAATATATATAAATGGCAACTAAACTATTTGTAGGCTCATTGCCTTACAGCATGACAGACGATGATCTGGCTGCATTGTTCCAGGACTTTGGTTCTGTTACGTCTGCTCGTATCATTATCGACCGCGACATGAACCGCTCAAAGGGCTTCGGCTTTGTTGAGATGGAAGATGACGCTGCTGCAAAGAAGGCTATCGACGCCCTCAACAACAGCGACCTCCAAGGTCGAAGCATCGTTGTAAACGAAGCTCGTCCACAGGAAGATCGTCCTCCACGTCGTGACTTCGGTGGTGGCGGCGGCGGTGGAAACCGTGGCGGCGGCTACGGCGGTGGCGGTGGCGGCGGCTCACGCTTCTAATACCTCTTAGTACTCCGGTACTAAATTAAAAAGGCTCCCTACGGGGAGCCTTTTTATTATCAGAAAATTCTGAATGTTCTTTGCAAGTTAGCATATCCGTGGAAGATCTGGGTTATGAGGTATGTATAAAATATGCTAACCTGCCTACTATAAAGAACAAATTACTCATAATATCAGGAATAGCTTTTTCGATATATGTAACCCTAACAGTTGTCATGTTGCTGTATAGGGTTTCGATTTCCGATAATACTGTCGATACAGTAATTGGTAGTGTTGGCGGGGTAGTAATTGGCATTGTAATAATTGGCATTGTAATAATAGGCGTAGTAGTTTTGTGGTCTCGTAATGAGATTGAGAGGTCTTATGCTGCTGCAATGAAGCTCAAAAATGTATCCTCGATTTATTTTTGCGTTTTGGAACATACAGACACGTATCACGTCTTGGCCCGCCATACCGACCATATAATATTGTATAAAGTAGATCGCGGTAAACTTGTCCAGGTATACGATTATGAACTGAATAAAATTCTCGTACGTCAAGCGAGTGTGATAAATGCGTCGGGACATGTTTCGCCCGGTGCAGAAATTATTAATCATGAAGGCGATCCGATGAAATTTACCCTTTTTGCATTGTCGAAAAAAGTCATAAACAAACCCTTGAAAGGTGTCGATTTGATGCAGGCGTTAAGCCGGTTAACTGAATGAGCTATTTGGCGGTTGCTAATTTGAAAAGACTCCCTGAAATTTAGGGAGTCTTTTAAATCCGCTAGATACTAGTGATATCTAGCGTTCGACGAAGGTTAGGGCGAAGCCCTTGCGGCCAGCTCGACCGGCGCGGCCGATGCGGTGGACGTAGTCGTCATAAGTCTGCGGCGTGGTGTAGTTGATGACGTGCGTTATGTCGGAGATGTCGATACCTCGAGCAGCGACGTCCGTGGCTACAAGCACCGTTAACTTGTTGGATTTGAAATGCTGCATGGCACGAGTGCGTTGGCCTTGAGTTTTACCGCCGTGGATCGAATCGGCTTTGAAGCCCCGTTCTAGAAGTTCCTTAGAAAGACGTTCTACACTGCGCTGCGTTTCATCGAAGACTAAAACTTTTTCAACGTGATCTTGGTTCAAAATGTCGTGCAGTTTTTCAATCTTTTCATGACCGCTGCCGTAATGAACGACATCCTGCTCGACGTTGGCGCTGGTTTCACCGGTTTTAACTGAGATAACCATTGGGTCTCGAAGGAATGTACGAATCAGATCTTCAATCTTGGAATCGAGTGTTGCCGAGAAGAAGAACGATTGGCGCTTGGAAGCCAGGCTGTCCAGGATGAACCGGATATCGTTGATGAAGCCCATGTCGAGCATCCGGTCTACTTCGTCGAGCGTGACGATGTTGAAGCGCGACAGGTCGAGCGTGCCGCGTTCCATGTGGTCCTTGATACGTCCGGGTGTACCGATGACGATCGATGGGTCATTCTTGAGGTCGCGGAGCTGTGGGCCCATAGGTGATCCGCCGATAAGCGTCGCACTGAACAAACCGCTACCTTTGGCAATCGACTTGAATTCGTCAAGGATCTGCTGGGCAAGTTCGCGGGTCGGTGCCAAAATAATAGCTTTAGTGTGCGGTTCGCTGAGTAATCGGTGCAAAATTGGCAATGCAAAAGCAGCTGTTTTGCCGGTACCGGTGTTGGCGATACCAACGATGTCGTTTCCGACCAAGCCATGTGGAATCGTCTGATCCTGAATTGGCGAAGGTGTGACATATCCTTTGTCGATAACATTCTTTTTTAGGAGCGGGTGAAATTCGAAGTCTACGAAGTGATGTGTCGGCACATATGCTTCTACTTCGATTGTCTGCGCTGCCTGTATGAACTTGGAAGGGTTGATGTATTGTTTGCTAAACTTGCTGCGGCCTGAACCGGAGCGGCTAGCTGGACGGCCTCCGAAAGACCGGCCACGGCTTGGAGAACCAAAGCCTGATGATGATGGACGACGACGTCCGGGATTGTTGAATGGCATAAAATTATTCCTTTCTTATGCTTTTTCCTGGTCAAACCAATAACACTTTAGAAGAAGTAGCCGCGGTCCATATGCGCCGAATCCTCAGTAATAAGGACATGGAGCAATGGAGGAAAGCAGGCCGAGCATCTACATATATGAGTGATTGGCATGACGGAGGGTACGAGAAAACATATAAACTGCTTTATGTTTTATAAAGAGAAGTATGAGAACCCGAGTAATTTGATAGTCGATTGTCGAGGATGAGGTCGAGATACCAAATAATTTACGTGTACGCTTTCACAGTGTCGTGAGCGGACCGCACTCGGATTCATCAATAACAATACCTTTATAATAGCACAAAATTATGCTAATGCCAATATCATTCTTCAAAATCTTCCCGATACTGTCTTAATGTCCAATAGGAATGCGTAAGCAGGTAAAAAAATCGAAGATGTAATAAGTCGAGCCAGCTGGTATATTCTACTTATGTACCGCATGCAAATTCCCGAACAAATTCCATTGGACGCGAAATGGCACAAGAAATTAGTGCCGCTCATTGTGGCTGCCGGGGAAACATTCGAACTTCTGATGCCGCCAAAAGACCAGCTTGATTCGGCTCGTGAAAAATTCATAGCGTCCGGATACCAGGATTCGCCGGAATTATATCCCTGTATTCGAAATGTTGAAACTTTGGAAAAAGCTCGTCATAAGCTGCAGGACCTCGGTCGTGAGATGCAAGCGGACGAACCGAACGAGCATATTCAGGAGGCATATCAAAGCCGTATCCAGGAGCTGGCGGCAAACATAGATATGGTTCTGGCTGCTGGCGAGCGTGATGCTGATTCGTTTCTAAAAGCCAGTACATTCGTGTATGGCAGGCCGGATACGGCAATATTTGGAGCGTCATGTGCCTGGATCCGAGCCGAGGCGTTGAAGTTATCTGAAAAACGTCCAGATCTTGCGACGCTGTGCGATGAAGTTTTAAAGCTCGTACCAGATGTCCAAGGAGATATCGGGTTACTATTTCCTGACGACGAAGTGTTCAATGCCGTTAAGCGAATGCATTTTGCGCCGGGGGGTTATATCTCCCGGCTTCTTGGCGATCTGGATCTGGCGCCGGACGTGTATATTACAAGAGAAATTGGTGATAGTATCATCAAAAAAGCAATCACGAATGTCGGATCTACCTTTGAACTCGTTGATTCCGCAAACGGCCTGTGGGCGTATCTGGCCAGTCAGGGAAAGGTGGTGCGACCGCCGAATTTTGTACTCAGTCATCAGGCATTTACTGGAATTGTGGCGCATGAGGTCGGGAGTCATTTACTTGAACTCGAAAACGGACGTAAGTCGCGCTTGCAGCTTTTGCAGTTTGGAATGGACAGATTTGAGATGGGCAACGAAGGCAGAGCATTTGTACGTGAGCAGATAATGTATGACCGTTTCGACGATTATGTGGATCAACTTCTCTGGCATCCGACCAAAGCGTCATGGGAATATCGGGTGGCGATTCATCTGATGATATCTTTGGTTTCCGGCTTGAATGGACGTTCATATGGTTTTGCGGAGTTGTACAAAATAGTTTCTGCATTGTTCCGGTTTTGGACGGCAAAAAGGGGCGGTGAAATCGATGACGACATGATACAGAACGGGGCCTGGAGTATGACCGTGCGCGCTTTGAAAGGTACCGACGGACGGGGTGGGGCTTATTTAAAAGACATCGTATATCTGGAAGGACATGTCCGCTGCTGGCAGGTTGCCCGGGAACGACCGGAAATGATACTCGTTGGTGACATAGGAAAATTTGACATAAGTAACGCCAGACATATAATGATACTCGAAAGACTCGGCATATTGCCGTCGACACACTCCTGATCAACCAATAAATACATAAACAACATGGATAACGACGTTCCTTTTATTAGTAATACTCCGGCAGATAAGCACTGTCTGCCTGCGGCCTATGCCATGATCAGGCAGTATTATGAGCCGGATCTAGAAATATCCTGGGAAGACTGGGAAGTTCAGACCGGATATGTGGCCGGTAAGGGTGCTTGGAGTATGGCGGGGTTGATGTGGTTCAAGGAAAATGGCTACGACGTCGTACATATCGGCACTTTCGATTATAAATCTTTTGTAGAAAGAGGTGACCAGTATCTACTGGAGGCGCTTGGTGAAGAAGTTGGAAAATGGCGGTTGCAGCATTGGGATATGAAAGTCGAGCGGGCACGGGCTCGTCGTTTTCTGGAATCAAACGTCTGGGTGAACCGTGAGGCTGATCTTTTTGACGTGCGTAAATTTTTGGACGAAGGCTATCTGGTGAAATGTCTGGTAAACTTACGGGCACTGAACGACGAACCGGGTTACCTGGGTCACGCTGTGGTCGTAAAGGGTTATACCGACACTCATGTCATCATGCATGATCCTGGACTACCGCCACGACCAAATCGTCATGTCGATATTCAGCATTTTTTAAAAGCATGGATTGATCCCGAGGCGCAGTCGGAAAAAATGGACGCAATCCGGAAATTACCAACAAAAGAAGAGATAATTGCCGGTGACATGATCCCGCTTGCAGATACTATCGCCGACGAGCCGCTGATTGCCGCGTAGTTTTGTCCGTTAAGTAGGCTTATGAACGGCGAGTCCGTCTTTCCCGGAGTGAAAATAGGGGAGCCAGCACAAGTCCGGCCAAAAAGCCACCGACATGCGCCAGATAGGCCACGCCACTGGCGTCACTGACGTCATCGAAAGATGCAGCACCGCTTATGAGTTGTACGATGAACCAGTATCCTATGAAAAATACGGCCGGCAGCATAAGGCGGAACGGTATGATGATAAATACGAACAAGCCCTTTACTTGGCCTTTTGGGTGAAGCATAAGATATCCGGCTAAAATTCCGGCGATCGCGCCACTGGCGCCAACGAGGGGAACGGTAGAGTCCATGTTGAATAGGACGTATATGATTGTTGCCAGCAATCCGCTCAGCAGGTAAAAGGCTAGGAATCTGGCATGTCCTAAGCGGTCTTCGACGTTATCTCCGAAAGCCATAAGAAAGACCATGTTGCTGGCGATATGCAGCAAGTCGCCGTGCATGAACATAGAGCTGACAAGACCGATCTGGAATGGCGAATCTGCGGTGATGTTGGCCGGAATAGCCGCATATTGGTCAAAAAATGCCGAAAGCCCAGCAACGCCGAATTCTGCTAGAATTGAAACTTGAATGACAAAGACAGCGATATTCGCCAACACTAAAAGTGCGGTTATGTAAGGGAAACGCTGGCGAGGCTCATTTTCATAAGTGCCGTAGGGGATAAAAAACATTGGCGGTCTCTTTCTGTTGCCTCTTTTTATAATAACCGAAATTGCCCGTCGCCTGCATGGAAATTTCAACTGATGCATTGCATCTTTTGGTGCTTCGAGATATCGACATGAAGCTAGTTCGTAGTTAGACTAGTCCAATTCGTTTGAAACATAGCCTCAGGAAAATGTAAACTGTCTACCGGTGAGTGACTAATATCAGCCGCGCATTACTAGATAGACCATATAAACGATGTAGAGACCTAAGAATATCGCACCTTCCGGTCGCCCCAGCTGTCGTCGTCTACCTATAAACATAAAGAAGAACAAGAGAACAGTGGACAAGATAGCTACACCGATGTCGATATTTATTGCGCTCGAAAACGGCAAGGGCAATATGACACTGGTAGTTCCAAGTACAAAAAAGATATTGAAAATATTTGATCCAACGACGTTCCCGATGGCGATGTCGGCTTGTTTTTTGAGTGCAGCAACGACTGAGGTCGCCAGTTCCGGCAATGACGTTCCGATAGCAACGATGGTTAACCCTATAAGTGCTTCTGATAAACCCGCGGCCTCTGCGATATCGATTGCTCCGTTTACCAGAAGTCTACCTCCTATGACCAGTCCGGTAAGTCCGGCTAGAGTGAGGCCTATAGAAGCAATCATAGGGTATTCTTTGATCTCTCCTGTGTCTTCGCTCATTTCGGCTGCTGCTGTACGATCATGTCTTGCGAGTCCGAATACGTAATACATAAAGATACCCATGAACGCCAGCAGGGCGATACCGTCGGTTCTACCGATGTCGCTGATTAATGCGCCGTCAAAGAATAGATCATTTCCCATGACCAGTAAGAGTACGACACCGAGTATGGCGAAAGGAATTTCTTTCCAGACGGTAGATCTTTTTACCTTCATGGAAGTGATGAGCGCAGTAATACCAAGTATCAGCAAAATATTGGCAATATTTGATCCGACAATATTTCCGATGGCGAGGTCCGGCGAATCATTGACTGCCGCCAGAATATTAACAGTTAATTCCGGTGCTGATGTTCCAAATGAAACAACGGTCAAACCAATTATAAGTGCCGATATTTTTAACTTGCTTGCCAATGAGGACGCGCCCCGAACCAGACCCTCTGCTCCAAGGATTAGAATGACCAGACCGATTATGATTGCGAGAATATCGAGTGCCATATTGTTCAGATTGCAATTATAGCTCAAAACCCTGCAACTGTCCTGTAATTCATTTTTTGCACGCTTATCTTATTTAGCTTATGATTATAGTAAGCAATTATTTTCAGATAAGTTTTGGGAAAAAATAAGTATGAAAACTGGACCCATCTCAAAGAACAAACTTTTTCGTGCAAGAGCATTGGACTCGGTTTTACGCAGGCCTTTATTTCCTGTATTGATCGGATTTGCTATTCTGGGATTCGTATTTAATATTACGTCGCAAGCGGCCGTACCCGTTACTGACGCATCTGATACGATTTTCACCCCGCTTCCGATAGGAGCTGGTGGCTGGGTTACCGGCATGGCTGCATCGAATGACGGGGTTACCCGTCTAATACGGACTGATACTTATGGCGGCTATTATTGGGATACGGTAAAAAACAAATGGATCATGAACGTGAACTCCATTTCTATGCCCTCCGAAGATGTCAAGATAGGTCACGAAATGGGCGTCGTTGCAATTGCGGTGGCGCCAAATGATTCAACAAAAGCATTCATGGCAAACAGTTCTTCAGTGTACAAATCGACCGATTCGGCACGAAGTTGGACGAAAGTTTTACGCGATGTTCCAGGACATTCCAACGATTACTTCCGGATGTGGGGTGAACGCCTTATGGTAGATCCCGCAAATGCGAATACGGTGTATTACGGTTCTCAATTGAATGGACTTTGGGTCAGTGCTGACGGAGGAAGTACATGGAATCAAAACACTAGTCTTCCGGCAGGTATCACCACTAATACGTCGGTGAGTAATGCCAACCGCGGATGTTTACGAAATCCGACGGCAACAGTCAACGGAGTGCCGCTCGCATCTGCCGGTATTAATGCCGTCGTCTTTGATGCTGGCAAAGGACTTGTCGGCGGCCGTACGGGAACACTGTATGCCGCTTCACACGGGAGGGGTGTCTGGAGAAGTAGCGACGGTGGAACTTCCTGGTCAAAAATATCAAATGATTCGCAGTTTACGTCCGCTATGAGAATGACCGTAGCTGCCAACGGGGACGTATTTGCGACGGCCTACGCATCTACGACCGAAGTATGCGGAGATAAGCCTTCGATGGTCTGGCGATACCGTTCCGGCGTATGGGCTAACGTGACGCCTTCTAATTCTTCGTGGTCTTCATTGGCGTCCGATCCGTCAGTTCCGGGAAGAATTATAGTCATTGCCCAAGGTGGGCGTCTGGCACATTCAGCCGATTATGGTGGTTCATGGACAGTCATGGGTGATCAATGGCATACGATTACAAGAACAACTAGTTCGAGCGGTGATATACCTTGGTTGGCGGGAACGCTCGGCTCTACAGAATGGATGAGTTTAGGAGGGATTATGTTCGATCCTGTTAAGCCGGGCCGTTTATGGATAACTGAAGGCATCGGTGTCTGGTACCACGACGTACGGCAGCTTAACGACTACTCGGCTACCAGGCCGGTTGACTGGCATAGCCAGGGTCGGGGCATCGAGCAGCTGGTGGCGACTGATGTGATACATGCGCCTGGCGGAAAACCAAATATGTCGTCTTGGGACCGACCTTTATTCCGCTCGGAGTCTTTGGATAGTTTTCCTCTAAAATATGGTCCGGATAATAAGTTCAGTTCAGCATGGAGTCTTGATTATTCCTTGAGTAATTCGCAGTTTTTGGTATCCAGTGTCGCGAGCCATCAATGGCCTGGAGATACGCGTCAGTCGGGTTATTCTACTGACGGTGGACAGACGTGGACCAGATTCGGTTCAGTGCCGCTTAATTCATCGAATGCGTATGATTCATGGGGTTTTGGGCAGATTGCTGTCAGCTCTCCGGACAATATGGTGTGGGTTCCTTCTCATGGGAAAAGACCACATTTTACCAAAGACCGTGGCAATACGTGGCAAGCGGTAACTTTGCCTGGTGTGTCTGACTATTCAAAATTTAATGACAGGGCATATTACGTTAAGCGCAAAATAATCACCGCAGATAAAATTACTCCAGGCGTATTTTATATGTATGGTCGTGATCTTGGGGTGTTTAAAACTGTCGACGGCGGTACGAACTGGACAAGGGTGAATAGTACCAATATAACAAGTGCTGACATGGCCTGGAATGTCACCATGAAGGCCGTCCCGACAAAAGCCGGACATTTGTTTATAACTCCCGGCTCGCTTGATGGCATTACGAATCAGCCGTTGATGAGATCTTCAGACGGCGGAGCCTCGTGGAGTACTGTAGCGGGCATATCGAATGTTCACACATTCGGATTCGGTAAATCGGCGCCTGGAACAAATTATCCGGCAATTTATATAGCGGGCGCAGTCAACGGAGTGTTTGGCTTTTACCGGTCTTCTGATAACGCATCATCATGGACAAAACTTGCCGATTACCCCCTTGGCAGCCTGGACAGCTACGCCGCAGTAGACGGAGACAAAGACGTCTACGGTAAAGTCTATATTGGATTCGGGGGATCGGGCTGGGCATACGGGCAGTTGCAGACCTCATCTTCGGATACCACAGCACCCGATGTGGCGATTACCAGTCCTAGCGCAGGTTCTACGGCTTCCGGAACTATTTCGGCCACTGTAAACGCTTCTGATGCTGTTGGCGTAACAAAAGTGGAGATATTCGTAGACGGTGTTCTAAAAGGGTCTGACAGCAATGCGCCATATTCAATAGCTATGGATACGACTAGTCTGACAAATGGCATGCGAAACTTACAAGCAAGAGCGTATGATGCGGCAGGAAACATCGGCTATTCTCCTACGATACAGCTTAATGTCAGTAATCCTACGGTGGTGCAGCTTCCTGATATGATCGTAACCGACATTATGATGTCACCGAACGTACCTAAATCGGGAGACCGGGTCGTTTTTAGTGCGGTGGTAAAAAATCAAGGCATTGCTCCGACGTTATCCGGCATTACCACTGGAGTCAATTTTATTGTAAACGGCGCTCCGGTCCATTGGGGAACTCATGACGGCCAGATAGCGCCCGGCCAGAGTGTAACAATCGTCGCAAAAGATACTCATGGCGATACTGGCATAAACTATTGGACTGCACAAGAAGGTACTCACACGATAGAAATTCATGTCGACGATATAAACCGCTACCAGGAGTCGGATGAGTCCAATAACAAACTTATAAAAGATTTTATTGTCAACTCAATTTCGAGCGGTAATGGCGACGCGAACGGTGACGGACGAGTGAATGCCATTGACCTTTCTATCCTGATTAGCAAAGATGGTCAGAACTATGCACCAGCCGATTTTAATGGCGACGGCAAAGTTGGCGCCGCCGACATGGCAATAGTGCTGAGCAAATGGACTTGGTAGAATAATAACCTATCGGTATTCAGGATTAGAAAAACCGAAGCGATCGCCCTTGTCCCACGCATCAGGCAAATTTCCGTGAGCGGGGAAGCCTCCGGATTTTTGCAGCATCAGAGCCATGTGAAGTAAGTTCCATGTCATGAACGTAACGTTGCGGTTCGTGAAGTCATTATCGAGTCCGGCGCCGTCATCGCCGTAGCTTGGCCCTGGTCCCGCTTCGCCTATCCAGCCGGCATCGGCTTGCGGTGGGATGGCATAACCTATATGTTGCAGGCTGTAAAGGATATTCATAGCACAATGTTTTATACCATCTTCATTACCGGTTATAAGGCAACCGCCGGCTTTTCCGTAGTATGCGTATTGTCCTTTGTCGTTCTGAGTACTAGAGTTCGCATAGAGTCTTTCTATGATTTTTTTCATTTGCGAACTGTTGTCCCCAAGCCAGATTGGCCCCGCCAACACCAAGATATCGGCGCTTTGAATCTTTTTGTATATTTCCGGCCAGGCATCATTTTTCCAGCCGTATTCAGTCATGTCTGGGTAAATGCCGGTTGCAATATCCAGGTCTATCGGACGCAATAGTTCAGTTGAGACTTGCTGTTTTTCCATAATGCCGCGGCTTGAATTGATGATTTTGTCAGTATGACTTTTCCCGGGTGATTTGGTAAGCGTGCAGTTTACGAACAATGCTTTCAATTCTGAAAATTCCGATTTGCTAGAGTTCATATTAATTTCTCCTTGGAAGTGGTAATGGAGCAACTATAAGGTCGGTGGAACTATATGTCTGTAAGAATATACCGCCAGTCCTCAAATGCCGAAATGACAGCATACTTTGAAGTCAGCACGATAGAGCCATGACATCTGCTATATGTACCAAGAATAGAATAGTTCTCGCAAGTAAAAATGAACAGTAAAAGAATCAACTCTTTATAAAGACTTTTCTATGCATGCTATGCAGTTTTTCCTATGTTGTAATATTGATTTTTGGGATTGAGATTTTGGGTTGGTCGTAGAATGGCGCATGAATTACAAGTAAGCAGTTTGACTATAGTACTTATACTTAAAAAAGGTAGTGACAAAAATGCAAAAAAGTGCTAGCATATATTTGTTCAAGTCTCCAACATATTTTACTGCTCATATTTATGATCAACTAAGTTGGAAGTGGCAAGGTGAGGTTGTTATAAAAATCTCTTCAGACGTCTCTGGACTGGTATTGCATGAATTAATTAGAACGAAGGTTTGTATAGTATGGCTCGAAAGACCCAGCGAAAAAAATCCGGCTCACAAAAGCACGCTCGCATGATCCGAGCGAAAAAACAGTCGCCGCTTATGCGTCGTTTCAGCACGCTTGCCGGCCCTTTCGAAAAGCTTGGTTCTGCAAAATCATACAATGTCCAGTACCGAAATGTTATCGGCAGCGAGCGGACAATATACCGTGTCTGGACCCGGATTTTGTCTTATGGCGGACTGTTACTAGTTTTTGGTTTCGCCTTATTCTTAATGAAGCCTTCTCACTGGATTATCACGCAGCTACCCGATTCACCCACGTTTGCGGCCAGTGTTGTAATGCTGGTGTGTCTGTCGATGTTACTTATTTTTCTGATAATCGGCTCATATTCTGCTACTCGCTCTACTTTAAAAGCCAAAGATCCTTATCCAGTACTACCGCCGCGCCGCTTAAAAGTTGCTTTCGCGACGACCCGTGCGCCTGGTGAGCCGGTAGATATGGTTCGGACAACGCTTATAGCAGCAAAGGCTATTCATTATAAAAGCGGAACGGTACATGTTTGGTTGCTTGATGAGACAGATGACCCTGAGCTCCGATCGATGACAAAGGAGCTGGGCGTTCGATACTTCACGCGTAAGGGTATTGAAAGATGGAATACACCAAAGCCCCAGCCAGCGTATACGAAACGATTTTTCGCACTTGTAGTGCGATGTTTAACTCTTGGCATAAAAAAGCTGGAAGTAACTCGAATCACTCCAGATCCATATCTGGCAGCAAAATCAAAGCACGGTAACTTCAATTCATGGCGTCAATATCTGCGGGAACAAAACATGTACTATGATATCTTAGCCGGAGTAGACACCGACCAGGTTCCTGAACCAAATTATCTTAATCGCTTGCTCGGATATTTCCGAGACGAGGACGTCGCTTACGTCGTGGGGCCTCAAGTTTACGGCAATTATGCTCCGGGACTAAGAGGGCTGGTAGCCCGTTGGGCCGAATCGCAGGCATCATTCTTTCAGAGTACGATTCAGCGCGCCGGTAATGCGAGCGAATCAGCCATGTTCGTCGGAACCAATTACGCGGTGCGAATGAGAGTGCTGGATCAGATTGGCGGTTTTCAGCCGTGCATAACCGAAGACATGGCCACCGGCCTTGCAATCCATTCAAAGAAAAATCCTTCCACTGGAAACCGTTGGAAATCAGTGTATACGCCTGATGTGCTTGCAGTCGGCGAGGGACCTGACTTTTGGGGTCCGTACTTCACGCAGCAGTGGAGATGGGCTGCCGGAACATTCGATACTTGGCGTAAAAGCGTTTGGAGAGTTGCCCCTAAGCTGCCTAAAACCGCAATGCTGCACTATTTTCTGATGTTGACATACTATCCAATGACAGCTTTGACATGGCTACTCGGGATCGTGAGCAGCATGACATACCTCGTTACTGGAGCGACGGCAATACTTGCGCCTTGGGGTCAGTTCCTGTCTTTGTACCTCATGCTGGTCGTCATGCAGCTCAGCTTGTATTTCTGGAACAGGCGCTATAACGTCTCACCACATGAGCCAGAAGGGTCGTTCGGAGTGTCTGGTATGGCTATCTCGACGATTGCAGCACCGATATATCTTTCGGCACTGTTTGGAATAATTATCGGCAAGAAGGCGACATTTGTAGTCACTACCAAGGGAAGCAGTGACAATCCTGACTGGTTCCCAGCATTCAAAACTCATCTGCAATGGGCCGCACTTCTGTTGGCCGGCTTAAGCTATGGAATCTGGCAGGGGCATACGCATCCGGCGATGCTTGTCTGGACCGGAGTCCTTCTCTTCATATGTTTTGTTCCTTTCGTACTTGGTATGGCCTTGGCCGCACCACCACGAATCAGATCAAGTAGTATCATGAAAATTTTGTTACCAGTAGGAGAATCACAAAATGCCTCGTAAATCAGTACCACATCAGCCTCAAAAACTTAAGCGCGGACAGCCGGCTGTTCTGCTCGTTTCGACGATCCTGGCACTCCTGCTCGCTTCGCTGCCAATATCCGCCCCAGCACTCGCGGAGTGGCATCACGAAAGCCGTATAAACTCAACCGAATACAAACAGAATTACGGCAATTGGGAAATACTTGATATTCCCGAAGAATTCCGTTCAAACACAATACATGCCGCAGCCTTGCCGACAGGAAAAATCCTGCTGGTCGCAGGTTCTGGAAATAACCGCGATAATTTCGATAAATTTCACGATGAAGGACAGATCGAAGTCTTGGCGACCGCCGTTTTCGATCCGGCAACAAATAACTTAAAATCCGTGGAAACGCCAAGCGATCTTTTTTGTTCCGGCCACGCTTTATTGCAAACAGGTAACTTACTTATTGCCGGCGGCACGAGCGGATATGAAATCCTGGAAGGGTCGGTCACGAAACCGGGCGGTGCCATGGTGCTGCACAACGAAGATCCCGATAGTGAGACGCGGTTATTCAAAAAAGGCACCAAATTTACGAGCCCTTCCGGCAAAGAATATGTTTCGACTCAGGATGTTGAACTAGAGCCGGCTAGTAAGATGGACCACGGAAATGGTAATGCCATGGTGCACCATAGTTCAGCTAAAGTTTTTGTTGAGGCGGTTAAAGCCGATGACTCATACATCACCGATAAGTCCTTGCAATTTGCTATCGAAGGCCTCAAAGGTACGGATGTACAGAATATATACGGACAGGGTGGTCCGATGACGCTGGACAAGCAGGATTACAGAGGAGACAACAGGGCTTACGAGTTCGACCCAATAGCAGAGGAATATGTCCGCGTCGGTGATTTGAAGGAAAGCAGGTGGTATGCAACGCTACCGGTTCTGACCAACGGAGAGGTCATGGCTGTATCCGGTCTTGATAACGTGGGCATCATCACTGAAACGACTGAATTCTACGATGTAACATCAAAACAATGGTCTTGGGGGCCAAACCGGTCATTCCCAACATATCCGGCATTGTTCCGAACGCAAAACCCAGATGTTCTATTCTTCTCGGGATCGAGTTCGGGATATGGTCCAGCCGACAAAGGGCGTGAACCAGGCTTTTGGAACGTCAGAGACAACTCATTCAGCACTGTATCCGGTCTTAGGGATTTTGATCTCTTGGAGACGAGTGGCTCTGTAATGATTCCGCCAGCAAAAGGCTCGAACGACGGCTCTCAGAGTCAGAAAATAATGGTAGCCGGGGGCGGGGGAATTGGAGAATCATTCAAATCAACTTCGCGCACCGATATCATCGACCTGAGCCAGTCCAATCCGGAATTCTCTCCTGGTCCTGAATTACCATCGAAATTACGGTATCCAAATATGGTCGTTACGCCGTGGGACGAAATATTTGTTGCTGGGGGATCTGTGGATTACCGCGCAAAAGGCAATAGCTATTCTTACAAAGCTTTCTCTATAAATGCAAGTACCAACCAGCTCAAGCCAATGGCCGATGAGCTTGTAGGGCGCTCGTACCATTCCGGAGCATTGCTGCTTCGCGACGGACGGATTCTGGTGTTTGGTGGTGACCCACTTTTCAGCGACAAGAAGAATAATGTGCCAGGTGTCTTTGAACAGAGGATAGAAATCTTTACTCCTCCCCAGTTCTTTACAGGAAACAGGCCGGTATTGAACGGTGCGGATACTACGGAAACCGGTCGTGGCGAAGTCATAACATTCTCGTCCCCGGATGCGGATCGTATCAAGACTGCACGGCTTATTCCGCCAAGTTCTACGACGCATGTAACTAACATTGAACAACGCTCTGTGGGCGCAGTCGTAACCACTAATGATTCAGGTCAAGTGGACATTGCGCTGCCTGCCGATGATTACACGCTGCCGAACGGGTGGTACATGTTATTCGTGACTGACGACCAAGACCGTGTGTCGCATGCCAAAATGGTATTCGTAGTCCGGTAAGTGGTTACTAAAAGACGGCATTCCGGGACAATTCCAGAGCTAGCTCTGGAACAAATACGCCGGCCGGAGGATTGCCGAAGCAGTCCCCGTCGCTTTCGCCGATTATCTTGCCCCAGAAATAAGCGTGGACATGAGACTCTCCGGTCGATGTAGTTGGCTGCGGTCCGATTCCACGATTCCTTGGATTACACCAGCGAGCCTCTCCTTGAGCGTTCTGGTCAGGGGCGCCCCTACCGTTGCGGCTGGTGTCTATGATAATGCCTTTGCGTCCGCCCAATTTGTCGACTAGTCGTGCCGACCATTCGGTCACTTGTTTAGTGTCAGCATAAAATGACACGTTGACCGCTGCGCCGTTCGCTTCGGCCATACCTGATTTTTGCAATACCTCAGCTAGTTTGTCGGGGTTTGGAAACCATTCAGGGTGTCCGCCGTCCAGATAGATGCCTATGACCTGACCATGACCATGCAGCTCGCTGACGGTTCTTCTAAGTAGGTCCTGTCGATCTGCAATCTCAGAGGGAGTCATGCAGCCGTCTTGTAGCATATGTCCGACCGCGTCTGCTTCGACACTAAATACGGCTTCAGATGATAAAGACATAAGGATACGGTCTAACCAGTCGAGGTACTCACTCGAGGTCTTGAAACCTCCCTGTGAATATTCGGCACAGGCATCGCGGTCAGTGATCGCATACAACTGATAAATGGGCACGGTGCCTTGTCTGCTAGCTTCGGCAGACGTTCGTTTTACTTGATTTATGTCACTGGTTGCGGCCGGATCTTCGGGAGTTGGACCGGTAAGCCAGACGGTGCCTGGATTTTGAGAAATCTTATCCAAAAGGCCTGCGTCCTGTTGGTTGCCTTCGGCACGGTATTTGTCGGCAAGGCGGGAGACTTCACGGTTTTGATCTATATAAAAACTTTTACCTTGAAGGTGATTGATTTCAGCGTGCCCATTATTGGTTAGTCCCGAAAAATCTCCGTTATCTGATGAGCTGAGTACGAAAAACAATATAGCAAATAAGACTGCGGCAATGACTGCGCCCAAAGCTATGATTGTTTTTTTTTGATCTTCCAAACTTTATCCTGACTATATTCACTATTCAACTATCAATTATATACAAGCTGTAATTTTATATCTAATTGCAGGCTATAAATTTACAGCTTGTATTCATGTGTCTCTAATGCAAAACCCTACCATAACGTGACAATCAAGGATTGCCTTCTATAAATAGTCGAGGATCCATTGCTTGGCCGTTTATTTTTATTTCGAAATGTAAATGAGGGCCAGTTGATGCACCGGTAGAACCTTGCGTGCCAAGTACAGTGGATTTCGTGACATTTTGTCCAGTTTCAACGGTGATGGTAGAAAAGTGGGCATATACAGACGTAATGCCTTCACCATGATCAACGACTACGTAATTTCCAAGCCCGTAGTTCGAGTAAACTGTTTTCGTAACCATTCCCGGCCTATATGGCTTGATGGGCGTGATTCCCGATCGGGTACCATCGCTTATATCGATGCCGGTGTGAGTGACCTGATATGGCCAATGGGGGACCCCGAAGGACGTGGTGACTTGTCCGCTTATCGGCCATTGAGGTTTTGTGTCTTCCAGTACGGCGCTCACCGCGGTAATTTCTGTGACCGGTTGAATATTTTCGCCCGATGCAGCCGCAATCATGGCACTGTCAATCATAGGTACAGCTATGTCGTCCGAAGGTTTAATAACTGAGCTTATAAGCGGAGCGTCAGTTGTAAAGCCTAGTATCGCTCCAGGTACCGCTGCGATTATGGAGAAAGTAGTGCTGGTAGCCTGAGCGGAAATTGCAATGGTTTTCGTCGCGCTCTGTCCAAGGTAAGTAGCGCCACTGCCAACTCCCTTGGCGGCGAGCGATGCGCCACTGCCAACTCCTTTGGCTATGTTCGTAAGACCCGTTCCAAGTCCATTGGCAACCGCTTGGGAACCGTCTGATACGTTGGTGGCGATTGTCCGTGTACTTGTCATGAAAGAGCGTTCGGCTTGTGCGAGACTCCGGGTTACGCTGTCAGCCGTAGAACCCATGCCGTTCGTGATGATATTCGGGCTGTCTGAAGACATGAATTGTTGTTCACTGGAAAAGCTCGTAGAACTAAAAGTAGTTTTCTCGGGTGAACTTGCGCTGGTTTCACGAGGTATTATCAGAATAATTGCTAATAATAGAAATCCTACAAGAGCAGATATGCCGAAAATAAACCACCGAATTTTGTCATAAAATATATAAGCAGGTTCGTGCATATGCTTTCTACCTTGTATATCTGAACTTAAACATTTATTATACACCAAATTTGAATAATTGTCACCTAGTTTGCAACAAAAAATACGGTTAAGCTTTTAATTTAAAAAACAAATGAAAAATCAAGGATCACCGAACACGATTTGCTATCTAAAATGCGCGAAGCGAATGTGTCGAATGTCGCTTCCGTAAAGCGATTATCCGTTATTTCATGGAAAGATGTATCGTGAATGTCGTTCCGTTTTCAATTTTGGATTGTACTTTAATCGCGCCTTCGTGAAGATCTATGACCCGCTTCACCCAATATAGTCCGAGACCTGTGCCGCCAGCAGAAACCGACAGCGGATTGTCTACACGCGAAAATTTCTTGAACAGCTTGTCCATGTCGTGTTCGGCGATGCCCGTTCCTTCGTCTTTGACGGCAATCTCGATTGTTCCTTGGTTTTCGGTTGCAATGACTTCGATTTTTTTACCGGAATATGTGTACTTATGGGCGTTATCAATCAGGTTCTCGAGTGCCATTCGAAACAAGCCCTTGTCTACTAAAATAGAAAGAGCAGGGTGGGTGTGAACAAAGTCAATCGTCTGTTTTTTCTCTTCAAACTTCGAGGCCTGTTCGTGGACTATTTCTTTTATCATTTTCACGACATTAACTTTTTCGCGCTGTAATTTTATCTTTCCCGAATCGACGCGGGCTACTCTGAGCAGGTCATTGACGATTTTAAGCTGACGCTCATTGCTTTCGTAAGCTGTTTGCAAAAACTGTTCCTGTACGTCGGTAATATCGCCGGCATAGCCTTCCAGCACCAT
>JBGTMN010000039.1:0-4620 GCA_041743525.1 Saccharimonadales bacterium (SeqCode) | reverse complement strand
GAACAGAATGCCGTTTAGATGGTCAATCTCGTGCTGCAGAACATGGGCTAGCAACCCGTCGAAATCGTCTTCATGCTCGTGCGCGAATTCGTCTAGAAAACGAACGCGTACTTTGTCGTAACGCATTGCCTGGGCATACGGGGAAGCCGTGCCGCTCCCTAGGCTAAGACAACCTTCCCATTTGGCGTTCAGCTTGCCGTATGTCCGGACAATCTCCGGGTTTATAAGTACCATGTCGATTGTCGGATTCTCAGGACGATTCGGAGTCGGTTTAATGCCGATGACCGTCAAAGATACTTCCCTGCCCACCTGCGGAGCAGCCAGTCCGACACCATATTTTCGCATGGTCAGTGTATGGCGCATATCTGTTATAAGCGACTGTATGGTGTCTGAATTAATTTCGGCCAGCTCAATTTTGCGCGTAACCGTACGCAAAACCGGATTACCAAAAAGCGTTCTCCGGAGTATCTTAGGCATTTTTCTTGTCCTTGATCTCGGTTACGGCATCTTCACCAAAAAGTTTTTTGAGCCGGGCGCGGATCGATCCGGGGTGACGGCCGAAAGCCACAGTCAATTCCTTGATGGTTTTTGGCTTCGCATCCATAAAAAACGCCGACAGTTTTTCGTCCTCATGTTTTGCCCAGGGTTTATAAGCATTCGGATAGTCTTTACGCATTTTTTCCAGTTTGTCAGCCCAAGATCCGGACTTTGACATACTCGCAGCCTTAGGGGGAGCGTTTTTTTCCTGCTCCGCCCGGGCTAATGCCCTATCGGCAAGATGAGCCATTCGGGCAGCATCTGAGGTACTTTTTCGGCGCAGTGTTTTGTCTATCTCGAGAGCATCCGGACTGACCTGCAATGCCATGCGGTTAATACCCGCTAAGGACAAATTGTCCAACCTTCTGACCCTCGAAAGCGCAACATAGCCCATCCCCTCTACAAACGCTCGTCGTAAATCAACCCGGGCTGCGTCCAGCGTCATTCCCTGGCTTTTATGAACCGTAATAGCCCAGGCCAAGCGCAATGGAATCTGCGAAATTGAGGCCCGCTTTTTTTCGCCGTCACGCAGTTCCCAGGTTTCCGGTGTCACGGTCACGGTTCGGCCGGAATGCAGCTCCACTACCGGATAACCGGTGCCTTTTTCGAAATCCTTGACGATACCGAGTGAGCCGTTGGCGTAGCGTTTTTCGGGATTATTCTTGATACACATCACCAAAGCGCCTTTTTTGAGCGTCAGGACTGGTAGCGCCAAGCAAGACCTCTGCAAAGACTCAATATATACGTCACGCCCGGTTGTAGCTAGTTCAAACGACTCTTCGTGTCCTTTAATTGCTTTGAGCCGGGTTTCGTTTATTCGGTCGACATCTATATTTACGGTATGGAGTTCCGTTGCCTGGCCGACACCGCCGGGGAGTTCGGCGTCTACCCGTTTAAGGAGTATTTCGGCATGATGTCTCCGAATATCTCCGGCCCGAAGCGCGTTGAGAATTTCTAGGAAATCTTCGTCATCCTGACGATGCTGTTCCTGCAGATAACAGATGACCGGATCAAATTCTTCCCAGACCTCGGCGTTCACGACGAACCCACCCTGGCGACCATCATTACGGTTCACGGGCGGCAACTGGAAAAAATCACCACATAATATGACCTGTATGCCCCCGAAAGGTTCATCGATCTTTCGTACTTTTCGCGCGATTTCATCAATCATATCGAGGCGGTAATCGTGCAGCATGGAAATCTCGTCTATAACCAGCACATCAGTCGCTTCGATAATGTCGCGGCGGCCTTTGAGCAGATGCTCTTCAAAGTTATTATGCAGCTGATCTGATATACCGATGCCACTCCATGAATGGATGGTATTGCCGCCAAGATGTGTCGCGGCAAGGCCAGTGGTAGCAGTGACGGCAACATATTTGCCCGATCGTTTAGCCCGCCGGATGAATTCGTTCAAAACATATGTCTTACCAGACCCTGCCGGGCCAGTCAAAAGCACATGCTCCCCTTCCATCATAATTTCTAGCGCCAACGCCTGATCCATAGATAACCAGTATACCTGTTTTCGACGATGGTTAAAAACTGGTCTTTATAACTAAAAATGCCAGCCGGTTTAAGGGCTGGCAGTTTTGATTCAGAGCTACATTGTCAATGCTACTACATCGAAAGACGAGTAGACACACGACGGTGAGCAACGTAACCGGCAACAGAAGCGGCAGCTACTGTCAGCAGCATCGCGTTCATTTCAGAACCGGCTGCAGGCAACGTTTCAGGAATATCGCCACCACCTTGCGCAGGAGCTACAGGAGCAGCAACCTGTGGCTGGTCGACTTCTTTGTCATCGCCACCACCTACTGGCTTAACTTCGTGAGGCTTTTTAGTTTCGACAGGTTTAACTGTCTCTACCGGTTTAACAGGCTTAGGAACGGTAACTTCAGAACCTGAACTAGCACACACAATGACATGGCTAATAGCGTAGTTCTTGTTGTTCTTCGGGTTAACAGGAGCGGTCAGACTCGTAAATGGAGCGTCTGTATAGACTTTGTAACCGGTTCCACCCTTAACAACTACTTTTGCAGTGCCGGCTGGAGCTGAGTAAGTCATAACCTCGCCACTCATTTCATATTTAACACAGTTAGTACCCCAGTATGAGGGTTTGTTCGTCTCAGGGTTAGCTGACGCGCTGACGCCACCAACTACAACCGCAGAAACTAATAAAGAAACGGATAAAGCTCGTAAAAACATATGAACCTCCAAAACTTAGTTCGAACTTATTGTATCAGTTTTGGAGCTTTTTGTCAATAGTTTCTACATGATAAAGCTTATATGTCTAATTTTTTAGCTCGTTCTTTCAATTAACCACCATACAAAAATTCGTAAAGGTAGGGAGTAATTTATGTTCAACTTGTTTACTTAAACAGATGTTTGCTGTATTGTTATATTTATTTCAATAGATTAGGGAGAACTCGACATGTCCTACGAATTAGCTAAATTCACCGCCTGCGTAGGCACGGCCGCTGCATTGTCCTATGGAGCTACCTCCTTTTTTTCTACAAAATACGACCAAAGTAAGACGGCACAGGCCGACCGCATACAGTCATGTGTCGGAGAATATTCACCAGAAGATTTAGTATCAGAAGCGAATGTACAATGCTTGAAAACCGACTTTTACTTAGAAGAAGAAATAAAAGGCGAACCGTTACAGGAAGAATTTATCTTTGGAACGACAGTTGGCTCATTACAATCAAAAGAGATTTCGCTGAGGAACAATATCGTACATGAACATCCTGAAATGGTTAAGATAGCCGGTACCCTCGGTGGTATTGTGCTTATCGGAGTTGTATCATTAACTTCCCGCGTGTTTCCAGATCCTATCTACTAGCATTCCACATTATTTTTCGAATGGACTAGCTGGTACCGGGCCGTCTTCTTCGGACAGCTTCAGCTCTCGCTTCTTTTGGATTTCGTAACGCATGCCGGTGAGCGGTGATTCTATGTAGTCATCGTTCAGCAGGTTTATGAACTTTTCCAGATCTTTACTATCCATGATGATGATTGCACCCCTGTCGTCCGTCATCAGTTCGACGCCGATTTCTTCACCGTGTGCCAGCAGATCATCTTGGGTAATCTGGTCCGTTTCCATCTTTTGTAATTTCTTAATGAGTGAGCGCTTGCCTTTTATGAGCGAGTTCATGGAATCTCCCTCGCCAAATACCAATTTATAATTGCGCTGGATTTCTTCTACCTTCTGTTCGGCAATACTGGCTTCTTTGGCGTCATATCCGAATAAAGTCTTGAGCTTGGATTCGTTGAAGACATACATATCCTGCTCTAAAACAAGGAGTTGGTTGTCTGATGGTATGCGAAGGGCGGCATCAGCATCGAACTGAACAAGCTTGTTGTCACGAATCATCCAACCGGCACTTCCCTTCATCACCTGAGACTGTGGCAATGCTTTGATCACATAAAAGCTCTTCGGCATCTGCTTGTGGCTGACCCGAGCGATAACGCCTTTTATACGCTTAATATCATGCTCTTCTTCTTTGAATATCTCTATTTCGCTCTCTTGGGATTTGAGCCAGTTTAGGACTTCCCGCGCTTTGTCGACTTTGTGTAGCCTTGTCCGCTGCAAAACATTGTCTTCTTTTTCGGCTTGTTCGAAGCCGCGGACTATCAAGCCCTTGTCGGCACCTTCCAGGACATATTCCAATAATTCATCGATAAACATCGGCTCGAGTTGTTTTTTGAGTTCTTCATTGAGATTCGTGCGGTACACGACGTTATTCTTGTTAAAGAAAAAGATGTTTATCTGTAATTCGTCCTTAAATTGCACCAGATTGTTCGCCCAGGCGAAGACGTCGGTTTCATGATAGTTGTCCTGCTCGTCTGTTTCCGGTTGCAGAATATCGTTTGATTTTTTCTGTGGTATAACTTCCCTCGGTTCGTCGATATCCGTATCGGGAGCAGTCTCGTCTATTACTTCCAGAGCCGCTTCGATGGCTTCAGCCTCTTCTGCGTCAGGATTTATTTTTGCTACCTGTGTATTGTCTTCGTCCATGAGCGTGTATCTCCGTCTGGCCTCTAATTCTGACTATATGCAGTTTCGATGGCTATTATTGTAAGTTA
>JBGTMN010000038.1:0-3080 GCA_041743525.1 Saccharimonadales bacterium (SeqCode) | reverse complement strand
TCGGCTGAATCCAGCGCCGACTTCAGTTCCGTAACCGTATTTTCTGCTGATTTTAAATGTGATTCGAGGGCTTTGACAACCTCAAGCCCTCGCCTGTAACACATAACGGCCTCGTCAATATCAAGATCCCCAGATTCGAGCTTTTCAAGCAGTGCCGCAAGCTCTGCTGACAGCTCTTTATATCCTTTTGATTCGACGTCAGGCCGGTCATGTGTTGGCATTTTTTTTCCTTATTGATACTATTTCAGCCGAAGCACTGGCTACGGCCCACTCTATATCTATTATATCACCTTTTGTTAATTCCTGCCCGCCCCGCGTAATCCTTCCATCTTTTCGTATTGCCGCGTAACCCCTGCGAAGTGCCGCCTGTGGACTCAAAACCTCCAGTATCTGTTTCGATGAGGCAACCGAACTTTTTGATTCGACAAGCTTTTCTTTTATAAGCTGATGGAGTTCATCGGTCATGGCAGTTAGGTCGTGCCGCTCCCCTTGCATTAACTCAGACACGGCTTCATGTAGTTGGACTCTAACAGCGCCAACCGTTTCGAGTGCCGTGCGCCTGTCGGGTACAAGCAGTTCCGCAGCATTACTCGGCGTACTCGCCCGCCCGTCGGCCGCTAATTCCGCCAGGCTGATATCTGTCTCATGTCCGATGGCCGCCAGAACAGGCACTCTGCTCGCCGCTACGGCCCGTATGACTATTTCGCTACTGAATGCAGCCAAGTCATCGGCACTGCCTCCGCCGCGCACCAACACCAATACCTCCGGCGGCTGTGCCAGGGCGTTGAAGCGTTCTAATGCAGCAACAATTTGCGACGGAGCCATATCACCCTGCACCAGAACGTCGATGAGCTCGATCTCGAGCCCTCCCCATCTGGCGCTGATGACTTTTATAAAATCGGCGTAGGCGGCAGACTGCCGTGATGTAATGAGACCGATTCGCTGTGGCGGATATGGCAACGGTCTTTTGCGCGCAGAATCGAACAATCCCTCGGCTTTCAGTTTTGCCGCCAGAAGATCGGCGGCACGACGGATCGATCCTTCGCCGGCCGGTTGCATGGTCTGGACATTAAAGCTATACCCGAACTGTGAATGCATTTTTGGGTAGCCACGAACTTGCATCATCATGCCGTCTTCTAACGGTCCCGGCAGTTGAAAAACGGTACCAAAACATTTCATGCTCGATTCTTCGTCCTTTAAATCGAAATACAACCATTTGTTGCGGCTGACCCGGTAATTTGCCAACTCACCGGTCACCACAACCGTTGGAAACGCATACTCAAAAGTTTGGTTCAGCAGCTCAATGAATTCAGCTACCGACACCGTTACGACTTCGGAATCGTTCATAGACATTAGGTCGCGCCCGAACTCTGTAGCGTCTTATGGTAGAAATAATAGCCCGGCGGTACCTGAATGAGAGTATTGAGGACGCGGTACATGACGGTGACTGGCAAACTGACGGCAGCCGGAACGCCACCCGCCACAAGTACGGCAGTCATCAGGAATTCGTACACGCCGACACCTCCTGGGAGAACCGATACCAGTCCCGCGAAATTTGCGACGGCGTAAGCCAATATTACTGCGCCGATGTTTACCCATTCGCCAAAAGCGATGTACACGACGTAAATAGTCATGATTTCACTTAAATTTGCTGTAAGCGCCCAGTAGAAAGGAGCTTTCAGTTTTTTATAATGGCGGCGGAAGTGCATGTAATTCTGATGCATATCATCGAAAACGCCGTGGGCTTTTTGAATGTCGATTGTTTCGGGGTTTTTTGGTCTGAATAGCCGAACAGCTCCGTTAAAAAATTTGGTGACGGCTATGAAAAAACTGTTAATGCGGCGCTTTGATCCGATAATATACATCGACCCCAGTGTTCCGACTATCAGAAGTGTCGACAACGAACCGGTTACAAACAATATCAATCCACTCGCCCTGCCCTCTATGGCCATCAAAAATAGTCCGACTATAAGTAAAAGTTCAAATGACAAAATAAGGAGTGCGACTTTCATAACCTGTACTAAAGTTGCCTTGGCACCCGTCACTTTTCCGCCGTCGCGCATGCGGACACCGTAATACGAAACGCCAGATACTCCCCCACTCGGAAAAACGCTATTTACCATATTCAGTTCAAGCGATGTTCGGAACAGGAATTTGTAAGACAACTTATTACCGAGAATCTGAAACAGGTGCTGATACATTTTTGTCTGTGCGTGATAGTTCAAAAGTTGGATCGGGAGCATTAACACGAGTACGCCCAGCCACACCCTGCTTAGGTTCGTCAGCGTCTGGCTCAGCTGGTCGCGGATTACATACAACAGCGCGAATAAAGCCAAAATGGTTATGATGTTTAGAATCAGTTTCCAGCGACGCTTAAAGAAACTATCGTTTGTGTCGGTCATACTGTGCCCAATTATAACAAAAATAATTGTCCGACCGTTACTGGGTAATTGACTGGAATTACTTGCACTTTACGGAATAACTCTCATAAAATCACCTGAACTATTAATGAAGCTCCCGTCACACTCCATACATTGCGGCCGTTCATGCAGGCATTAAGGTATACTACATGCATGTCTGACATACAATCAGTTATGATACTCGGCCGACAGCCACAACTTGGGCTGGCGGAACTTGAGAGTCTATATGGCGCCGAGGCTATACGACCTTTAGCCGGTGCCGCGGTTTTGGACGTTGACCCATGCCTCGTCGCTTTCGACCGACTGGGTGGAACGATGAAATTCGGCAAACTACTGACGATACTCGACACGACCGATTGGAAAAAGATCGAATCATTCTTAGCAGAAGTCGCACCGGGTCATGCCGAATCCATGCCGGAAGGCAAGATGACACTTGGACTGAGCATTTACGGGCTTAAAGTTCCGCTCAAGCAACTCCTCGCAACCGGACTGACGCTCAAAAAATCTATACGCCGCAGCGGACGATCAGTACGGTTGGTGCCGAATAATGAACCCGAACTCAATACCGCCCAAGTGATCCACAACAATCTAACAGGACCGAACGGCTGGGAACTGCTCTTCATCCGTGACGGCGAGCGTACGATCATAGCTCAAACAGTC
>JBGTMN010000037.1:0-29102 GCA_041743525.1 Saccharimonadales bacterium (SeqCode) | reverse complement strand
CGGACGCTTCAGGCATTAACAATTGCAGAAATTGACCAGTTAAGCGCGGTTGAAGGCATCGGTGAAGTAGTCGCCGAATCAGTAGTCGAATGGTTTGCTGAGCCATCTAATCACCAGATGTTACAAAAGTTCGAGTCGTTTGGCGTTCAGGCTCAGGAAGTCAAAGAAATTGGCGGCAAGCTCAGTGGGCTGCACTTTGTCATAACTGGTAGCCTGCAACGGATGAGCCGAGATCAGGCGGCGGAGCAAATCCGAGCACTCGGCGGTAATTTCCAGTCCAGCATTGGCAAAGACACCGATTTCCTGATTGTCGGTGACAACGTCGGTGCCAGCAAGCTCAAGAAAGCCGACAAGCTTGGAACCAAACAGATTTCTGAAGACGAAATGCTTAAGATGCTACATGAGTAACAGCTACTATCAAAGTTAATTGCGGAGATAAAACATGATTTCACTAACCGGCGGTACGCAAGCTTTAGAGGAGGATTTGGTACAGTATTTCGCGGCTTGGAAAAACTTCAAGATCGAACAGGGGCTATCTGAGAATGTATTCCAAGCAGTGCCAACAACAATCAGTTGGAAAGTAGCCGACAAAATGACGCTGTTTGCAAATCTTTGCCAGCTAGGCGAAGCAGTTGAACAGACTCATATAGGCACGGTTAACGGACGGTTCATTGCGTCATCAGTTTTGCATACTCCTCATGAAGGAATGAAACTGTTAAAAATCATGGAACGTCGAGCCAACTCATTAGACAGGTTGGGATTAGACGGATTGGATTTTTATGTTAGGGATATGAAGCAGATTTTGTCAGTACTTCAGAAAGCCGGCTTGCCAGTTGAGGCCGACCACAACGACATGCATCGTTGGCTTAGTTTACGGTTCGGAACTAATGGCCAATACGAAGCAAAGTTTGTAGATCATCTTGTACTACGGGTCGCCATAGATGAAATGGAAATTACTCAGACTAACTTATTAACCGAAATCGCGAAGCTGACGGCTTGACAATCAAATCATATGCGTTATGCTTAAGGTAATTCGTGCGCATCAATGCGGCGCCTGAAAACAAACATTAATCTACAAAATGCAAGCAGCCATCCGCCGCAGGGTGGGCGCGCACGAAAAAACACCAAGCAATTTCATTAGAATGCTTGGTGTTTTAATTAAATGTTAGTGGCGAATATTGTTTTCGATTACGATCTAGGTGATTTTGTTCAGCTTTATAGGCTTCTGCCTTCGTAATCGCTATATCAAGGTTAGTGGTGTCTAACGGTTCAAGTCCAAGAGTCTGTAATTCGTTCACACGAGTTCTTAATTCTTGTAACTGTAAAGCATTTGTTTTTGAGTCGTGGCGACACAAGGAAGAGTCATGTCCAATTGTAAATTCAGCACCATCAGTTAGCTGTTGTAATGCAACCCGGCCAATTGTGCTTGTTGCCAGCACTGAAATGTCCGTGGTAATTTCGACAGATTGCACCTGGCCATTACGGTCGATAACTTTGGCTGGAACCATTAATTTGCCCCAGGGAGCCATAAATGGTTGATATACGGAACGACTTTTTGATACGTCACGAAGATTAATCTCCGTGACATGAGGCTCGCCAGTTATAATTCCTGTCATTTTTTGTTGCTTGTCGTCCGGTAGACCTACTATCGGTTCATTTGGCTGTAATTTAGCAAAGGCTTCGACGATTGTATCAGAACGATTATTTCCGTATAATTTCACTAATTCCGGATCTTTATCGCCTAAATAGGCTAATGCTGCCACTGCTTGTGTATCGCTGATTTGGTTATTTTGTAGGTTTTCGAGTATTGAAGCACCGGCGGACTGAAATGCATTGGTTCGTGCTTCAGCGGCATGTAAGCGTAATGCCGCCGCTTGTGCCTCTAATTCGTTAGCGCGCCGGTTTACGAAATCTATTTCTAACGTTCGCTGTTCTATAGCATCAAGGTCTTTTTGTAACAAAAATTCTGACATACAATTTATAATCCTATTATTTAAAAATCTGACGCCAGATAGTCACATTGCATTTGTGTAGTCTGCTCTATAAATTGGTGGAGATACAGGGACTCAAACCCTGGACCTCTGCCCTGCCAGGGCAGCGCTCTAATCAACTGAGCTATATCCCCATGTTTAGCAGATTTGACATTTGGGATTGTAGCATAAAATACCTTTTCTGTTAAGTTCAAAGCTCACATACTTATATGATTGCTGGTACAATAAGGTTATGTCAAGATTTAGAAAGGTGCCGAACGTTCCGTTTAACGTATCGCGCAGTTTGGGTCTCGCATTACTTTGCACCGTGGTTCTGGTTGGAGTAGTGGGCCTAAGTATAAGCGCCAGTAATGCCAAGAAGCAGGCTGACGCAAAATCAGATTCGAAAGTCTTTCATAGCGCTATGCGGACGCTCTTAACGACTGAAGGTATTACCTGTACGGTAAAGGACGACAAAGAAGGTATTAAGACCGATCAAGTCGTATCTCTCGACTTGGAGCGGCAGCATCATGCAACTTCACTCACGACCATTCGCCAAGAAGGCACTGAAGTAACGACGGAAGCCCTTTATTTTCCTGATAAAGAGTACGTAAAGTACACAACGCTCAAAATTAAAGGCGACAAAGATACATCTCAGCTATTGAACCGGTGGGGTGAGCAACCTATAGAAAATACTAATGCCAGTTTTTACGGCAAAACCGCGCTTGGCGGCTGCATTGTTCCGATAGCCGGACTTTCCGACCAAGAAGCCGACAAACTTATGGAAGGCATGAAGAAGGCAAGTGTGTTCAAGACTGATTTCATGAAAGCGACGACCTCGGATACGTCCGGTCAGGACATTCGTGCTTTTGCTGTAACAATAAAACCAGAACCTTACATTTCGTACATGAAGCAGGTTGCGAAAGCATCAAACCTGAAAGACCTGGAGAGCATAAACAAAGATGCATTCGCGGAAAATCAGACCGATGCTAGTTTGGTATTTTTTATTGATGCTAAAAATTTACAGCTCAAGACTATTCATCACCAGGCATCAAGCCGGACAATCAATTTCACTGACTATGGAAAAGCTCCTGAAGTAATACAGCCGGAAACGGCCGTACCGGCAGAGGAGCTGCGGCGTCAGCTTCGAGAATTGAACTAAAGTACCCGAACTTATAGTAAAGTAAGACAAATGATCCGATTAATGTTCGTTGGCAAGGTATAATAAAGCTTATGCAAATAATAGTTAGTGATCTGCTGACTCAGTACGACCGTTCCGGCAAAGGCCCTATAGTTTTGATTGTACCCGGATGGGCAGATACGTCTCGTAGCTGGACGCAGATAGCGCAAGCACTTGAATCCGCCTATGACGTGGTAATTATGAATTTACCTGGTTTTGGTGGAAGTCAGAAACCCCCGTATGCTTGGGGCCTACAAGAATATGCTGAATTTGTCGGTATGTTTTTGAAGAAACTTCTAAAAGATGACAATATACATATCGTGATCGGACATTCGAATGGAGGATCGCTCGCAATAAAAGCTTTAGCGGCAGGGAATATACGCGCTGACAAGCTCGTACTTGTAGCCAGCGCAGGGATTCGCAACCAGCAATCATCAAAGAAATTATCATTAAAAATATTGGCGAAATCCGGAAAAGTGTTAAGTAGCCCTTTGCCGCCACGTATACGACGCAGAATACGCCAATCTTTTTATACTTCGACGGGTTCCGACATGCTTGTGGCAGAGCATATGCAGGAAACATTCAAAAAAATCGTATCCGAGGACATCCAAAGCGATGCCGCTAAAATCAAGATACCGACGCTACTGATATATGGTGACCAGGACCAGGAAACTCCAGTAAAGTTCGGTCAGATTTACCAAAGTATTATAGCTGAGTCGAAGCTCAAGATAGTACCCGAAGCCGGACATTTTCTTCATACAGAGCACGGACCTGAAGTTGTCGGATACATACGGGAGTTTGTAAAATGATCCGGTCAATAACCGCGTATTACTTACAGCATCCGACTACTGTTGCGTACATGTTGCAAAGTACGGAGTATGACGTCTCGGACTACATAAAATGGTATTGGCGAACACAGGATTTTTCTAAAATTATGCGCCGGCGAGTACTGGATCCGACAAAGCGTGCTCGTTTACTCAGAGCGGCTCTGAAGTTTGGAATGGGTGTGCAGATCATTGCCGGAATCTCACTTGTCATTGCCGGAATTATTTACCAAGGTTATCCGGAAGTTATTACGTTCGGAGTGGCACTGCTTATTTCTTATCCTGTCGTATGGGCTCATCTTGTCGTTATTCCACTTATTCTGGCGAAACTGTTCGTTGTAAAACCACGCGATAAAAAACTAATAGCAGCATCTGAAAAAATATTTAAAGACCATAAAGCCGTAAAGATTGCCGTTGCTGGCAGTTACGGCAAAACAACCATGAAGGAGCTGCTTGCGACCATCTTGTCCGAAGGCATGAAGGTGGCGGCAACTCCGGCTAATCGGAATGTAGCTATTTCGCATGCGCAGTTTGCACGAAATCTGAAGGGAGACGAAGAAGTCTTGATCATAGAATATGGAGAAGGCGAGCCAGGAGATGTAGCGCGGTTCTCACGTACCACACACCCCACTTACGCTTTTATTACGGGTTTAGCGCCGGCGCATCTGGATAAATACAAAACTCTGCAAAATGCAGCCAAAGATATTTTTAGCGTGTCTACCTATGTTGAGGCCGGCAATGTGTTCGCTAACGGAGAATCCCCTGATGCGCAGCCGTATCTTCAAAAATCGTTTCATGCGTACGACCGATCTGTAGTTGGCGACTGGAAGGTAGATGATGTGAAGGTTGATATTGATGGTACGAGTTTTAAGCTAACCAATACCGAAAAAGATTCGAAGCAGAGTATAGATCTCCATACGAAATTGCTTGGTAAGCATCAGATCGGTCCGATAAGCGCTGCAGCAGTTTTGGGACTAAAACTTGGCATGACTGTAAAGCAAATACAAAAAGGAGTCGAACGGACGAGCTCTTACGAGCACCGTATGAATCCATATACTTTGGGAGGCGCTTGGATTATCGACGATACGTATAACGGCAATCTGGAAGGAGTGCGTGCCGGAACGGAGCTTTTAGCCGAACTGAACGCCAAGCGAAAATGGTATGTCTCTCCAGGGCTAGTGGGGCAGGGCAAGGAAACGGCCCGTGTCCACACGGAAATGGGGCGGCTGATTGCCAAAGCCGCTCCGGATATGGTGGTACTCATGAAGAATTCGGTTACGTCATACATTGAAGAAGGTCTAAAAGAATCTGGCTACAAAGGCGAGGTTCGAGTGCAGTCTGATCCCTTGGAATTTTATAAAAATCTCGAGCATTTCGTTACGAAAGGCGACGTCGTTTTAATGCAGAACGATTGGACTGACAATTACGCATAATTTGCACTGGAACTTAAATCTGTGATTGCGAGCGGAAATTGCATATACTAAAGTCATGAAAACAATAGCAGTTATATTTGGCGGCAGATCAACAGAGCACGATGTATCGATAATTACGGCCTTGGCGAGCGTCATAAAACCACTGGAACTTACGAAAGAATTCAAGATAGAGCCAGTCTATATATCCCGTGATGGATCTTGGTACTGGGACACAAAATTAAAAGACATAAAACTTTTTACGTCGGGCGGCATTGAGGATTTTATGAGCCGGAACCAACCGGCGAGCATACGGTTCGACGGAGGCCTCACATTACTCAAATCAGCTGGTCTAACGTCGCGTAAGCAGTCGGCACGGATTGATGTCGTATTTCCGGCGATGCATGGAACTTACGGCGAAGACGGTTCATTGATGGGACTGCTTGAACTTGCCGGCGTGCCGTATGTCGGCTGTGATCTCAGGTCAAGTGTTTTAGCAATGGACAAAGTACTGTCCAAGCAAATGGCGGAGGCGCACGGCATACCAACACCAAAGTATGTCTATTTTGATAGACCCGCTATACAGGCAGATATAACTCTAGCCGTCAAAGCATGTACAAAAAAACTGACATTTCCGTTATTCGTAAAACCGGCGCATCTTGGATCGAGTATTGGTATCTCCCGGGTTACGAACGAAGAAGAGCTGCAGAATGCATTGGAAGTAGCAGCACATTACGACGACAAGCTTTTAGCCGAAGAAGCGGTGCAGAATCTCATAGAAGTTACCCTTCCTGTAATGGGTAATAGCAAGCCCGAGCCGGCACTACTCGAAAGGCCGCTGAATACTTCTGAGGATTTCTTCGATTTTGAAACGAAATATCTTCATGGTGGTAAAGGCGGCAAAAAAGGCGGAGGAAAAGGTAGTAAAGGCGCGCAAGGCTACAGTCAGCTTCCAGCCGATATCCCGAAAGCCTTGTATCAGAAAGCTGAAAAAATTGGCCTGCAAACCTACGCTGCTCTCGGTTGTACAGGCACGGCCCGTATCGATATGCTCATAGATAGCAAGACGGGCGAGGTGTACTTTAATGAGGTAAATCCGTTGCCAGGCAGCCTGTATGCGCATAACTGGCGAATTGCCGGCGTAGCAGGAGTTGATCTCGTGCGAAAACTAATCGTACTTGCTGAAGAGCGCCACAATTCCCGACAGTCTACTGCAACTGCATTTGAAACCAGCTATCTGAAACAGTTTTGATTATTCGCCGAATATCTGGACCGAAAACTGCTCGGCCAGTAGACGACGGGCTGCGTGTACAGTATTGAGTTCTGGTTCTGGAAACATCGCCATGAATCGGTTGTCTGCCCGAGACTCATTCATGTCCAAGACTAATTTAGAGACGACACCATAATCTTCTCGCATAATTTGTTCACCCGGCCCCAATAAATCTACGATGATCGGCATAAGTTTGTCTACGAGACGAACAAACCTTGCTTCGGGCTCAATCTGCGTTTCGTAACGTACGACTAAAGCATAGGTGGCAGGAGGCAAAACTTTCGACAAAGTTTCGAGTGCTTTATGCTCGGCGCAGGCTTTGTTTTGGAGGCCCTCGGGGCTTAGGTCATACGTTGGAATGTCTCCGGTCACAAGTTCTACGAGGTCGTGCACTAAAGCAAATTGGGTGACATCTCCGGAATCCAGATCGGGCAGGTATGTTGTTGCAAGCTCGGTAGCTATTAATCCCAACATGAAACTATGTTCTGCATTGTTCTCTCGGCGCTCAGGTGTATACCTTGGGACACGCTCTACAGACGCAAATTTCATTGCTACGTCCCCAAGTGTCATAGCTATGATTGCAACATTTCTCCCGCGCGCCTCTTGTTGTTCGGAATTATCCAAAGATTCCATCTGGTCACAGTAATCATCGTGTTGGTTACCGCTCGTATGCATTGCTGGCTCCTTGTGTTACGACGTAATCATAGGAGTTCGCATGACGTAATTATAGACAGTGCGATTTGACTCAATTATATTTGAGGTATGCAAGATCCAGTCCTCACTCATCATATTCAGCTTTATGTCCTTAAAAAGATGCTTAGTAAGCCTTCCCTGAGATATTCAGAGCTCAAGCCGAAAGATGTCGAAGCCAACCTGTTTATGTATCATTTGAAACAGCTTATAAAAGCTGGCCTGATTGTACGCGGTGACCAGGCGTATTCACTGTCAAGGTTAGGAAAACAGTTCGCCGACAGGGCGACGCTATCGAACATGAAAATTAGAATTCAGCCCAAAGTTATTACGATCGTGACTGTCCGGAGGGCAGACGGTGCTTGGCTACTCCTCAGAAGGAAACATCAGCCGTTCTTAGACTACAAAGGCTTTCCGTCGGGAAAAATCCACTTCGGCGAAAAACTTCTGCAAGCCGCCACACGAGAGCTTTATGAAAAGAGCGGCCTGGTTGATGTCGAATTACAGCTCAGAGGCAATTTGATCATGCATTTTAGGGACGGGCAAGAGCCGGTAAGCCACATCAATGGCTATGTTTTTTATGGCGAGGTGCCACGGGGTTGCGATGTAACTGTTGAGCAAGAGCATTTCGATTGTTATTTTGCAAACGAATCCGCGCTCCACGAAAAACCGGCATTTAAAGGCCACGAATTAATCCTAGAGCTTTTAAAGCAGCACGATGCATTGTTTATTGAGGAGTATGAATCTACGACAGATTTTTGATATAACTCCTTTATATACGTCACCTTTGTTATAATTGCCTGCATGAAGCGTTACAATCCAAAAGAAATAGAGCCGAAGTGGCAGAAAACCTGGCAGGAGTCGGGTATTTATGCGGCCGAGGACTTCAGCAAAAAGCCCAAATTTGTCATGCTCACAGAATTTCCATATCCTTCTGGCGATGGTCTGCACATGGGCCATATGCGCGAGTATACGCTCGGTGATATTTTGGCGCGGTATAAGCGTATGCAGGGTATGAACGTGCTCTATCCGATGGGCTACGACGCTTTCGGATTGCCTACTGAAAACTACGCTATCAAAAATAAGATCGCACCGCAAATTGCCACCGACCGTAATGTCGCTAACTTCCAAAAACAGTTTGAGTCACTCGGCTATAGTTTCGACTGGAACCGGAGTTTCAAGACGACGGATCCGGCTTATTATAAATGGACCCAATGGCTATTTTTACAGTTTTACAAGACCGGGCTAGCTTATCAGGATGATATATCTATAAACTGGTGTCCATTCTGTAAAACAGGGTTGGCAAATGAGGAGGTTACGAACGGCCGCCATGAACGCTGCGACACGCTGGTCGAAAAGAAACGGCTGAAGCAATGGCTGCTCAAGATAACCGAGTATGCAGATCGGCTTATAGATGGCTTAAAGAGCGTTGATTACCCAAGTCGCATCGCCATGCAGCAGATAAACTGGATCGGGCGCAGCGAAGGAGCGGAAATCAGCTTCGAACTTGATATGGACTTGTCTGGTAAGGATTTTGTATTCTTGCACGCCTATGGCGGGAAGAGCACCGAAAACTTCTGGCCGTCATTAAAGGAGAAAATTGAGCGTCGAGGTGGTAAAGTATTTGCTCCTGACCTCCCTAATACATCGCAGCCGAATGTCGAAGAGCAGGTTCAATTCGTTTTGAATCACTATAAATTCTCAACAACGACGACTGTCTTTGGACATTCGCTGGGATGTGTTGTTGCGATGAAGCTACTGCCAAAACTCGATAAGGCTATAAAGTCGCTTGTTTTGGTAGCGCCACCGGTACGAACAGAATTTAAAGACAATAAACCTCGACCCGTACTCGAAGAAGCAACTGATTGGATTTTTGATTATGAGGTTATATGCAATAAGTCAGACAACATAACCGTCCTTTCCGATAAAAATGACCATATAGTGCCTTCGAGCCATCCCATAGAAATTGCAGATAAACTACACGCTCAATTGATTGAAACTGAAGCGAATGGTTCACATTTCACTGCAGATCATGAAGAAATGGTTTTGGAAGCAATAGTACCGAAACTGACAGTGTTTACGACTCGGCCAGATACGCTGTTCGGTGCAACGTTTATGGTGCTTTCACCTGAACATCCTTTGGTTGAGCAGATTACGACCGCTGAACATAAACCGGCGGTAGGCATGTATCAGATGGCTGCACAGGCGAAATCCGAGATTGAACGACAGGACATGAACCGTGACAAGACTGGTGTGTTCACTGGTGCTTACGTTATTAATCCCATCAATGACGAAAAATTGCCTATCTGGATCGCTGATTACGTTTTGATGGGATATGGCACTGGTGCGATCATGGCAGTGCCGGCGCACGATGAGCGAGATAACGCTTTTGCGAATAAGTATGATCTTCCGGTTAAACCAGTAGTCACGCCAGTTTTTGAGCAAAAAGGGTTTGCTGCCGACAAGAAAGGGTCTAAAGATAGGTATGCGGTTTTATCGGTTGCTCACGACCAGGCGACCGACAAATATTGCCTCATCGAATGGAAAGCAGATCATTTCAGGGCCGGGCTTGAATGGCCAGGGGGCGGTATTGATGAAGGCGAATCTTTCGCAGATGCGGCGCTCAGGGAATTTACCGAGGAAACCGGCTACACAGACGTGACATTCGAAGGCCCCATTCCATTCGCCGTATCATATTATTACAAGCGACCAGATGGAACGCCGGCTCGAAATATATTGCAGCTTGCCAAGCTACGGCTCAATTCCGATGACCATAATGGCATCGTTGGAACTGAAGAGTATGAAAAGGGCATGTATGAGGTCCTTTGGCTGTCAAAAGACGAAATAATTGGCCGCATCGATGGCATGGCTGAATCTTACCAGGCATTAACAAGGGCGTATTTCGAAGGAACAGTTTTCTCGGAACAGGGTCTTCTTATACACTCCGGCAAGTACGACGGCCTAGGCAGTGAACAAGCACAAGAAGAAATAGTAGCCGATCTGGCCGCAAAGGGAGTGGCGCAGAAAAAAACTACCTACCGTCTTAGAGATTGGATCTTTAGCCGTCAGCATTACTGGGGAGAGCCGATTCCTATAATCCACTGCGAAAAAGACGGTGCGGTTCCGGTGCCAGCAGACCAGTTGCCAGTCGAGTTGCCCGCAGTCGAGAATTATGAACCGACAGATACAGGGGAGAGTCCATTAGCAGCCATTGATGAATGGGTGAATACTACATGTCCAGAATGCGGCGGCAATGCCCGGCGCGAAACTGACACGATGCCAAATTGGGCTGGGAGTAGCTGGTACTATCTGCGATACTTCGACGCAAAAAACGACGAATCTTTTGCAGACAAAGAAAAACTTGATTATTGGGGCGGTGTAGATCTGTATCTGGGCGGCATGGAACATACCACACTTCACCTGTTGTACAGCCGGTTCTGGCATCAGTTCTTATACGATCAGAAGCTGGTTCCGACTCCCGAGCCTTATTTGTCGCGGAGGGGTCAGGGGATCATTCTTGCTGCAGACGGCTCTAAAATGAGTAAATCCAAAGGAAATGTTGTAAATCCGACGGAAATCATCGATGCCGGTTACGGTGCTGACGCACTGCGCCTAGCTATCACGTTCCTGGCTCCCTACAATCAGACGACCCCATGGAATCCGGAAGCCGTCGGTGGCACTCACCGGTTTTTGCAGCGAATTTGGAAGCTCGTAGAAGATTATACGAACGGCTTGCAGTACACTGCGCCAGATGCCGATGGTGAGGACGTCACAAAATTGCGACGTTTAACTCACCAGACGATCAAGACAGTCACTGAAGATCTGGATAAAATGAATTTCAATACGGCCATCGCCGCTCTGATGCAATATACCAATGAACTCTACAAATTAGCTTATCAGGACAAAGAGGTGTTTAGTTTGGATCCTGTCGCTTGGTTGGAGTCGCTGCGTGCGCTTGTTACTATGATCGCTCCGTTTGCTCCTCATATGGCAGAAGAGCTTTGGCAATGGCTTGCAAGCGCAAATGAACTATCGCCGCGTACCGATGCCTTTGATTCGGTACACGTTGCAAGCTGGCAGTATTACGACGAAAGATATCTCGAGTCCGACAGTATGACGATTGTCGTGCAGATAAATGGAAAACTCCGAGCCGAACTAGAAATGTCCAAAAGTTTGTCAGAAGACGAGGTGGTCGAAATGGCGAGGAACGATCAAAAAGTCGCTACACATTTAGATGGCGTTGTCATTCGAAAAGTTATTTACGTACCCGGCAGACTCGTGAATTTTGTCATTAGTTAATCTTCAGAAAATGCCGGTTGTAGCCAACAGTTTCTCCTGACGAATTAAAGAAGCATTAGTTTTCCGGATGAGTGATGTTGAATTGCTGGGTCCATAATATTGTGTCGCTGTCCTCGAGGCATGTAGCCCGATTGTCTTCGGGTAATAAATGGATAGGGATCTGGATAAATGCGCCGTTACTAGCAGTCTCGGTTTTTTGAGCGATTACTGTCTCGAAAGGCGCTACCTCGATTGGTTCTTCGAGAATGAGGCAGGAATTTTTAATTCCTTCTATTGTAGCTTGGTCTGCATCCGCAGGAATCTTTACTTTGTAATCATCGTATCTGATCGCACTACCGGCTTGTAGAATACCAGGCTCTGTAACTGAATAAGGTGCATGTAAAAAATAGCCTTCAGAAGAGAATTCGACGTTTTTGGCACGAACGCCTGAAGGAGCTGCCAGGCCTTTCACAATATCCCCGCAGCCTGTTAAAGAAAATGCCAAAGCGATGCCGCCAATTACCCTCATACTATTTCGTACATTAAATCTAGATTCTTGGGTTTTCATAATGTATACCATACCACGATGTATAGAATGGGCAAAGCTATGACTACATAAAAATCATCATTGTAAAGTTCAAGCTTGTGTTATAAGGAGTTATTCGGTAAAATAGGACTAACTTCAGAAAAATAATTGTCCAGTCGATCTTTTTCGGCAGGATCACGAGTACAGAGGAGTCTAATACTATGGGAAAACCTAAGAAACGAACAAGCCCCCGTGCAACCGGCGCCCGACGCAGTCATCTGCTTGTCAAATTAGCACGCGCCGTCAATGCAAAATCACCCGTCAAAGCTTACACGACCCGCCGCGAATCAGGCAAGAAAGCTTAGGCTTTTTTTAACAATCTAGTTTATACTGTGAGTAATTCTTAAGTGTATACAGTAGTCGAAGAGTAATCATAAACCGCCAGAGGAACCTTAAAAATGGCATCAAACCGTCATCTCGGTCGAATCATCGCACTCCAGTCCTTGTACGAGGAAGAGTTTCGTCGTGACGCTGGCGATGCGGATTTTAACCTAAACGAGGTTCTCGAGAGGAATATCGAAAGATATTCTGAAATGGTCGAAGACGTTGCCTTTATTCGTACTTTGGTCAATGGCGTCATAGAGCATGCCGAAAAACTTGATGCTGTATTGCAGCCGGTTGCTCCTGAATGGCCGATTGACCAAATAGCACGAATGGACCGTTTGGTGCTTCGAATGGGCTTGTATGAGCTCCTGTACGTGACGGATGTACCGCCAAAGGTTGTAATTAATGAAGCGGTAGAGCTAGCGAAAGCATTTGGCGGTGAAAACTCCAGTAAATTTATAAACGGCGTGCTTGGTACGGTGCTTCGTCAGCGCGACGGAGTCACTAAATCAGAAGACGAGACGACCAAAGAGCATTCTCAGAAACAGGCGAAGACACCATGACAGACAAAAATCCGGAGGACGAAGAAGAGAAAAAAGCTCAAAGGCCCAATCTGTTTGCGAAACGACCGAAGGCTATTCAAGGCATCCGGGATTTTGTAAATAAGCAGCGCCGTCCATCTATTGATGAGGTAGTGCGTGAAACGACATCGGGCGGCATCGTGTTCAGGCGTAACAAGGAGACGAATAAAGTAGAAATTCTGTTAATTCAGGATGCTAAAAACCGTTGGACTATTCCTAAAGGACATGTCGAAGAGGGTGAGCAGCCAAACCAGACTGCCGAACGGGAGATTCGCGAGGAAACCGGACTTCAGGAAATGAAAGTGTATGACTGGCTTGGAAAAGTTAATTTTCGTTACAGGCGTACTCATACCCTCGTGCTGATGACTATGCATATCTACCTTGTACACGGTCTCGGTGACACCGATAAATTGCAGGGAGAAGATTGGCTGAGTGATATAAAATGGCTGCCCGCTCACGATGCGGTCGACAAAATAGCGTATGAGGATATCGGAAAATTGATGCTGCTTGGCATGAAAAAAATCAGGGAGATGAAACTGTAGGCATGGACACGACACCTTATATTGATTTTGCGAATGAAAAACTTGGTGGACCTTTTCATGATATCGAACTGCTTGTAACCGCATTTACCCATCGCTCATATTTGAATGAGCACAAAAAGACTGTTAGTGTCCACAATGAACGTCTGGAATTTTTGGGTGACGCAGTACTCGAATTGGTTGTAACAGAATATTTGTATAGCAATTACGATGAGCCGGAAGGAATACTGACGAATTGGCGCAGTGCCTTAGTACGTACTGAAAGTATCAGTGCGGCGGCGGCGAAATCCGGCTGTGAAGCTTTGCTACGGCTTAGCCGTGGTGAGAAGCGGGGAAGTGAGCGTGCTAGGGAGCAGATCCTTGCGAACTGCTATGAAGCTGTCGTTGGCGCTCTGTATCTTGATCAGGGATATGAAGCGGCTAAAAAGTATATCACAGAGACAATAATCACGACATTCGAGGAGATTCTTCAGACTGGTTCATGGATGGATCCGAAATCACACCTGCAGGAAATTGTTCAAAGCCGGGAAGGTTTCACCCCAGTATATAAGGTTATCGAAGAATCAGGCCCGGACCACGACAAGATGTTCAACGTCGGCGTGTTCGTCAATAATAACCTTAGGGGTCAGGGGCAGGGTCCGAGCAAGCAGGCCGGTCAACAGAAAGCTGCCGAAATCGCACTCCAGTATTACCGCTCATTACCCGAATAATACAAAAAATAATCAAAGCTACAACTACGGCGGTTGACAACAGAGGCGCGTATCTGTAAAATGGTCTAGATTAGAGCTTAGTAACCTTGAAGTGTTAAAGAAAGAGAGAATTCGAATATATGCTATCAATCCGTATGCAACGAACCGGCCGTAAGGGACACGCGATGTTTCGAGTCGTCGTACAAGAATCGCGTTTAACACCAACGAGCGGTAAGGTTGTCGCGCAACTTGGCAGTTACGATCCTCATGCTAAGACTGCCACGCTTAATACGGAAAAAGCCAGCTTTTATTTGAATCATGGCGCACAACCATCTGAACGGGCGGCTATGCTGTTGCAAAAAGAAGGCGTTGAACTACCGAAATGGGTCAAATTGTCCGGCGAAAAGAAACGCGGTATACGAAATCCTGAAAAATTACGTCGAAACCAGCCAAAAGAAGAAGTAGTTGCCGAAGAAGAAGTCGCTACTGATTCAGCAGAAATCGCATCCGAAGAATCTGCTCCGGAAACTGAAACCGGTACGACAGAATCCTAGATCCTTATACTGCTACTAGATTTAGTCGGTGAAAGATTATACGCCCGATTATAATTGAGTCAATAAATACTGCCACAACGACACACCGCAATATTTGCTATAATTTTAAAGTAACAAGTATACGGTATACTATTCAGGAACGGGTTATCTGAACGTTTATTCATCGGTCAGTTTTCTATACTTCAATTCACCTGAATGTGACCGTTTCGTACCAAATGATATAAGGAGACCGAGCATGAGTACTAGTATTGACCAGCAGTTTGTAGAATTCGTCGTAAAATCTTTAGTAGGCAATCCCGATGCGGTAGTGGTAGAGCGTCGTATCGATGAGAAGGGTGTGTTACTAGAGCTTACAGTTGACCCAGAAGACTTAGGACGTGTAATTGGTAAACGTGGAGCGACTGCTCAAAGTATTCGTACTTTACTAAGAGCACTTGGAACGAAAAATGATGCCCGCTACAACTTGAAGATTGTAGATAATGGCACAGGTGGCGACATGCAAGAACGCGACAATAAGGGCGCTGATGATAATGTTTCATCAGATGACACGAGCAGTGCAACTGACGATGAAGGCAGCGATGTCGTGCGTAATGCCCGCAAAGAACTTGCTGAAATGGACGACCTGGACGTTTAATAGGAAACCAGGAAACGAAAGATAATCATAAATCTTCTTGCAAGCGTAAGCTTCATTGGTTATACTAACATCCAGTCGAGATACGACCGTACTTGAAAACAAACATCGACAAAGCTCATGCGAGCCATTCAAACAAAAAGAATGGGAGCTTTATGTGGCAGAAAGAACCGGCATTATGTCCGGTTCTTTCTGTTTTATTCCTGTTCTAGTTTTTCAACCAGCCCACATATTTCGGCAATGAAAGATGCAACTTCTTCTGCTTTTGTAAATTTTCTATCAGTTTTTCCATCATAAGCGGTGACGTTATCCAACTGAGTTATCCTAAGGCTTCGAATTGTTTCGGAGATTGGTTCACCGTCTTCATCTGGGGTTGACACTTCAAATCGCGTGTCAAAACCTCGACTCCTGTCTGCTCGTGCAATTATTAGTATAGTGCTCGGATCTAGTTCCCATATTCTTTCACCGCTTCGTACTTCTTCTCTTGACTCTAACAAAGCTGTTGCTGCTATACCGTGATCTCCGAAATACCTAATATCTTAAATTTTTGTATCTGCAAACCCAGAATCTATATCTTCTGCTTCCAAAAATTCGTCACGTAAGTTATAACCATGGGCGGTGCTTAGGTCTATCTTTTCAGCGACAAAAGTTTCTAATAAATACAACTGGTTGTGTGGAACATTGCTAAATTCAGATATATCAGGCATAATAGACTCCAACTTAATAATTTATTAACTTATTAAACAATTAAAGAACAAAAAAGAACGAAAGTCAACGCAGTGAAAATCCAAATTATAACCCTTTTCCCTGAGATGTTCCATGGCGTGCTGGCCACTAGCATGCTCTGGAAGGCCAGTGACCGCGGGATTGTACAATACGAAATCATAAATCTCCGAGACTTTGGTTTGGGGCCGCGTAAACAAGTGGACGACACGCCGTATGGCGGTGGTGACGGCATGTTGCTCATGGTAGAGCCGCTTTGTAATGCCATTGAGCACGCCAAAAAAAACGATCCCGATGCCCTCGTGCTTCTTCCAACTCCTCGCGGCAAGACATATAAACAATCGCACGCCAAACGACTTGCCAAGGATAAAAGTGGACTTATACTGATATGCCCGAGGTATGAGGGTTACGACGAGCGTATTACGAAGTGGGTGGATTCGCAATATTCCGTAGGGAATTACGTATTGACCGGCGGAGAACTGCCAGCTATGATAATTATCGATTCGGTCGTGCGACTACTTCCGGGAGTACTAGGCGGTGAAACGAGTACCGAAATTGAATCGTTCCAACAGGATGATGAGAACATAGAATTTCCCCAATATACCCGGCCAGCTGATTATGTCGGGTTGCCAGTGCCGCCAGAGCTTCTGAACGGCAATCATGCCGCGATCGAAAAATGGCGCAAAGAAAATAGCCGGTTAGCCGAATAGTTCGCTTGACTGAATGTTCCAGAAGGTATAATACATATACAGCCCGTGAGTCATATCAAGACCAAAGCCGGTAAAAATAAGTACCCAGCGAGGAGCGCGTTATGAAAATCAGAATTCCATTTATCAAACCAGTATATGCCCACTGCGATCTGCCGTGCGGCGTATATGACCCAGCTCAGGCCAGAATCGAAGCCGAGAGCGTTTTAGGCATCATGAAGAAATATGAAGGACTGGATTCCGAAAACAAATGGCGCGCAACTTTCATAAAGGACCAGAGGGCCGATCTGGTAAAGCAACATCTGTGGGTACTATGGACTGATTATTTTAAGCCTGAGCATCTCGAAAAGTATCCTGATTTGCATGATTTATTCTGGACGGCGACAAAGCAGGCAGGGAATTGCAAAAAAAGTTTTGATCCTGCCGATGCGGAAAAATTGCTAGAGCAGATCGACCACATAGCGGTTATTTTTGCAGAAACGAAGCAAGCATAATACATGTTAGCACTGAGAAGAGTCGAAGGTAACAGTATGGAGCCTGCACTAAAAGCAGGTAGGATAGTTATAGTGCAGAAAAAGCCCAGAAAAGTCGGTCATGATGACGTCATCATATTCCGACATGGAGGCATCGAAAAAATAAAGCGTATCAAACTTTTGTATTCCGATAAAAACTTTCGGGCTAAGGACATATTTGTGCTTGGCGACAATGCCAAAAAAAGTATAGACAGCCGTCATTTCGGGCTAGTGAGCGTTGATTCGGTCGTAGGGAAAGTTCTGTGGCCAAAAACTTCTTAGAAACACGTTTCCCTAAATCCGTGCTTGGTGTCGCGGCTCATGCCGATGATCTGGATTTTATGGCGTCTGGTACAGTAGCTACTTGGGCGGAGCAGGGAGCGGAAATCTATTATTTGATATTGACGAATGGTAATAAAGGCACTGCCGACACTCACGCCGATCAGAATGAATTGTCGGAACTCCGTCGTCAAGAACAAAGGGATGCAGCTAAGATACTGGGCGTCAAAGATGTATTTTTTTGTGACTATGAAGATGGCAAACTTTCGGCTGACTTAGACGTGAAACGGGACATTGTACGATATATAAGAAAGCTCAAACCCGAAGCGGTAATTACGGTCGATCCTACTATGTTGTATGTTGCTGAACGCAATTTTATTAATCACTCTGATCATCGTGCGGCTGGTCTGGCAACGATTGACGCGATTTATCCGATGGCACGCGATCATTTGAATCTGCCCGAGCTATACAATGACGAACATCTACAGCCACATAAGGTAAAAACGGTGTATCTTGTTCATTTTGGGCAAGAAAGTTGTTTCGTTGATATTTCAAAGACATTACAAAAGAAGATAGATGCAATTGCCGCACATACAAGTCAGGTTGATGACATGCAAAAAATCAGCGAAGATATGACAAAAAATGCAAAAACCCTGGGAAATATTATTGGAACTGATTACGCCGAAGGCTTTATAAAAATAACGATAGATTAAAAACTCATTTATATATAACAGAGGTAGTATATCTTAAAATCTGAGGAGATAATTAAATAGCTAAGCTAAAAATCTCACTGCAGCCCGGCAGCTTCGTCGGTAAGATAGAAGTATTCCTGAAGGAAAACTGAGTGGCTTAAATAGCCCCCCACCTCCCAGGGAAAGTACAATCAAAGAAAGGAGTGCAGCGATATGGTCGACTTTAATAACATTAAATCGATTGCCCGCTTGCAAGGTCGCAAGTTTAGAGCGAAACGAGATGCGCATTACGCTACTCAGCTCGAAGCAAAGGCAGCCCGCATGTATGCCGATGACGTAGACATGCGACATGGCGCGCTTTCCGCACCAATTGGCCGTACGAGGCCAGGGCAACGCGACGATGAGGTGAACAAGGTCTATGGCCGTATTATTCCGGCACTCTGATCTTGTGGCTGGTCGGCAGGCCAGCAAGTACGAATAGTAAACAATTAACGAAAGGAATTCATAATGGAATTAATTCTTTATCTAATATTAGGTGGTATAGTCGGTTGGATCGCTTCGATCATTATGGGTCGAAATGCTGAACAAGGTCTGATCGGTAACGTCATTGTCGGTGTTCTTGGTGCATTCCTTGGTAGCTTCTTGGTTCGTGCCTTGGGTGGCGCCGGAGTAACGGGATTTGACTTCCGTAGCTTCCTCGTAGCCCTCATGGGTGCCGTACTCCTGCTGTTCCTTTACAACATGGTACGTGGCAACTCAAGCTCTACCGCTCACCGGTAAAGTGTATTACCCAAAATCACAAAAAAGCTCCCTGCGGGGAGCTTTTTTTATGCGGTAAAAACTGCGTGTCGTTACGCCAAAGTCCGTAATGGACGTATCAGTCCGTTGGCCCAAGCCGACCGACAATGTGATTGACGCGTGCAGCGAGTTCGCGCGGTGAAGTATTTGCCTTCAGAATGTAGCGATGCGCCCCAAGCTTGCGGGCTTCTTCTACCTGTTCGTCTTCGTTTAGATTACTAAGTATGATGATTGTCGTTTCGGGATACTTTACGGGGTTAAAATGCCGAAGAAATTCAAGGCCGTCCATTTTCGGCATAAGCATATCAAGGAGAATAAGATTTGGCTTGTATGTTTTGAGTGTCTCGAGACCTTCTTCGCCGTTAAAAGCAGTCTGAACAGTGTGTCCGTCTTTTTCTAGAATCAGGCGGTAAGCTTCATTCAGTGTTTCATTGTCTTCAATAATCAGGACTTTAGTCATGTTTTTCCCTATTAACTGCCTTTATTGTAATTCTTTTGTTCGTAGAAGTAAATCATTCAAAATGCCACAATCTGTTCGGTTAGTGTATAGTAAAGATACGGGATATTACTATGCGCATACAGCAATTCTGGAAATTCGCCAATAAAGGCCTCCTGATAATCTTGAGCATATTAGTAGTGTTTTCTCTTCTATCCATGCTGTATCTAGCGCGGACGCTCACAGGCCTCAACAAATTACTCGACCAAAGTGCTGATGCTATTGAGTCGGCGTTCGTACTACAGGATTTAGTCATAAATTTACAGGTGATTGAATCTGGTCCCCGTGGCTATGTTATGACGGGCGACGAACGATACCTTGTCAGGTACGAAGAATCCATATCTAAGATAGAGGAAGACATACGCAGAATCAAATCTGATAATTTGCTAGATCTGGAAAATGATCAAACGAGGCGAATAATCGAACTTTCAGAGTCTAAAGTAAGATTCGTGCGGGAACTTATAGATATTCGACAGAATGTTGGTGAAGAAGAAGCCAGGGCTATGCTGATTGGACTACAAGGCGAAGAGCTCATGGCGCAGCTGATGGAAGAAATCGATACTATTGCCGAAACTCGACTCAGTAGTATAGAAACACAGCAAAATGCGACGAGAAGCAGCGTCGAACGTTCTCTTGTTGTAGCGGGGGCTACCGCAATGTTCGTAGTGGCTGTATGTGCCGCAGTGATATGGAATTTTCATAAAGCTATTCTGAGGGAACGTTCCCTCGAAAATACAAAGAGTGAATTTCTGTCGCTTGCATCGCATCAATTACGAACGCCTGCGACAAACGTCAAACAATATATTGGATTGCTGCTCGATGGATATATGGGAGATCTAACCGACAAGCAACGTCAAGCACTGATGGTCGCGTACAAGAACAATGAGTCCGAGATCACCATAATGAACAACCTCCTTGACGTTGCGAAGCTGGATCTGAACCGTATCCAGCTTAATAAAAAACCGGTCAACCTAGCCAAGACAGCCCGGCATATTGTCGGAGATTACCGCAAGGTGGCCGAGGAACGCCAGCAGGAAATTACGCTTGTCAGCGATCGTTCGATCATGGCGGTCGTCGATGGTGCTTACATAAAAAGTGTCATGGAAAATCTGCTGGATAACGCTTTAAAATATTCCAAAGAAAACACCAGGATAACTATGAAGCTGTACCTGGACGGTGACGACGTGTACATAGCAGTTAAAGATAGGGGCCTTGGTATAAAACGAAAAGATATGGGTAAATTATTCAAAAAGTTTTCCAGGCTTGATAACGAATTTTCAGCAAATTCTACCGGCAGCGGTCTGGGACTTTATTGGGTCAAACAAATCGTTGATCTGCACGGCGGAAGGATTATTATTTCCTCCAAAGAAGGTAAAGGGTCGAGTTTTACAGTTTGTCTACCTGTCAGCTAATCCTGCCTTGACGGGTTTTTTTTGTCCGCTGGCCAGGACGTCCTCAACGACCTGCACCAGTCCGAGCGGTGCAGTCCAGGCCTTAATGACGCACTGGTCCGCACCAAGTCGGAATGCTTCGTGTATTTCAGATGCGTGCTCAAGATTCGTAAAAATTAAAACTTTAACATCTCTGTGGTTTTGCACGACGTCGTATTCTTGTAAAAACTCCACGCCTGATTTTACGGGCATTAGCAGATCGAGCAGTATAAGGTCAGGATTAAAACCATCTATTTTCTCTAAAGCTTCATCTCCGTTAAATGCGCTTTCCACTTCATGGTTTGCTTTAGACAGTATGAGCCGGTATGCATAGTTCAAGTCCGGGTCGTCTTCTACGATAAAAATTTTAGCCACATGAGCCTCCTCTGTTTGTAATAGTATTTTTTCATGTATTAAAAGAATAGGCTGTAGGAATTATCACTGATGACGGTTATGTATATATGCTGCTGCATACAGTAAAGATTTTATGAGGTTGAGGAAGGGAGAGTAGTCTGTCATAATGCCTAATAAGCGTAAGTATTTATGGAAGAATCAATTTTTTATCAGCTCAGCCTTGTCATCGCCCTCGCAGCTGTTTTAGCGATGGTTTTTAAGCAATTCAAACAGCCGCTCATAATTGCCTACATTATCACCGGATTTCTTGCCGGACCATCTTTACTTAATTTGATTCATGAGCACGAAGCTTTCTCTTCGTTCAGTGAAATTGGTATCGCGCTCCTTTTGTTCGTGATTGGTCTTGGACTAAATGTGGCGGTCATTAAGGCTACCGGAAAACCGGTCTTCTTCGCATTTTTGTCCGTTGCGATCGGAATCGGATTTGGTACGTTCTTCTTGTCTCACATGCTTGGATTTACCAGCATAGAAAGCTTGGTCCTGGCGGTCGCATTTCTTTTTAGTAGTACGATCGTTGTCGTCAAAGCAATTAGCGACAAGCGGCAACAAAACCGGTTGTACAGTCAGATTGCCATAGGTATATTACTCGTAGAAGATATCATCGCTACGCTGGCCTTGGTGGTTTTGTCGGCGCAAGCTGCAGGTATCGGGCTCAGCTCCGATCTGCTCATACTGTTTGCCAAAGCATTCTTGCTTGGAATCTCGCTTATAATTTTCGGCGGCTACGTACTACCGCGGGTAGCCGGTGCTCTTGCCTCTAGTCAGGAATTACTATTCATATCTGCACTTGCCTGGGCCCTGGGTGTTGCCAGTATTTTCAATTGGTACGGTTTTTCGATAGAAGTCGGAGCGCTGTTTGCTGGCGTTGCAATAGCTCATCTGCCCTATGCGCAGGAAATCAGTACCAGGCTCAAGCCACTTAGAGATTTCTTTATCGTACTGTTTTTCGTGGAACTTGGCCAGAGTCTTAATTTCGGGAATATATCAGAAGCGATTGTCCCTGCGATACTTTTGTCTATTGTTGTAATGATCGTAAAGCCTTTGACTATCATGTCCAGCTTAGGGGCGCTTGGTTATACCAAACAGACTGGATTCAAAGCAGCCGTACATTTGTCCCAGATTAGTGAGTTTTCTATAATTTTTGTCGTTTTGGCGGTGAGTACCGGAGTAGTTGGAGAGCAGCTTACTGCGGTTATAACTTTGACTGCCATCATAACCATCGTTCTATCTACTTATATGATCAAATACGACGACAGACTCTACAAGCGTTTCAGTAAACAGCTGTCTTTCTTTGAACGGGATACCGTCAAGGCTGAACTGACGGATTTGCATACGTATCCTTTGGTACTGATGGGTTATAGGAAAGGCGGATATGAATTCGTCCGAACTTTCAGAGAGATGAAAAAGAGGTATGTTGTCATAGATTACGACCCGGAAATCATTGAGAATCTCGACCATCAGCATATCAATCACCTGTACGGAGACGTAACCGATCTGGAGTTGCTGGAAGAACTGTCGTTACATAAATCCGAGTTGATCGTCAGCACTCTCGGAGATGTGTCTGCCAATAAAATGCTGGCGAAATACATCACCGCTCGAAACGAAAAGGCCGTGTTTGTTTGTCACGCCGATAGCCTCGATGACGCTCTCAGTCTATATGAACATGGCGCATCATATGTCATGCTGCCACATCTGATAGGCAGTGAGCGGATTAACGCATTTATCCGGCGAAACGGAAGTAACAACAAGGCTTTCGATACGTATCGTCAAAAACACATGAACAGTTTGACGCAATCTTCCTAAAACAGTAGCTCAAAAAACCTCAACTTCTGGTAAAATATTGACAAATGTGATATAATAAGAATAGTGAGTATGATTTATTAATAAAAGCACTCACAAGTCAATAGTAGGTTCGCTTTATGAAACAATTTTTATCGATAAAAATACTTTATGTAACTGCTGCTTTGTTGGCTTTTTTTGCATACCATCAAACAATTCTAAACAGTATAATTGAATTTGTTGTGAGCGGTAGAGTGCCGCTGTCGAATGTTGTTTTAGAGCCAGAAATGGTGCTGTTGGTTGTAGTCGGCACGATTACGGTCATAGGTTTGTATGTAATGACTCAAGTAATTTATGATTTGCTGGAGAATGATCAAATGTACACCTCCGACGATATAAACACGAAGCTTACAACAAGCCCCAGTCCTGTCGTAAAACTCCGTGTCAAAACGAAGATGATGTGGTTAAACTTTTGCGAGCAAATTGATGAAGTTAGCATGATAGTTGGCAGCAAGGCAAGGAATATGGTCGCTCCCTACACAGACGTCGTTAAGAATCTCGGTATGGGAATAGCGGTTTTATTTCTTATCGGCATGTTCAGATTCAAATCATTTCTTATTCGATTTTGCCGTGATGAATGGATTATATGGCAACCAAGGCTTCGTAAATTCGACGCATGGCTGGAGTCGAGAATCAAATCGAGTACGAAATCAGGACAAAAGATGATCGACAGATCAGAGGCGCTCTCAGTATTTTTCGGTGGTATGGCCGCTCTGTTCGTGAATGTACGCTCGGGCGACCATGCTGAAATACGCGATCGTTCTTAATCTCGTAATATTATCGTTGATTAAGCTTTGTGCTGGGCAGTGTGACGAAACATCGGGTATACTTGTAATTATGCTTTGACGAAAGGTAGAAAGAGGGTCAATTGAAATCTATCCATCGTTTTTTGTCGGTGCCGCCAGCTGATTATGTAGCACGCGTCCGGTGGTACATCAATATAAGATGGTTCGTCCTACTGTCTGTCGCAGTCCCAGGAATTTTTGCGCTGTATATTGGCGAAGGGCTATCTGAACAAGTCCGTAGGCACATCGTGTTAGGAGTTTTTGCGGTTGCGAGCAATGGATTATTTTATTTGCTTACGAGAGTCAACAGCGACAATGCTGCATATTTCAGGCGCATTGCGACATGTGTTGTTATATTCGACGTTTTCCTTATCGGTTTCCTCGTGTTTATCAATGGCGGCGTCGAAAGTCGTAGTCCTATACTTTTCACTATTCTAATACTGATATCCGCGGCACTTTTTGGCCGACGGGCGGTTTATACGACTGCTGTCGCTTGTTTCGGAGTCTATAACTTTATAGTCATAGCAGATTACCTGGACATCATAAGGACGCTGAGCGATTACAACGTAGAAATTCGAGGTAACTTTGCATATGTGTTAAATTCTGTGGCGTTCATAACGTCCGTACTTCTCATCTTCGCATTAATCGTGGATTTCATTACCGGTCTACTGATTAGTAAAGAAACGCAAGCTAATGAGAGCTTCAAGGCGCTCAAAGAAGCTCAGTCTGTTGCTAAGTTCGGTAGCTGGGAATGGGATGTAAAGGCTGACACGGTTTCGTGGTCAGATCAGTTGTTTGAATTATTTGGTGTGCCCTTACGAGAAGAACCGATTACATTTGAAGATTATTTACAAATCTTACATCCCGATGATACTGAGACTGTAAAGAGCCACATTGCTGGTTCGATAAAGAAGGCACAAAAGTTTAGTTTCACGCACCGTATCATCCGGCCTGACGGGATCATACGCCATGTCCAGAGTGACGGACGTCCGATTACAAATGACAGTGGGGAAGTTATTAAACTGATTGGAACTGCTCGTGACGTTACTGATACTAAACTATTGGACGAAGCAAAAAGTGAATTCGTATCCTTGGCTTCACATCAGCTTCGCACGCCGGCAACGGGGGTTAAGCAGTACGTCGGCATGTTGCTGGACGGGTTCGCAGGACCGCTAAATACAGAGCAGGAAAAATTTTTGAAAATCGCTTATGAAAGCAATGAGCGGCAGCTCAGAATCGTTAATGACCTGCTCAAAGTGGCAAGTGTAGATTCCGGGAAGGTGAAATTGAAGATAAAGCGGACGGATATCGTCAAGATGATTGTGGAGATTCTTGATGAGCAAAAAGATTCTTTTGCACTAAAAAGGCAGCAAGTTAGTTTTGAGCATGAAACGCCTAGAATATTCGCAGATGTAGATGCCCCGCGACTGCGCATGGCTCTGGAAAATATTATCGAAAATGCCCGTAAGTATACGCTCGAAGATAAAAATATAGAAGTTTGCCTGAATGAACGCGGCGATGACCTGATTATTGCTGTTTCTGACGAAGGTGTCGGCATCGCCGATAAGGATATGGAAAAAATATTTCATAAATTTGGTCGTATTGAACGATCGGAAACTGGCAAAGAAGGTGGTACTGGGCTGGGGTTGTACTGGTCATTGCGCATAGCAAAATTGCACGGCGGAACGATGAACGTCGAATCTAAGCTTGACCATGGTACTACATTTGAAATGATTTTGCCGCAGAAACAACCAGCCATCAAAGTCGACGAATTATGTTGATGAATCACACTTTTGTTTAAGGAACTCGACAGGTGCGTAATCGTCTGTGAATGGTTGCATAGGTGGAATTGTTATATCGGATTTGGGAAGCCAAGGAGTTTCCCGCGATGCGTAGGCGATAATGATGTTCTGCACTGATAATAAAAACTCGTCATAAAGTGGATAGACCTCGGAATAATTGAATTCTGATTTATATGCACCATGCAGCGAACGAAGTAAGTCTCGACATCGGAATGAATCCGCGCCGACCACATTTGCGAGGACAACGCCATTTGGTTTGACTGCTGTTTGCAGGCGCTCGACGTATTCACGGGTTGCTAGTGTCGGGGGTATCGTCGTGTCGTTGTATGCGTCTATCACAACGATGTCGTAACGAGTCGTATTACGATTTAAGAACGCCCGTGCGTCGTCAATGATTGGCGTAACGTTCTGCGGGTCTTTATATCCAAAGTATTCACGGGCAAGCGACACAAGACCATCGTCAATCTCTACGACATCGATAGTCGTTTCGGGATATTCGCTCGCCAGGTACTGCGGTAGGGTAAAAGTGCCTCCTCCTAAAATGAGTATATTTTCGGGCTGTGGATACAATCGTATAAGCTCGGCAATTTTACGTGTATATAAAAAAGCCAACTCATCGGATCCATCTTTATATACTCCGGATTGTAATCCGGTCGGCCCGGAGGCGAGTGCTCGTATGGGGCGTTCGTTCATAATCACGTCAACTACCTCATAACGGGCCGAAGGGGTATCGAGCGTTGTGATGACCGATCGATTGGAAGTTGGCGAAATGTTCATAGCAGCCAGGCCGATCAAAATAATCACCAGCGTCGCTCCGAGTCGCCGACGAAACTGTAAAGCCGGAGAGATAAACCAGCTGCTGACGAGCAGTAGCAAAGCGATAAGTACCAATGAGTGGCCTGAACCTATATACGCGAAAAAAACAAATCCCGTAAAAAAGGTGCCGATTATACCGCCGACTGCGTTCAGCGCGCTCAACGACGCGATTGTCGACCCGGTCGTATCTAGCCTCGTAATTTTGAGTCTGGCTAAATAAGGACTGATGGCTCCAAGTAAAAAACTTGCCGGCGCGAAAAGTAAGATTGCTGCGAATACACCTTGAATTCTAGGGTCACTAAACGCAGTGCTCGTGAACGGCAATATAATGGGAGCTGCCAGTAAAGTTAATACGACGAATGCCGAGCCAAGCATGAGCATTGTCACGACGTCGACTGATTTTACCCGGCGATCGGCAATATAGCCACCGTATGCGTAGCCCAAAGACAAAGCAGCGATGATAACGCCTATTATACTGGTCCAGACGTACACGGTGCTACCGATTTGTGGGGCTAATATACGAGCGGCAACTAGTTCATAGGCCATAAGGGCGAACCCGATAACAAATGATATATATCCGTATATGTCTATTTTTTGAAACTGCTTCACTATCCTATTAGTATATACGTTTCATAACTGAATCTAAATAATGAAACGATTTCGGGCGTGTACAAGTGAACAATTGGGAATCATTTGTCCCTTTTTTAAGTTCCGTCTTTCCCTAAATTATTGAGTAACGTAGATAATTCTTTCGTAGTCAGATCTGAGCAGTCGATGTCATTCTGTTTTGCGATGATATACCCCTGAACAACTCTTTTGATACGGAGTGCATCCTCGCGCTTAAAATTATCGACGTCGTATGGTTTGTCTGGAGAAAAAAATCTGGTAGTTATTTTTATGGAGCCGAAAAAAGGACCGACGCTGGCAGTAACATTCAAAATATCATCGATAGAAATACTCAGAACTTCTGAGACTTTGAAAAATGTCCGGTGGGTAATCGTAAGATTAGTACGGTTCATCGTTACAGTGTCTGGAAACATTGTGAGAGGGAAAACGGCGGTAACTTTTAGTAATACATCCGACGTATTCTGAAGTGCCGCTTCGAGATCGTGGGCAACTTCCTGTTTCTTCTTGTTTGCGTGAAAAGGATTGCTGATTTCTGGGTGCAGTGGTCGCTGCGGAGATGCAGAGAAGGGATTGTAGCTCATAAATTGATCCTTTCTATATTGCTATACTACGCCCATTCACACAGGCCAACTATTGAATTTCTTACTCAGTCTTATATGATCGGTCACGAGCTGAATACTAAACAATGCAAAACTCAGGTTCTGTGATGGTGAATCTTGCGACTTAAAAGCCATGCAAGCCCAACGCCGGTTGCAACGAAAGCACCGAGCACCGCATTGAGTTGATACGGTTTTATCTGGTTTTTTCTGAAGTTTCCAGTCATTCCAATATAGTCTAAAGATCCAAAAAGATTTCCAGGAGTTTTTTCAGCGAATTCACGCTTAAAATGACCGCGGTCTATAAACGATGCGCCAAATCTTTCGTATAATGACGGCGTTAAACTATGCTGAATTGACATTCCCTTGCCTGCAGCTCCGACGACGGTTTTTCGGCGTGGGTACATGGCATTACCGACGATTGCCCGGGCAACTTTTTTGGGGCTATATACAGGATTCAAGGGTTTGATGCTGCGATTTGTGTAATTTGCGGCGTTTTTATAAAGCGGGGTATCTATTGATGCCGGCATGACAGAACATATCTGTATACCTGGTGTTTTATCAAGCGACAATTCCATACGTAAACATTCTGCAAGCCCGTTTATTGCGTACTTACTCGTTACATAGGCACTAGTATAGGGCTGGGGTGCAGAAGCGACCACTGAGCTGACATTTATAAGCGTCCCGCTGCCCTGGCTGCGGAATTGAGGCATGACCGCTCTCACTCCATGGATGTAACCAAAAAGATTTGTTTCGATGACCTGTCGGTATGCTTCGGTGGGGGTATCTTCGAAACGGCCAAAAAGCGTAACTGCCGCATTGTTTACCCACACATCGATTGTTCCATAAGCGTCGACGGCTTTATCGGCCAGTTTTTTGACGGCATGTTCGTCGGTGACATCGGTTGCTACTACCAGTACTTCTCTAGCTCCGGCTTTGCGGCTCTCTTCGGCTACATCTTTCAATACATCTTTCCTGCGGGCAGCGAGGACAAGTCGGGAGCCTTTCCGGGCAAATTCCAGAGCAGTCGCATGACCGATGCCGCTGGATGCGCCGGTAAT
>JBGTMN010000036.1:0-12130 GCA_041743525.1 Saccharimonadales bacterium (SeqCode) | reverse complement strand
GTTTTGATTTGGTTTTTGGCATTTTACGGTCTGATACAAATAGACGCATTATTTATTATGCTTATAGTTTATAACTTTAGTCTGGTTGTAGTCAATCTATCGGTCAATCGCAATCGCCGGGGCGTCGTCCAGAAGCGCAAGTAATTCGTCGGTCGTGCCGGCTTCCATCAAACGTTCCCGAAACTCTTTGGCGCCATCAAAACCATTGATATATACTTTGCAGAACTTATTGAGCGTGTGAACCGCCCGTTCACCGTCCTGCCAGGTCGCCGCAAAAAGTTCGATGTGCATGCGATACAGCGCAATCCGCTCTTTGGGTGTGATACTTTCCCACGGACTGTTTTCGGCAAACACAAATGGGTCGTGGAATATACCGCGGCCGATCATGATACCGTCCAAACCGTACTGGTTGGCGAGTTCAATGCCGTGCTTTCGGCTCAGAACATCACCATTGCCGACTATCAGCGTCTCCGGTGACAACGCGTCGCGCAGTTCGCGGACTTTGCCGATATCATCCCAATGTGCCGGAACCTGGCTCATTTCTTTGCGGGTGCGGCCATGAATGGTCAACATCTGCAGCCCAAAACCCAGCAAAAATTCGTGCCAGCTAAAATCTACGTTGTTATACCCGAGTCTGGTCTTGACGCTCACCGGCATAGCATTTCCGGCGCCTTCTTGGGTAGCTTTGATGATTTCCGCCGCCAGCGGCCGGTCATTTATGAGCGCACTACAGACACCATGCCCCACGACATTTTTGACCGGACAACCCATATTCAGGTCAATTCCTACAAACTCGCCAAGTTCACCACTCACAATTTGCTGAGCCGTCTTATAAAAATTCTCTGGATTCTTGCCCCAGATGTGCGCAACGAGCGGCTTGTCAATTTCTGCCTGCTTTAGTTTTTTGAGCAGCCGTGGCCGCCCAGGACTCTGAAGTCCATCTACATTGGCAAATTCGGTAAAATACAGATCTGCAGAGGCCGTTTTGGCAACGATCTGACGGAACACCGTGTCAGTCACATCGTCCATCGGTGCCAGTACAAAAAATGGCTTTGGTAGCTCGGTAAGCCCTGTATGCATATCTACTAATTATAACACTTTTGCTTAGTTTAGTCTATCGGAATTTGTACTCCTATTCCCAGCGGAACAATTTGAACGCCAGCAAGTAAATAAGAATAATCCAAATGGCCATCAGACCAAGTTGAGCTCCTAGATCTACCAGGTGCTTGCCTTCTGTAGTCAAAAGCCTGAGTCCGTCAATTACAGGGGTGAGCGGCAGAAAAGCTGAAACAGTCTGCAACCACTCCGGCATCACAAATCTCGGGAAGAACGTTCCCGACAAAAACAGCATTGGAAACACGATGATGTTACTGAGCGGCGCAGCTTGACGCTCGTTCTTTGCCCAGCCCCCAATGGCTAGACCGATTCCCAAAATCGTAATAATGCTCAGAATGATAAAGATTATAATCTCAAGATAATTGCCGACTACGTTCAGATCGAATACCAAAATGGCAACCGCGAACATCACCGCCAGCGACACGAGGCCGATGAGCGCCTGGGAAAACATCGTCGCGATAAAATATTGCCAGACCTTGAGGGGCGTGGTGTGTAAACGGCGCAAAATGCCCTGCTTTTTGAGTTCGGGGAACACGTTTATCGGACCGAAAATTCCGAGTCCGATTATGGAAAATCCGAGTAAACCGGCAAAGACGTAATCGAACGGCTTTAAACTTTCCTGGCCCGACTGGCGGCCTTCTACCGTGAACGGCGTGACGCTGGGTGCGATATCCTGATTGAGTCCGCGGAACTGATTTTCCAAAACAGCCGTTATCGCTTGACCCGCTTGAGCGTTATTCTGCGCGAACCGTACTTCGGCGACGCCGGCCGGCAAGCCGTCTTGCTCTACGCCGAAGTTTTCCGGCAGCACGATAATACTGTCGATTTCGCTGCGGACGAGTTTTTCATTGGCGTCGGTTAGCGTTAATGCGTTGTCGTCGACCTCGAACACTTCGCTGCCACGTATCTGACGTTCTATTTGAGAGGCAGCTTCCTGCTGCGATTGGTTTATAAGCGCGACATTGAACGATACATCGTTACCGCCGCCGGAAATGCCACCGAAAACGAATAGAAATATCACCGGAAATGCGATGCCAAAAAATAAGGCCAGGCGGTCTCTAAAAAACCGCTTGGTGTTGAGTTTGGTAAATATAGCGATGGTGTATAGATTCTTTTTCATGATTATTCGCGTAGTCCTTTGCCGGTCAGATCGATGAACACATCTTCCAGATTCGCCTGCTCCACATGTTGGGATTTTGAAAACCCTCGCGCCAGTAGCTGTTTGATGAGTTTGTTCGGCTTGTCGAGCGCTATGAGCTTGCCGGCGTCCATGATGGCCACGCGGTCACAGAGCAGTTCGGCTTCGTCCATGTAGTGCGTCGTCATAACGACTGTAACACCTCGGTCACGAACACTTCGGGTCAGATCCCAGAGATTGCGTCGGGCCTGCGGATCAAGGCCAGTTGTTGGCTCGTCCATGAACAGAACTTTGGGATCGTGGACAAGTGCGGCGGCAATACTGAGCCGCTGTTTCTGACCACCGGATAAAGTTTCCGCCAAGCTGTCCACCCGGTCGGCTAGCTGAACTTCCCCGAGTATCTTTTTGACGTCGACACGTTCGCCGTACGCCGCCGCGAATAATTCGATTATTTCCCCTAGTTTGGTCTTGTCCTGGAATGCCGGAGACTGCGGTTGCACTCCAATAATCCGCTTGACGGCGTCCTGCTGCGTTGCCACATTTAGGCCATCTATTGTTATCGATCCGCCGTCTATCGGCCGCAATGTCTCTATCATCTCGAGTGTCGTGGTTTTACCTGCACCGTTTGGCCCGAGAATGCCAAAAATCTCACCTTTTTGTACCTCAAAAGATACGTCGTCAACCACTGCGACGCCGTCGTAGATCTTCCGTACATTCTTTACACTGAGCATACTATTCGCCATTACTATACAGTATACAGTAACCCCACCTCTCTAGGAGTAACAACAAAAAAACCGGCCCACAACAGGCCGGCTTAAAATAGCTTTTGAGCTGATTATTTCTTGTTGGAAACAGTCAAAAACCCGTTGCGTGGATTTTCTTTGACTTCTTTTTCCTTTGGCAAGTCGACAGCTTCAGGACGTTCGTCTTTGCTGAAGTAGTAGATAGCCTGCTCTTTGCCACCGCGAAGTGTCACTTTTTTGGAGTTCAGGTAGTAAGTAACGCCTTTGGAGTTCGTGTGTTTGTAAGCCATGGTAGAGTACCCTCTCTTAATTATGTATTAGTCCGGGTATAACCACCGTCATACTTCCTTGTTTACAGATAGAAATCCGCATGAAACCTTTGTCACGGCTGGTCATTTTAGCTTCGCTGTCTGTAAATCTCAGATGTACAAGGTGATAACACCTGGCTACCCCTAAAATACTCTGATGAGATTTTATTTGTCAACTATTTCATACCTGAGTCTCAAAACCTCATCAACTCAACTGAAGTGAAGCCGGTGCGGCATTGTCACGGAGATGCTACGGCTACAAAGCCGAGCAGCTCAGGTGACATGCCTTCCGCGCGTGAACGGTTGGTGGGGGTTTTTAGACTCAGGTATTCATAAATCGCTTATGTGTTGCGAGCATTGCGTTTATGTATTACACTACCAGGGTAAACGTAATTACTTTAAGGGTAGGTGACAATTCTATGGATTTTAGGAATCGCGGCTCACAGCCACCAACAACACATAACCAGTCAGCCGGTCCAGCGCCCAGCAATTCTCATCCTGGCAACGCCGGATCTGCCGGTAAAAATAGTACGGTCAAACGTGGTCTCGGTGCCGTACTGATACTCGCTGTACTGCTGATAGGAGCATTTACTTTGGTATCGCTTCTTGGAGGCTCTAATCAGGCAAAAGCCGTGCAGGGCGACAAATTTCAGGCAGTTTTCCTGAACAACGGACAGGTTTATTTTGGAAAGATCCAGAACCTGGGCGGTGATTTTATTGATCTAGACAACATCTATTATTTACAAACCAACGGTGAAGGCGGAGAAGAAGCAGCAGCATCGACAAACGTCTCGTTGGTTAAGCTTGGCTGTGAACTTCACGCCCCATACGATCAGATGATCATAAACCGCGATCAGGTCCTGTTCTGGGAAAACCTGAAAGAATCAAGCCAGGTTGTAAAAGCTATCGATGAGTACAAGAAGCAGAACCCAGGCGAACAGAAGTGTAGCGAACAGAGTCAGAATTCGACGAACCAGGCTCCAGCCACGAACAGCCAGGGTGGCGGATCGACAACTCCTGTCACACCAGCTCCTGCTGCTACCGGAGCTCCAGTCCGTCCATAGTTTCCAGTCCAATCCTTAAGAGTACTACAAGCATCCCGCTAAACGACCGCCGAATTATATGGCGGTCGTTTTTTTGCACAAGCCATGACTCACGCCTTGAACATAATCAGTCCAGGCAAACAGAATCAACTGAAGCCTGAATTCATCAGGTATAATCATTACTGTAATGTACAACAATGTTCTTCGATCCATATGGCCCATGCTCCGAAAAGTACAGCCCTGGTGGTTTCTGATCGCGGCACTGGTTTGCTCAGTGTTTGCCGTGTACCAACTTCGAGCTAACAATCTGGAAATGATACAGCTCAGGACTGCCGTCTACGAAGCCGACAAAAATGATGGGGACGTTCAAAAAGAACTGACCGAACTGCAGCGGTACGTCACCCGCCACATGAACACCAATCTGTCGGGCGGACAGAATGCCGTGTACCCGCCTATCCAGCTTAAATACACCTATGAGCGTATCAAGACCGAAAAACTTAAAGGCGCCAGCAATGAACAGGTTTACGTCGACGCCCAGGTTTTCTGTGAACAGCGCGATCCGCAGAATTTTTCCGGACGAAGCCGCGTGCCCTGTATCGAGGAATACGTAAAAGCCAACGGCGCCGGAAGCACCGCCGTACCGGACAGCTTGTACAAGTTCGACTTCCGATCTCCGAAGTGGTCTCCGGATGCGGCCGGCTTTGGTATTCTGGCAACGGTAGCCAGCTTCAGTACTGCCGGCGGCGTGTGGGTTGTAAAACGTCATATAAAAAACCGGCTAGGATAATGCTGCATTGGACTCAAAAGCTTCGGACGGCTAGACTGTAGTATATGCATATATTCTTTTCCGGCATCGGTGGAACTGGCCTTGGGCCGCTGGCACTGATCGCTCATCAGGCGGGCTATACGGTATCTGGTTCCGACAAACAGGATTCCGGTTATATCTCGTACCTGCGCACTCATGGAATCTCACAAATACACATCGGGCAGAGCCACGACCAGCTTGCCGAACTCCATTCCAAAAATCCCGTGGATTGGCTGGTATATTCCTCGGCAGTAGCTATAGAGCAACCGGACGCTCCCGAATTTATATTCTGCCGCGATGACGCTATTCGTATGTCGAAACGCGATGACCTGCTTCAAACAATCCTTGATCAGAAAAAACTGAAAATGCTAGCCATAGCCGGAACGCACGGAAAAACAACAACAACCGCCATGGCCATATGGCTTGCGAAATGCCTTGGTATGCCGGCAAGCCATTCGGTTGGCGGCAAAATATCATTCGGAGATATGGGACATTACGAACCCGGCAGCGAGTACTTTATATACGAGGCCGACGAATATGACCGTAATTTTTTGACGTTCAACCCAGCCGTTTCGATTATTACCGGCATTGATTGGGACCATGCTGATATCTATCCGAGCAGACAGAACTACGAGGACGCATTCAAGCAGTTTATCGGCCAAAGCGAGCGGGCTGTCATGTGGCATGAAGATGCCGAAAAACTAGAATATGAGCCACGCGATACCATCAAGATTCTACAAAAATCTTCTAGCATTTTGAACCAACTGACTTTACCTGGAATCGTGAACCGTCAGGATGCTCTGCAAGTAGCCGAAGCTTTTTCGTTGATTACGAACGAATCTATGGGCACGCTCGTACAACACCTGAACGCTTTTCCCGGAGTGTCGCGGCGCTTCGAGTTGCTTGCCCCTAAACTTGTGACCGATTACGCGCATACGCCGCCCAAGATTCGTGGAACGCTCGAAACCGCACATGAAGTTGGTGGCAAAAACGTCGTCGTAGTTTACGAGGGCCTGCATAATACGCGCCAGCATTTCATAAAAGACGAACTTCGGAATCTGTTCGAGGACGTAAAACATCTATACATCGTTCCGAGTTATTTGGCGCGTGAAGATGCCAGTCTGGCACTACTGACGCCAGCCGACTTAAAAACGCTGATGAGTGCCGACGTCCAGAACAAAACAACGCCGTCTCAGTTAAATGAAAACTTACGTGTTGCCATAGAGAACCATCAACAGGCTGGCGATTTGGTCGTATGCATATCTGCCGGAGGCGGTGGCAGCTTGGATGAATGGCTCCGCAATCAGTTTGTCGGTGCTCGCTAAAATCAGCGGTTGTCGCCGGCACCTTTTTGGACACCGCGTTTTTTGCGATCTGCCAGTTTTTGAGTGTTCTGCAGCATAATATCATCGAACGATAAGCCTAGGTGATGCGCCATCACTGCGACGTACCAGACCACATCACCAAGTTCCTTACCCAATTCCGCGACGTCGTCTTCGGTTGTTTTTCCGTCTTTATAGGCGACGATCTTTTTCCATTTTTCCAGAACTTCACCGGCTTCACCGGCCACTCCCATGGCCCATATTGTCTTGTCCATGAGCGGATCAGGATTACTAATAGCAGTTGTTAAGGCCTGTTTTTGATATTCGTCGAATGTCATAATTGTACTTGCTCCCTCTGTAGTTTATATGCCTAGCCCTGATCGTCTATTTTAAAAGCGCCCAGCCGAAGCACCTCAACCGCATCGTCGACGACACGAATAACCGTCGAAGGTAAACTATCGGATAAATCACCGCCATCTACATAAAAATCAATCGACTCATCAAAATAAGCTGTCGCCTGCTCTACATTCACGGCCGGCTCCTGGCCTGGCGGATTGGCACTGCTCGTAAGAAGCGGCCCGGAAGTTTCTAAAAGCATACGGAGACTTTCGTGAGCCGGAATCCTCACCGCCAGACTTTGAAGACCCTGATGCAGGTATAAAAGACTTGGTTCGGCCGGAACGACCACACTCACCGGACCGGGCCAGAAACTGACCGCCGCAGTCAGGTAACGCCGTTTAATGCCGAGTTCCTCCAGCTGTTCGATATTGGCCGCAATGATCGTTCCTGGCTTACGCTCGCGGTGCTTCAGGCCATACAGCCTTTTTACCGCATCAGGCATTCCAGCCGCGCAGACGAGTCCGTACAGCGTATCAGTCGGCAAAATACCGACGTCTCCGGCTGCTATATGCCGGCCAACTTCATATTCTCTAATCGATTCATATATTTTCATGGGACAGTCCTTGTCAGGTGATTCCGTGTTATTGTAGCACACGAAATGTTGATTCAACCCAGCTTCAAACCGTCGGCATCACGCCGGACAAGGCCTTCTTTAACTAAAGATTCAATGACCGATACAGTGCGTTCATCATCTAATTTTTGCAGCAATTGATTCTCTGATGCGGCTTCGTCGGTTTCCGTCAACAGCCTGATGATTTTACCGCGAATCTGCCGGCGCGAACCTTTAAATACCGACTGCTTAGTATAAGACTTGCTCGCGGCGATGTTATTTCCATAGGTCTTCTTCAAGAAAGTTCCGTAATCCATAAGCGCCCAGTAAAATTGCCGTGGGCCGAATCCGGTTACTTGTTCAACCTCTAATTGCCGTACCGCTTTCTGCAGCCACGTTATTATATCTTTATCCGGTATGGCAGTTTGCCCGGCAAAGTAATGATGAATCAGCACAGTTCTAATATTCGTTTCTACAAAAACAACTGGCTTGTTATAAGCATAGGCCATGATGGCTCCCGCCGTATTTGGACCGATGCCGGGCAGTACCTGCAACGCTTCTAGAGAATCGGGGAATTTGCCGTCGAAGTCTGTCATTATTTTAAGAGAAGCCTCATGAAGATACTTTGCCCGTCTGTTATATCCGAGACCATTCCACGCGCGGAGCACTTCCGCGGCGGTTGCATCGGCCAAAACTTTTACAGACGGGAATAGGGCTATAAATGCCGCGAACTTGGGCTCGACGCGCGAAACTTGCGTTTGTTGCAGCATGAGTTCGGAAACCATGATTTTATAAGGATCGTAGCTACCATCTGGCTCGGAATGTCGCCAGGCCATATCATGCCGGCCGTGCTCATCGTAGAATCCGCGGAGCATCGCGGTGAATTCATTGGGCTCTAATACATCAGTTTCCATACTTAGAACAGTATATCGGTATTTATGCAGCAAAGTAACTTGCCGGGTTCTCGACGTCTTCTAGTAGTAGAACCAGCGGCCATAACCAGCCGCGTTGGTGACATCCACGATTTTGCGCGGCTCTCCACCGTTCAAGCTTAGGACGTAATCGGCAGTTTCTGCGGGTGTTACGACACGGTAGGCTATAGTTTTGTCATTGAGCCATTTCAATGGATAAGTCAGACCACTTTGAGTCGTAAGGGTTACGTCTTTTTTTGTCTCGGCGTCGTAGGCGAGGAGCACACCTTTGCCGTCGCGGTTTTCGGTCCAGAGAGCGCTTTTATTGCTAGCGGAGTCCAGATAGAATTTCTGTTGGTTCTGGGGAGGATTTTCGAGTTTCTTGGCTGATGCATCCCCGATTCCGTACGAATACCAACCCGTGGAACCATTGAGAACGAAGCCGTCATATCCGGCGCGCTGAATGGTCCAGACGTCAGAATTCAAGAGTACTTGTTTGCCAGTATTATCAGGACCGATTCGAACAAACTGCGCCTGTCCGACAACATACTGGTTCGTAGAAGCATAATAAACCATTCCGCGGGCAGAAACGACGTCACTAAAGTAATTCGCAGTCGCAAGCTGTATGCGTGACGAGGTCTTGTAATCGTATGACATCAGCTGGAAACGTTCAGGGTTGCCTGCACTGGTTCCGGCTTTAACTTTGACGTAGACCAGACGGTCTTTGATCCAACTGACAATTTGTATGCCTTCGGATTGCTCAATGATCCGCGTGTCGCCATTATCAACGTCCAGAAGCGTGAGTGTCTGTAGCAAGTATCCCTCGTTGTTCCGCTTATCTTCTCTTGAAGAAACCAGAGCCGCCCGCTCTTCTTCGGCATGCTGCACCAGTGATATCCGGTCAGTTTCCAGGCCGCTTCCAGCCAGAAGTAGTTTCTTGTGCTTGCCATCAACATCAATCTTGAAGACGTCGTACTTGCCGCTCTGTTTAGACACGTAGACATTTTTCCGGTTCGTAACCATCGAAAGTGGCGTCGGTTGTTTTGTCGCGGTGTCGATAGTTACCTTTTCGGTGCGATAGCCCTTTACAGAAACCGATACCTCCATTTTTTCTTCTTCGACCTGGCCGACCGTCAGTATAATCTCGCCGTTTTTGTCTGAGCGGGCTGTCGCTTCGCCGCTTGAGGCTTCAGCGCCGGACACTGGCTTACCGCTCAGAAAATCCTGGAGCATAAACGTATATTGAGCACCGACGGCTCTGAGTTGCTCCTCGCCCAGTGGATTACTACCAAAGCCGATCGTAATTGAACGCTTGATTTCCGAAAAACCGATGCGCTCAATACTCAATTCCTGAGTGCCGAGTTTTACTTCCTTTAGCTGAACCCATCCCTCTTTGTCTGTTTTAGCTGTTTTGTCACCTATCTGAATAATAACGTTCCGCAGCGGTAATTGAGTTGTCCGGTCCATGACCGTCAATGATGCGGTCGACCGCACGCCTGCGTTATTCAATACGAAATAACGGCTCGTCGGAATCAGGCCGACTGCGACAACAGAGAGGAATAACACGAGAAATGTCCCGTATCTGAGCGGACGATTATGCCACCAAGAAGATACAGGGCCGGTGATGCGTTCTCGAAACGTAGGTTTGTCGTTACTGAATGCGCGGGCAATTTCTTTGTCTTCGGCGGCCAGCAGCGCGTCACTTTCGTCTGAAATGATGTCGTCTACTAAAGGATCCGCTTCCTCTAGGAGAGAGTTTTGGGATGGAGCAGCGACGGGTGCCGGCGTGGTTGCAGTATCTTCAACCTTGTCTTGTTTTGATGTATCGACTGAAGTTATCTGTTCTTCGGCGTCGCCGTCCGGAAGAACGGGAGCTCCCTCGGGTATGGATTCGGATGATTTCATGACAGGACTATCAGAAGTCATGTACGTATCGACGCGTTGTTCGACGGCGTCGGATTCATCTTTAATCTGGATCGACTTTTTTTGAGCCATAATGCTATGTATTTATTATATGTGCTGGACAGATAAAGCACAACCGATATAGAAGTAGCTATGCTGTGGTAGTATTTTTTCTTCGGGCCGAAACAGCACTGATAATCAAAGCCAGATTCAATCCTGCTACCGCCCCGAGAACCGGGAATATCGCACCGGATAATGCCCAGGATGAACCGATAGCCAGCAGGTTGAACGAAAGCCAGATGAGCAGCTGACGACGACTGACTTTCATGCGGAGGTATTCTGCGCCCAGGTAATAATACGGAAAAACCGTGACAACCAATAGCGTGCTCGAAAGTAATCCAAATATCAACACCACCGCCAACCCCTCCCAAAATGGGCTGGTTATTGCAAGAGGTATTAAAGAGAAGACCGCAGTGAGACTGGTAGCGACGAGAGGGCGGAATCTCTCTCTGAGCGCATTGACCGCCGCATCAACAGGCGACATGCCCGCCCTCCTGGCCTGATTCGCGTAATCGGTCAAGAGAATAGTATTTTTAATACTCAGTCCGATAAGAGCAAAGAAACCAAGCATCGCGAAGAAGCTGAATACATTATTGGTCAGGTAAAGTCCGAGCGCTATGCCAAAGAAGCTGAACGGGAGTGCCAGGAAAATCAACAGCGGTTGCAAAAGTGATCGGAACTGGACGGCCAGCAAAATGTATATGGCTACTAGAACGAGTGGGAATGCAAACAGCAACGCTCTGAACGATTCCTGGTTTTCAGATTCTTGACCCAGACTAAAGTTGACGTCTTCTGGCTGGATGTCGAATGAGGCCAACCTGTCTTCTGTATATCGATCGTTGATGACCTTTTGTGCAGATGTCACAAGCGCAGTCGTGTCAGTTCCGTCAAAACCCGCCGTTACCGAAACGATTGACTGATTATCGGATCGGCGATACACTTCCAAATTGCTTACGATCGGGTCCACGAATTGAGCCGGTTCGCCACTCGTTCGTGGTAGCTCGGCTGTTTCCATGAATCGAGCAATATCTTCGGCAAGAGCGCTGGCATCTTCGCGGTTCGTAGCGTTTATTTCGACCGTAAACTGAGTTGGCGGCGGTCCGGCATCTATCGTAAAGGCATCAGTTTTAGCTCGCTCAAAGCTTTGGAATTCTTCGTCAATCTTATCGGTTAACTGTGGGCCGGCTATATCTCTTTCGCTGTATGGTTTGAGTTCAACGATCATTGTTGCTGACTGGTTATTGGCCGTTCCATAATAAGAGCCTTCGATGAAGTTATCGTTCAGTATACTGGCGATTTTAGTATCAGCTTCAGCGGCTATGTCCTCTGCTTCAGTGATTGTCGTTCCAGAAGGGAAAGTAAATGTAATGCCGATTTGATTCGTATCTTTTGATGGTGGAAAAATATTGAACGGAACTTTCTGGAATATAAAACCTCCCGCAAAAACGAACGCCAGTCCAATGAATACTGCAGTTAAGCCAACCGCCATTTCTTTTGGACGGGAGTGCTGAGCCCACCGCATCGGACGTGTTATACCGAGCGCTATCCGGTCTATAATTCCGGCAGCTATCTCTTTGACATTGCCTTCGCCCATTTGTTTGCTTCCGAGTAACAAATACCTCGCAAAAAGCGGTATAAAAACAAGTGCGACGATAAGGCTAATGATAAGGGCGGAAATGATTGTTACGGGAATGGCTCGTATAAAGCTGCCGAGAACGCCTCCGACAAATAACAACGGTACAAAACTAAGAGCTGCAGTAAAGGTGGCGGCTATCATGGCGCGACCAATTTTGCGTGTTGCCTGGTCAACTGCCTTACGCCGGTCGGTATTCC
>JBGTMN010000035.1:0-55372 GCA_041743525.1 Saccharimonadales bacterium (SeqCode) | reverse complement strand
GTGTATTGTTTTTCTTACATACGCACATGGGGATAAGTTTTTTTGAACTATACCTTTTATGGCGTTAAAACCGCTGGGGAAGTCTGTATGAAGACCAAGCCAGTAGCTTATGTTTTGAATCAAAGTTCATAGGATTCTTGATTGATTCCCATGAATACATTGTATACAAAAGTGGTTTGTATGAAAATTGCTCATGGTTAGATTTGGGTTCCATTTTTAGCTTATGAACACATAAGTTCACATAACCGAACTACTTTATATTTTGTAATGGTTTAGCTTTCGATGCTTTATATGTTACGGATTATCTTTTTACATACAACGTCGTACAATGATTTTTCTCGTACCTCATGAAGTATTAATTCCAGTAGAGTATCCTGATCTTTCGTACGAAATGACCCTCTAAGCCCCCAGGATAAAAATTCCTGCTCGTCACGGCTCAAAATTACGAGCTATTTTTGATGGAATTTATTATAATAATTCAGTATCCAAACACAAATACTGTCGTCTTGACCTCTGTTGATTTTATCAATAATTTAATTAATAGGTATACATTTTTTGTTCAATAATGTTCGCCGGCTCCAATTGGTCTTGAACTTCACTCCGGAAAGATACAGTGTAACTACCCGTTACGCGTCGATTTAAAATACTCGACAGTTTCCCGGTAAAGCTTTGCTGGTACGCCATCTTCCAAGAATGGATGTGTAGAATCCGGAATAACGACATGTTTTGTTTGAGCTGCAATTGTATCGGCGTAGGTTCTGCCGTAATGTTTCATGTCTTTGCTCCAACTGGCATTACATACAAGAGTAGGTATTTTGAAACGAGACGCCGCCGGGCTACTCGATACATATCGATTATCAAAAACTGTCTTCGCATATACATAGCCTGCATGAATCCCAGACACGTAAGCCTGAATCTCGTCAACAAATACGAAATCTTTTTCAAGGTTTTCGATGGCCTGCGGATCATCATAACCATCCGTGTGGCTCGGATCCCACATTGCGGCTGCATCGAATTGCTGGCTAGAGCTATATACTATTGCCATCCCGCTATAGCTATGCCCCGTCACGCCTACCCACTCAAACCCTGAATCCTTTAAATATCCCACAACCGAATCTATATCTGCGGCGTGAGTCATGACATCACTTCGACTGATGTTTCGGGCATGTTCGCCGCCCCCGTACATACTCAGCCTGAGCGTATCAAAACCATGTTTATCGAAATAACGGGCCGCCATGTACAGCAAGGTTTCGTTCATATGCCCGCCGTACCCATGACAAAGCACGACAATCGGTCGCTTATTATCTTCGGCACGAAGAATACCGTATATTTCATACGTAGGATCCGACAGCGGAATGGATATCTTGGTTTCTTTCATTGGTGGGCTCCTTTAAGTGATCCGGTGCGCAGGCAGATGTTGCACGGTGTCTTACTGCCAGGATACAGGAGACGCGCGTTGCGTATATAAAATAAACTCCTTTCGGAGCTTATAATGAATTCCTGACAAAGATATCGTGGTGGGCGATGGAGGATTCGAACCTCCCACCTCCGCAACGTCAATGCGGCGCTCTAGCCAAATGAGCTAATCACCCGTTTCAACATCAAACTATAGCGTAACAGCCGCGAAATGACAACCTTACAGTGTACACCGTCGCGCAAATTAAGCACAACCTTTACAAATGCCGTGGACTATTGACATATATGTTGCCGTTATGATAGGATACATAGGTTAAACAGGGGTTTTTGGTGAATATTGACCAGCTTCAGGTATTAGATAGTTTCCAGTTATTTTACGAGGAAGTATCTTCATCGGGACCAAGCAACAGAATCAGGCGGCGACGTCTTGATCCTCAGCAGTAACAAACAGTCTTAGACATTCCGTATGCTCCGGGTTCTATAAACAGACCCGGAGTTTTTGTGTTCCTAAGATATTCCTCCCCTTTCAAAAAATTTTCGGATAATAGTGTGGACCACGCTTTAGAGTTGCAGTGCCTCTCCACAGACTTTTATTAGTTATCCACTAGCTTTTTTGATAGCTAGATGTCAATATATAGCTATGGTTTGTACATATTGTTCCGGTAAAACGAGTGTCACAAATTCTCGTTTACAGAAAAAAATAAACAATGTCTGGAGACGGAGACTTTGTAATGACTGCGGCGCGTTATTCAGCACCCAGGAACACGTCGATCACGAAAAAACGTGGGTCGTACAATATTTTGATGGTTCGTTTAAACCGTTTCAGCGCGACAAACTGTTTCTCAGCATTTATAAAAGTTGTCAGCATCGATCTTCTGCCCTGCCCGACGCTCAGGCTTTGACGGCAACTGCTATCAGCCGCATAAATCCACATATTCAATCTGGAAGTATCGACGTACATAAACTGACGAGTGAAGTTCATGCCATCATGATTCGTTTCGATACTTCAGCAGCAACACACTATAAAGCATTTCATTCTACTACAATTGAACGCCCTCGAAAATGAGCCATGAGCCGAATAAAGTAACCGGATTATTCTTTGGTGTCTTTGGATACAACCGTGCCATCTTGCGCTACGACAGCTTTTTCGGTGACGTCGAACTTATCCAAGTATCGCCCGAATATAAGGCGGGTCTGTGAATTGAGAGCCGCGAAAGAATTGAAACCAATCGTAGTGACCGGCAGATATACCCACTGCAGTACCATGAACAATGTACGATGGCGTTTGTACCGTGCCGGTTTTGGAGGAAGCGTCTTGAAACATATGAACAATGAAGCAGAGAGTCCGATAAGCGCGGCCGTCTGTATGCGGCTGACTATAATCGGTAGCTCGGTCGCCGTATAGCTGTCGGAGTGAACGAGCGCAGGAATGAATCCGGCCGTCAATGCGATAAGCGGCGCGACCGCCCAAGTCACATGCCCTTCTATCAGACGTAAGGTTTTCGGTATAAGGTTATGTAACGGCACTTTATTCTTGTTGAAGAACCCCTTATTGATAACATACGCAATATCAGAAGCTCCCCAAGTCCATCTTCTGAGCTGTACGAACTGCGCCCTAAAAGTTCGCAAGTAACCATCTGCCAACACCGCATCCTGATAAATCGGCACGTACAAAGGTATAACTTTATAATTGCCGTCGAAACGGAAATATGAGCGCCAGAACTGATGACCGTCTTCGACAATAGTGCGGACACTCCAGTAATCTGTCTCGATGAGTGAAGCCATACCCTGAGCATGAGCCGAGAAATTCCGGAGCATATGCGGGCGAAGCGACAATACGATATTAAAGAACGTATTACCGGTGGCAATGACGCGCATCGGTGCCGGGGCATCCCAGATATTATTGGTGTACATAGATATCGGCTGAATGGACACACGAGCCGGATCGGGATACAGGCTATAGACATAATTAAGTGCTGCCAGATAATTTTTGTCTGGACGGTTGTCGGCGTCGAGCGTCGTAACCATCACCTTTATAGGATCGATGTCTTCGTCTTTGAGATACTGCTCAAGAATCCGCGCGGCGTAGGTAATATTACCGCCTTTACCCTTGAGTTCGCCAGGGATATCACGCGGATGCTTGACGGCCATCGCATGCAAAAATACTCCGCTGTACTCTTTCATGAGCGCCTCGGACTGCTCTTCTACCTTTTCTCCGCCCCGCTCTTCGTACGCCAGGACAAGAATAACCTTCTTCATGTCAAAATCAGAGTCTATGACTGATTGGATAGTTGGCTCTAAAACTTCTTTGGTCTCGTTGTATGTCGCTATAAACACGGCATGTATGACTTCTTCGGGCCGAAAATGATGCGTCCCGTTTTTTATACGCTGAACATTGTCGAAATGCCACTCAGGACGAATACCATTAGGATCAACATCGCCGCTGATAAGTTCGTCGTTCAGGAGTTTCCACGGCAATTTGCGGTGCTTTTGCATTGTTCGATACCCTTGTAGTGCCCGAAGATTTACTCCTACTGCCCTCGCGAAAAATATCAACAAATAGACAAGTATGAAGATCGAAGCGACCGTCACATTTATAAGACTCAACATGAGCGGCGTAAATAACAGTGTCCAACTAAAAGCACCAGGCATAATCTCGAAAATCCGATATTTCCAATCCCGGTCTTCTTTGAATGGTATTTCAATATCTTGTTTACGCATAACCTACCTGAGCGTCAAAAGAGCATTACTTACTATAAGTGCCAGTAAGAGCAGTATCGCACCTAGCCCCAGAATAAACACCGAAACCTGACGGCGAATAGGAAAGGCCTGTATGCTCAGCGCGATATGGAATCCGGCTACGAGTAAAGCAAAAATGGCAAATGCTACGAGCTCCGATGCATCACCTGCACGCAGTGAGCTGATGCCGACATTTGAGCGGTACTGCACGATATAGCCGGTGCTTCTACCACTGTCCAAACGTAAAAGCAGTAGCAAGCTGGTAAGCACCGCCAGAAATGCGTTAACACTTACCAGCAGCAGTATCAGCCGATCATGGAGATATGTCTTCGGAATCGTCATAAGAGTTAGCTCTATTGTATCACCCACCGGCGGACTTATACAGGTGGATTACGGAACTCACTTACTAGTTGATTTTAAGTTATAACACTAGGACTATATTACTGAGTTTTTAAAATAAAAGCTTATTTAATTTAACTCTGACACCCCTGTTATAGATTTCGCATTTTTTGACCGATAAGCATGTTATGATGTATTATTATTGACATTTTATCATGTTTATGTTAAGATGTTCAAGTAATTATCATAGAAATCATGTTACATGGCGTGTGTCACCGTAACAGTAATAGATTAGAGGTTTTTCATGTATACCATAACTCGCGCTAACAATCCATTCAGCATACAAAATATCGCTACAAGCAAAGCCCTACTAGCAATTTTACTAGTAATCGGCATTAGCTCTGTATTAGCAATCAGCTATATCGTCTCTTCTGCTCCAGCAACAAAAACTACACTTACTCAACCAATTCAAACAACTGAGCCTTTAAGCATCAAGGTTACGGCTTTGCCTCAGGCCCGTCCTCTTGCTGTCGATAACGTCAATTCAACTCGACGAGCTACACAAATCCTACAACCCAATAATGTAAGCCTATTGCAACCTGCACAAAACACTGTTCAGATCTCAGGTGCTACAACCAATGCTTTGCAGCCGAGCGCGAATTCAGTCCAAATTACTGGTGAAAACATTCAGAACGCTGAAATTGTTCTGCAGTAGAACGACAGCCCGAAAATAAACGAAAAGAGGCTCGACATCACTACTACCGTATTTACATTTGTAATGACATAAAGAAAGTATGTTATGTCTCTTAAGCTTAAAAACAGAATTTGTTAAATTTAGTAAAGATACTGATATTGAACATAGTAAAAATGGTGCGGGTAGAGAGAATCGAACTCTCCTCTCGACCTTGGGAAGGTCGCATATTAGCCACTATACGATACCCGCAAATTAGAATGTGCTGGAAAACCAAATTCGGCTAAGCTCGACCCAATTTCGTAAACCAAGCAGCTTGCAGCTGGTTGCGAAATTGGAAGGAGAACGTCGAAGGCCTGGCAGGAATTTTCGGATTGATTTCGAAAATTCCAGGCTAGGCTGCAGTCAGTTCGGACGTGGAGCCGATGGTGGGACTCGAACCCGCGACCCCCGCTTTACGAAAGCGGTGCTCTAGCCAGCTGAGCTACATCGGCATATTTTTCGGTCAGCCATTATTATATCAGATACGGTTCGGCAGAATATTTTCTGTTCAAAAACGGCTATCGATTTGCTACCGACTCAACAAACTGCTATTAAGATCTGCCGGCTGCCACTTTTGCCGGATCGATGAATTTTTCTACGACGGTATACACATGATTGCCGCCAACTATTTTTTCGACAGCAGCGTTCTCGTGCCCAGGAAGCGTAATAAAATGAAATCTGCTTTTGTGGGCGCGCTCATAAGCCGTAGCGGTTATCATAATACGGTCACGGCAATGGAAATTAGAGCACTCACAGTAAAAATGTAATTTTAAATTTTTGGGTATCTGGTGCGAGCGGTTGTCTAATTTGACCCGTTCCTGGACTTTCGTGTTGGCATCACGAAACAAAAGTTCATTTTCGACTAGCCGTCGCTCTGATGATTTATCCATATTGTTCCACTCCTGCTTTACCATGAATAGTAGCATTAAATGGCGCTAATGTGAATATTCCTACTTCATAGTAAGCGCCGACTACTTCACCAAAATAAAAAATGGAGCGTTTAAACTCCAACCTCCTGCAATCTATATAAGCGGCCACTATTTTATGGCTGTCTGGTTAAACGTGTTGACATGACTTTTAACTCAAACCTCATACTCCGTCGTCATCTTCTCGGCCTTTAATTGGCTAATAGTAGCGTCACCCACCCCCTTTGTCCGAGGCAAAATATCATACTGCGACCAAGAATTACATCTCTTATAATTAAACCGATTACACATCTTGTAAACGGAAGAATTAAAATATGACACACCGATCTCTCGCCGCACGCATAGAAACAGAATGGGAGAATGCCAAATCCAGCTTGTGGTTTTTACCAGCCATCCTCGTCACGGTCGCAACAATCATGGCTTTCGGGCTTTTGATCGTTGACCGACAATACGACGATGCCATAAAAGCAGCGACAGGATGGCTTTTCGGTGGCGACGCAGGTGCAGCTCGCGATCTTTTGGCCACGATAGCCGGTTCCGTCATCACCGTCATTTCTATTGCATTTTCACTGACGGTTATCGCCCTGCAGCAGGCATCGGCGCAGTTTACGCCGCGAGTCCTTCGAGCTTTCACCTCTGACAAAGGCAATCAATTGGTGCTGGGTACCTATTTGGCAACTTTCATATACTCATTGCTTGTATTGCAGTCCGTACGGGATTCCGATGAAAACGGAGCTGCGGGTTTCGTGCCTTCCCTGGCGGTTACGACGGCCGTCTTGCTCGCGTTCATATGTATAGGATTCCTTATTTATTACATAAGTCATATCGCAACTTCACTGCAAGCCGGCACTATTATCAAGCGGGTGCACGGCGATCTGCTCGAACAAATAGAAACGCTCTATCCGGAACAAATCGGAAATCAGGTCCCCATACACAAACCGCAGGAAACATTGAGAGCGAAAAAAAATGAAATAACTACTGACATTTACGCCCCGGCCGGCGGTTTCGTATCCCGAATTGAAGAGGATATTATCAGACGTTCAGACCTGCAACGCGTCCGACTTATCAATATTAATCCAAAGATTGGCGATTTCGTGTTGCATGGCGAATTGTTAGTAACTGTTTTCGGGAGCGAAAAACTGCGAAAAACAGAGCAGGAACAGATAGCCTCGGCGATTATTATCGATCAGCGCCGAACCACAAATCAGGATCCGCTGTTTCCAGTCCGTCAACTTGTCGATATTGCCCTGAAAGGGTTATCGCCCGGAATCAACGATCAAACGACGGCTCAATATTGCATTCAGTACCTCGGCGATGCCCTGTCTCTGCTGGCAGACCGGGATTTCCCGAACCCGTTACGTACATTTCCGGATTCTTCACTCAAACTGCATTCGAACCAACCAACCTGGGATGATTTCGTATCCGCCAGCTTCGATGAGATTCAAATTGAAGCCAAAAACCAGCCCCACGTTACCGAAGTTCTCTTGAGCGTACTACAGCGCCTGGCGATGCAAATCACTCTCGACGACCGCAAGCCGGCCATTCACGCGTTATTACTCCGTGCGCGCGACATTCTGCACCATGAAAACATGACAACCATAGAAAAGCAGCGGATCATGAAATTGATAATGGACACCGAAGCGTCGCTTATGAGCCGATGATATTACCCTTTTCGGAAGGTATCTGCAGTGCGACATATTTTACTGCCGGCCAGCTCGGCATTGGCTACAATGATTATATTAATAAAGATAACCAAGGAGACTTGACTATGGGAATTCTCTGGACAATACTGGCGATTATCGGTCTTATTGCGGTACTTTCTTTCATTTTTTAAAACTACTTACTCTTTAGAACTAGACTCGTTAATAGAACTGCACCAGCAGTGATGTTAGTACTACTGATTAGCCTCGCGAAATGACTCCAATATAAAACTCCGGCCTAAGGTCGGAGTTTTATATTGGCGGACCGTAGTCGATGAAGTCTGGAATTTTTTACCAGCCAGTTTGATAGACATGGACTCTGCAAGAATATTCGTCTGACCATTAGCCTTAAACTCTACTAATCATGTTCCATGGTTCACTTTGTTGCCGGGCCTTGCGACCACTTACGCTTCATGCAGATAATATAATGATTGGATCCGCCCGATGAGCACGACATGCATATCTGTGACACATATGCGACAGTAGTCTCTGTAAATTATCACTATTATGCTACTATTCGACATCAACAAATGATATAATGCATTTGACTACAATTATAATTAATACTACTGATGCATACCCAAATCGAACAAACTCCTTCCCTGCCCACGGCAGAGGTGATACTCTACGGCAGCTGCGGCCAAGAAAATAGCTGGCGCGAACCTTTCAAAGTCGCATGCGTAGATACCAATAAAACGTACTTCGACCCCTTTCAAGTCACCGGATGGAGCCGGGACAGTCTCCCTGCCGAGACAGGAGTCCTCTATAACTCCAAGACGGTTGTAGTCGGTGTCCACGCGGGCACATTGGGTTATGGAAGCTTGGCGGAAATAGGTTGGTCGATTTCCAGCAGTCTGCTCACCCGCAAAAGCCTATCGTTTTATGTTGAACGTGTATCTGAGGCCAGTCGGTATTCCCAGGAATTTTTGCGAACCCGGCAACTCGTCGTCAGCCAGTCCGAAAGGCTAAACGAGATACAACCTGGACTATGCCATATCAGCCAGACATATGATGAATTCGTCGACCACGCCGTCAGCTCGATATACAGCGCCGGCCATGGACTGGATATTCCCTTGGAAGCCGCACGGCCCGTATCAAAAATACCCGAAATTGCAATATTCGGCACTACTCAGCCCTGTCCGGATTCTACCCCTCGGACCATCGACGAGACTTCGAATACGCTACAAAGCAAAGGATTGCCCACCTATATCGCCTACAAGCCAGATTGGGATTTTGACAAACATCACACAGAAGAAATTGCCCACAAGATCGGTGCACGCGTACTGCTGCAATGCATCGACGCACATCATCCGAGCTATGGATCACTCGTCGAAACCGGCATGCTGACTGCGGCGTCTGTCATGAGCGGCAGACCATTTGGCGTACTCATAGAAGACTACACGGATCCCGAGACAGGCATAGTTAATCCGGAGGATTATCCGAACCGCCTCCGCGCATTGCAGCGCCATCACCTGGAGATCGTATCTGCCCGTACGTCAGGGCTGGTACGCGTTGCACGGGACAAGGAAGAATTGGTGGATTTCGGGTACGAGGCTTACAAAGATAACGCATAATCGGTAGGTGAGTCTGCTGGTATACTATTATGCCTGAGGTATCCCTGTGAGTGACAAGAAAAAACTAACCACCAAAGAGCAGATCAAGGCAGTCAGCGGCGTCGCACGGCTCAGTTTCAAAGTAGCGCCGGGACCGGTGATCTTCAAGCTCATCGGTGCATTCATAGATGCCATTTTGCCGATAGTGACCACGTACTATGCTGCCCTGACGACAACTGCACTGGTAGCTGCTTACGGAGGGGATGTCGTCGCCGGAACGCAAGCAATAACCTATGTTGTCATCACTGCCCTGCTCGGTCTGCTTTTGACGCTCTGGAGCAGCATAGACAATTACATTCAAACCAAGATGCGATATGTCGTAGAGGCAGCAGTCAGCGACCGTATGTATGCCCATTTTTTGGCGCTGGAATTCTGGCGCTACGACGACAAAGACACCGCCGACTTATACGACAGAGCGCTAAAATTTTCTAATTTCTTTGCGTGGGTGTTTGATCGTATCGCGTCACTGATATCCCAATTGATCGGTGTTATAACGGCGATCATTGCGCTCGCATTGTTTGAGCCACTGCTTGCGCTCGCGGTGCTCCTGGCCATTACGCCGGGCGTGTATATACAGTTTAAATTATCACGGAAACAGATTGCTCACTGGAACGAGAATGTTGAAGTCCGGCGCGCCAAAAATATGCTCGAATGGCATCTGGGGCAACCGAATCTCATTTCCGAACTACGCTTGTACGGCATGGTAAATTTCATGCTGCGTCACCGGCGAAAACTTCGGGACGCCGATGAAAAAGGCCGTATAGAATTCGAGAAGACATTCATGCCGCTCAGAATCGCATCCGACGTTCTCCAAGCTATCGTAGAACTCAGCGCACTCATATGGATCAGCCTGCAGATTATTGCCCGCAATCATCCGGTCGGACAGTTTTTGTTCGTACAGCAGATCGTGTCGCGGGCCATGCAGAGTGCTTCGTCCTTCGTATCTACGCTTGGACAAATCGATGAAGACATTGCAAACCTCTTTGATTACGAACAGTTCATGCAGCTGCCGACACCCCAAACAAACGGCAAGATACTACAGACAGCACCGCATCAAATAACATTTGAGAATGTCACCTTTTCTTATCCCGGCAGTACGACTCCGGCTCTGAAGGACGTATCATTTAGCATTTCAGCCAATCAGCACGTCGCGGTTGTCGGCGAAAATGGCGCTGGCAAATCAACGCTCGTGAGACTGCTGACAGGACTGTACCAACCGACAAACGGTAAAATCTTACTCGACGGTATCAGCCTGGCTGACTACGACACAGCATCCTGGCACAAACAACTCGGCGTACTTCAGCAGGAGTTCATACATTACAATTTTGCGAACGCGGGAGATAACGTACGGTTTGGCGATGTAGACAGTCCGCACGACCATGAACGTATGCAAACAGCTCTCAAGCTTGCAGAAGCCCATAAATTCGTCTCCAAACTTCCGCAAGGCGCAGAAACATATGTCAACAACTGGATGGAAGATGACAAAGGCAACAAAGGCGTCGATCTGTCGGGCGGCCAATGGCAACGACTGGCGCTGGCCCGCGATTTTTACCGCGGCGCCCCAATCGTCATCCTCGATGAGCCGACCTCTGCCATCGACGCCCTGGCCGAAGCCCGTATATTCGAGCATCTATTTAACGATAGACAGCGGACGGTGGTCACCATAAGCCATCGCCTCTCCACGGTTCAAAAAGCCGACGTAATTTTGATGTTCGAAGATGGTGTGTTGGTGGAGCGTGGCACTCATGCCGAACTAGTAGCCAATCAAGGGCATTACGTGCGACTTTTCAGGAGCCAGTTATAAAACTCAGTGCATATACACGCCAGCTTATGTTAAACTGACAGCAATTTAACAAGTAAGGAGCTACTGATGGTACAGAAATCACGCGAAACCAAAAGCCAGAAATCCGAAGCGGACGCGGAAGTAGACCAGGAAACGTTAAGCGCCGCTCAGCAGGCCGGCAAGGCAGCCTTGGAGGGCATCGACAATGAGGGGCTCGATAGATTGCTCGAAGATATCGATGAAGTACTTGAAGAAAATGCCGAGGAGTTCGTACAGGGCTATATCCAAAAAGGCGGACAATAGGAGCCGTTCTTCTATCCAATAGGATTGCCAAGCGACCTGACCGTACCCTGAGCGTCTTTGTAACGTGCCCAGTTTATAACCAAGCCATCGACCTTAGAGTCATCGATCATTGCCGCCCTGTTCACTTCACGTTCGATGTTTCCGGCCTTTCCGGCCATTTTCCGCACCTGCTCGGCCAGCGGATCTTTGCTGGCTAATTGCGTCCAGTAGTTATAGCCATTACCCACCGGCAATACCCTGTCCCATAATAGATTGCGCTGCATGGCTTCGTGGGAATCTATTGGAATATGAGTGCCATCTTTCCGGCGGGATACGAATTGGTGTTTAGCAGCGAAATCTATTCTGGAACGCGCCATCGCCGTATACTGAGTTTCTGCCGGACGGCTTGCACGAAGGCCGTCAATCAAACCCCGCAAGGCTACAATAGCCAGTTTTTCATCTTCAGGCAATTCTATATCCTTTTCTTCGAATGATTCGTATAAATCAAGTAAGCTTTCTTGAGCCGACAGGCTCGTCACCGTCTTGCCTTGGAGAGTTTTAGCAACACGAGTCAGCGTTAGATCTCCGGAAAACTGTTTGGCGGCTTCAACCGGCTCACCGCCAGTACCCCATACTTTCTGCGAAAACACGAAGGCGCCGTCTTTTATAGTGCCGACCATGGCCCACTGACGGCAAGAGAGAGCGGTTGACACCACCATATCCAGCAATTTGTCTTCGACGACATACCTGGGAATCAGGTAGTTTTCGTGGTATCCGCTAGACTTGCCTTCTGACGAACGTTCGCATGAATCGTCTGCAGAAACCCTGCCATTTTGAATATAGGTGCCAGCAACACGATACAATCCCGCATGGGAAATTTCAGAGCTTTGTACGATGCGGCTTAGCCTGTCAATGCTTTCAATGTCCTCAACCGCTGCCGCTGCCGGCCCAAGAGCAGCTTTTGTATCGAATTCAACATGATTACCGACATCCAAATATATCCGACCGGAGCCGTATTTAGACCCCAGATAACCAAAGCTGTTATTGATACCCCGGGACTGCATACTTTTAGGATCCCAAGCGCTACGAGCGTCACCAATCTCTTCGAGCTGGAGATTGTATTCACACTCCGTGCCAATAGGTCTTGCCGGAGGCTGTGAGGAGCTAAAATTTTCGGGCTTAACACTCATGTAGTCGAAGTTTAGCATACAGCATTGCCAAAAGTATTGCGCATCGGATGTGATTTGCAAGCAAAAGCCAGTAAAAATGCTTCAAAACTGAAGAATTTTAAACATAGGTTGTGCTACGCACCGTAGTCGATGAAGTCTAGAACTATTTCACTACACTCAGTATTGTCAGCACCTTCATACTACTGCGCTGATCAACGTTGGTTGAGCTTATCAAGTTCGGTCAATGGGTAATCTTTGTACATACGCCCGCCGTGTTCATCAAAACCGGCAACTCGGGATAAACCTGTCCTGTAATCAACTCCCATAAATGTCCATTGATGCTCGATTTCACCCGACGATCGCCGTACATTTACCCAATCACCTTGTTCATAGCCCGAACCTATACCGATATCAAGACTTCCAGCCCTTTCGGGTTCAGCTAAAGCTTCAAATCTTACAAAACCTGCTTGGTGAGGAAATAGCCGGCCGCGCTTTAATTCTGCGTTTTTCATTCTCGCCATAATCTCGCGGTGTGCTTGGATTTGGGCTTCGATAGCACCGTGGGCCACAAAGTTAGAAATAACATTATCTTCAAACTTGTCCCGTTCAGCTTGTTTTTGCTGCAATTCTCCGGGAGAAGTAACTCCAATCTCATTAAGTTCGATGCTGCTATGTTCCTGTGGTAAAAGTCCTATCTCATCAATTGCTTGTGCCATTTTCTTTTCGGTTGCCAACTGCATGTATGCTGCCTCAAGTGCTTCAGCTTCTTTAGCGGGATCAACTCTGAACCTACCGATACTGTCTGGGCGATAGTTGGTTTCATTTCCCTGACTATCAAGTAAATTGCCCCTTTCCGATAATTCACCCGTGAAATTCCTACTGAATTCCTGGCGGGATACGTCGCTGCCTGGTGAGTCTATATACTCTTGCAATAAGGGCATGTATGCCTGGCCAGCCAATCGGTTGAATCGGTCAGTTCGGTATAATTGCACCTTGGCGTCATTGGACAGATCTGCAAATCGTCCAGCTTCTGGAAGGCGCGCCATATCTGCATGAGCCTCAGGCGCCATATATTCTGCGCCTGCCGGGAATTCCTGTGCTTGCGACGGCACATAATCACCAGGTTGGGGTTGCTGAATTGGATCAGGAAATTGTTCTTGGGAGCTCATGTTTATGACCTATATTTTTGTTTTATTGAATCTTCTTAAGATTAGCATAAGCTTGATGTTTTGTCAACATTAACTATAACCACCCAGCTGTTGATTTGGGCATTGAAGCGTAAGGAACATGGTGGGCTCGACCGGATGGCGCACGACTGCAGCCATGCTCGAAGCGCTTCGCAGCTTCTGCGCGTGGCTTTGCCGACGACCCGGCGATCTTACTGTCTTTGCTGAAGCAAATCCAGGATCGCCGAACCAAGCCCTGCCGAATGCCAGTATACAAAAAGCCCCACGCGAGGTGGGACTTTTTGTATGGCGCGCTCGACCGGATTTGAACCGGCGATCTCCTCCGTGACAGGGAGGCGTGATAACCACTTCACTACGAGCGCATGTGGAACTAGTGTAGTTTTTGCTGATGCAACAGGGGTAATAATAACAAACTGTCGTTCAAAAAGCAAACTATGATTTACGTATAGTCAAAGCTCGTCACCTAAAAGTCACTAGACCTTAATCAGACGCACTGGCGGGCTTTCTTCGCGGAGCGGCTTAATGTGCCTTTCGACACCTTCAATCCTAAACGAAACGTGCGCTGCCTGGTATTTGTTATCCGCTCCCACCTCAAGCAGTTTGACGATTTCCAGTGTATATCCGGTATTTACGACTTCGGATACCTGCCCTATCTGCAATCTGGACAGTGCGTCGACCACCTGCGGAGGCACGTCCCTGTTGCTCTGGGATATCTCTATGGCGTACTTTCCGCCGTTCGCCTTGGTCGATTCGTCTTCGGACATCTGAGCGGCAACTTCAGCAAAGTCCTTCCCTTCTTGAATCATCATCAATGCATTCCTGGCTTTGGCCTGAGAAGCCGAATCGAGCTGGGAGGCAACTTTCTGAGCTAGGAGCTGTGACTTCAGTTCACGCCTAAAATCCGTGACAGACCAGTCCCAGAACTGCCGGAGCACGTCGGCAAGCATCTGGTCACTCGTTCCAAGCCGGTTCTGTGATTTGACCAATGCAATCTGGGCGTCTACTTCACGGTTGCTGACGGTAATGTTATTTTTATCGGCCAGTTGTTTTACGTACGCATCGTTTATGACTTTTTCCAGCGAATCCTTACGAAGCTGCACCAGATGCCCGGCCGTCTTCGGATCATTAAAATCTTCTTTTTGCTGGGTCTGGTAATAATGCATCAGATGGCGGAGTTCGAACAGATAGCTCTCGTAAGACACGATGTGTGGTCCGGCCTTTGCCACCGGCAGCGGTATAACCCGCGTTACCTGGTACACGAACGTCGAAGTAGACTGGAATTTATACAGAGCCAAGCCCAAATAGGCAAAAAATACCAAGATGGCCGCGATAAACAGGCTGGTAGATATTTTGATAATACGGCCGCGGGAATGTTGTAGCGGGTAGATGTATTTACGGGCACTGGAGAGCACTTCTTCGCGGTGTTCGGCGACTGTCTCGTTGGTAATACGAGGTAGATTGGACATAGCTTCACCATAACCATCTTCGGTCGATTTTCCGCGGTTAAGCCGGCTTTTGACGGCCTGCGAAATACGAGGCTTCGGTATACGGGCGGCCAACTTGGACCGGCGGGATTTTTTATGCGTTATTTTCACTGACGAGCTCCGTTACAGTTGTTCGAGGATTAGCCGTGACGCCTTGCTGGCGCAGAATCTGCAACATCTTCTTTTGAATATGGGCAGGATGATGAATGTCATGTATCACGAGGTCTCCAACGAACGTCTGCATTGTTATTGTACCAAATCCCAGCAACGTTTCCTGCAATCCGGCAACTTCGTAGTTTACCATCTGAATCTGATCAATCCCCATATCCACGACACTGCGACTAAACAGCCCCTTCTGAGTGATCTGAATGAAGCGCTGGTCGGTAACGATGAACACACTGAAATACCAGCTCAGCCATGACGGGACAAAAAGTAAGCAACCAAGCAAAATGCTGGCAATAAGGCTGCCGAAAAAGAAATTGACGGTTGGCATAGCATCCGGCCGCAGATACGTAAGCGCCAGCGTATAAACCGGCCCGACAAGCCAGGCGACCATGCCAATGATAAGACCTTTACGCATAACCACGGGATGCTTACGGAATACGTATAGCACTTCCTCGTCATCAAACTGATCTTCAAAATATTTTTGTGCCATAATTGCTAACCAATAGCATTATGACAGATTAACGCCCTGATTGAAACCAGCTCTCGGAACGCGGCTGTGACTGGCCGCTACCACGGGATTTACCCCTATCAAATCATGCTCTAGCTACCATGCTTATGATTAAAGATAAATCGGGGTATAATCAGAGATAGCAATGAAAAAAGCCGTGAAACCAAAAAAATCTACCTGGAAAGTGCCCGTGCTCGTCATCACCGGTTTCGGTGTCATTGGACTGGCAGCTGCCCTGCTCACTTCCGCATCTACCCCGTTCATGTCGATAGAACCCGAAAACGGCACAATCGGTTCCGGGGCCACTGTCGTGACGGATTCCGGGGCATCTTCCGGAAAATCAGTGAAATTCAGCGGAGCTACTTCCGGACAACCCAAGCTCCGATGGTCGCCGCCGGCAAGCTCATCCTGGACGACGCTCAAGGTCGGCGGCAATATTACAAGAAAGGAATACGTACTTGCCGCCAACACGGATTATCACATAGTCTTCGACTCCCCTGCCAAAGCGAGACTGACGTTCGTGGGTGGTCGGAATATCAAGATCATAGGCGGTGAAATAAATATCGCGTCCCCTGAATCCAATACCACATACAGCTCCACGCAGGGCAATTATTATAACTACCGCAACGGACTTATATTCAAGGGTTCGAATACCGGCACCATATACATCGAAGGGTTGCATGTACACGGGCAGTACGCACTCGACAGTATCCAGGCCAATGAGCAGAGTAGCCGCAGATTCGTCATTCAGAATTCACGGCTCGAATCGAACACCATTGTCTCGGGATTGACCGATGTGGCCGACAAAGTATATCACACGGACGGGTTTCAATCGTGGGGAGGCATCGAAAGCCTGTATATGAACAACGTGACTATCATAAACCCCTACCAGGGTGGGATGTTCGGTGACGGTGCACTCAAAACTCCTTGGAAAACCAGCATTTATGACAGGGTGAATTTCCGGGGAGATACGAAAGCCGGCCAGCAAAAGAAACTGATCAACTTCGTGACTGCCAGCGGCAATCTGCAGGGGCCGTTCACTTTCCAGGGAAATAGCGTGTACTACCAGCTCGGCCCGAACTGGACATGGACAGACAGTGGCGCCACGAGCGGATTTTACTCAAATATGGTCACATTCGGGTCGGATTCTACCGGACAGTACGCAGAGCCTCTACAATCAAAAGTAGTCAACGGCATAAACAACGGCAACGGCGGCAAGGGTCGGATATACAAAGGCCTTCCGCCAGCCGGAGATTACGCTCCAGCATCCCTGCCCGGCATGAATTACATCTCTCCGGGATACAACTGATTGGCTTTGAAATGGTGCCCCCGAACGGACTCGAACCGCTAGCTTCTCCTTAGGACGGAGTTGTTTTATCCATTGAACTACGGGGGCAACGAGCGTTATTATACCCGATTCTGGGCTATAACAATACTACTGGTCAGGTAGGTCGTTCATAACTTGCTTTTATTTATAAGTCGAGTACATTGCGTTTTGGAATGACGAGCCATACGACCCGGTATCTGCTTCGGTTCCGTGCCTTGATAAGAAGCGGCTTTCGGGATCGGGATTTGACCACGTACCAAAGCTGACCCAGCGATCAACGTATTCATGGAATGGGCTGTAATTCCAGACAGCTTCCGCGCCCGGCAATAGCCGTACGGCCGCGGACGCACCTTTAAAGTTCTTACTGGTGCAGCATTTTTGATATACTCCCCCTGCTACTTCGCCGCCATCTATCATCTCGATCGGGTCGCGACAGTCGCGGGCACCGCTACCGCCATTCAGAACAGTATAATAAGTAGAACCGCCACAGGGTCTCCCCCACAGAGCCCTACCGGCTTTACTTGAATGGTAAACTTGTCCGTTTTCACTGAATTCAGCGGCACCCGATGTAGCTACATATGATTTCATATTAGCATCGTTCAAGAGTATGGCTGCGAATGTAATCGGAAGTTTTCGACCATTGAAATGCCCGCCGTCGGCATTGTAGTCAATCCCTCCCTTGGACGCCCCATACCAATCTATGCCGGCCTGTACGTAGTTAACAAGTGCTGGCATTTTGGCGCTGACAGAGTCACTCAGCATCAGTCGGAGAGCTGCATCGTTATTGTCGCGTGCCAGATCAGAACCATAGTTACTGACTCCAGTGCCACTAAAATTCATATAATTGTCAGCCGGATGGTGATATCGGCCGCGCCAGCTGCCACTATGATCGAGCTGAACTCTCTGGAACCGAGTTTCTATCTGATCAAGCGTTGGGCCAGAGCCGACTGGCGCTAAAGCTGGTAACAGGTTAGTTTGCAGCTGACTGACTGAGTAAAGCGGTTTCGCCGTGCCAAAGTATGGTGGCCGGAATGTGCCTGACCCGTTGTTCGGTGGGACAGTCGGCAATACCGTAAGCACTGCAGCCGTCTTTAAGCACGGAGGATGTCCGGATGTATTGCCGCATCCACCGCTATTTGATATAGATTTCACAATTGAACTGTTTCCTTTTGCAGCATAAGGCAGAACGGGTATTTTAGAAGCATCAAAACTACTGCTGATACGGTCGTCGTAGTTCATAGCGGAGTCAATAGGATTCACCATCCATCCGTGCCTGCCGGAAGAATAGTCCGGCGTCATAGACGTAATAACAACCGATCCTCCCGAACTTGCTGGGGTAACCCAGAAGTCTCCATTGGCGAATTTACCGCATGGGTAGGATTTGTCTAATTTCCACACAATACCGTGTTGGGAAACAGACGAACAGCTTGTAGCTGCTACCGTTGGCTTACGGAAAGATATAGCACCGCCACCTGAAGCGGCAGAGTCAGACATAATTTCCGCCCCGTCAGAAGGAGAACCCAGTTCTGGTTCAACGTTTACGGCGATTGTAGCGGCAGATGAGAGGGAGAGAAAGTATATGCCGGCAAAGGAAATGAGAAGAATTACTGCCCCGACAACCAAAATTTGTGATTTTTGTTTCAAATTCTTTAAAACTCTACTAGCAACGACCCTAAACATAAGCACAGTATACCGTAGCTGACGTTTATACGGCAATTATGAATACCGAGCAGAAACACGGCGCAACGAAAGACGGTGTACAACAGCTGCGCAAAACCGCTCCTTACTTAGGAGTTAGTTTGGGGCTAGTCACGCTCAAAACCTTCGTACACATGCAGGTATTCGGACTTTTCGTAGTCCATGAGTTCATCGCCCGTAAAGAAGCGGGAAACTTCGGACTCGCCGGACTCTTTGCTGTCGGAAGCATGTATCAGATTGCGTCCAGTACCGATAGCAAAGTCGCCACGTACCGTTCCGGCATCTGCCTGACGCGGATTTGTCGCACCCACTAACAAACGGACACTCGATACACATTCGTAGCCTTCCCATGCCATGACGACGACCGGCGAACTTTTCATAAATTCTTCTAAACCAGCATAAAAAGGCTTTTCGAGATGCTCCTGGTAATGCTTCTGAAGTAAGTCGCTATCGAGCCGTATCATCTTGAGCCCTATGAGCTTGAGCCCCTTGCGCTCCATTCGTAAAATAATCTCACCAATAAGCCCTCGTTGCACTGCATCCGGCTTGGCAATCACCAGTGTTCGTTCCATCTATACATATCCTTGTTTAATTAGGGGTAATTGTAACAGATTAAGCTGTTAGCCGCTACCGCCATCGCCAATGTTATGTGAAGCTGTATCTCAATTAGGAAAACCGAACGTCACTACTGTAGTGATACAATGAGCCTATGCTTTTTACCAAACTCAAAGCCGACTTTTTGGAATACATGGAGATCGAGCAAGGCCGGTCACAGCGGACTATCCGCAACTACGACCACTATCTGACGCGCCTCAGTGATTTTGCAGGAGACATAGACGTCAAAGATATCAAACCGGAACTTATCCGGAAATGGCGGCTGTGGCTGAACCGATTGGGCAGCAACACCAGCGATGAGCTACAGAAGAACACCCAAAATTACCATCTGATTGCACTGCGAAGCTTCTTGAAGTACTGCGCCAAACGGGACATCCTTGCCTTGCCTGCCGACAAGATAGAGCTGGCTAAAACGACCCGCAAGCAGGTCACGTTCCTGAACGAGGACGAAATAGCTCGGCTATTCGACCAGCCGGACCTGACGACTATCGCCGGCCTGCGCGACCGGGCCATACTTGAACTGCTGTTTTCCAGCGGACTACGCGTGTCCGAACTTGTGGCGCTAGACAAAGATCACATCAATCTTAAACGGCGCGAATTCATGGTGCGCGGAAAAGGCCAGAAAGACCGGCCGATATTCATAAGTCCGCCTGCCGCCGAATGGATACAGGCTTACCTAGACATGCGTAAAGACAATGCCCAGCCGCTTTTCGCCCGTTACGGCGGCCGGAAAACCGTGGATACAAGTGGTAATTATCACCGCTTAACCGCACGGAGCGTGCAGCGGCTGGTAGCCAACCACGCACTTATGGCCGGCATTACCAAGCACGTCTCACCGCATACGCTGCGGCATTCGTTCGCAACAGATCTGCTGATGAACGGTGCCGACCTGCGCTCCGTTCAAGCCATGCTAGGACACAGCAACATATCAACAACACAGATTTATACGCACGTGACCGACCCTCATTTAAAAGACATCCACGAGCGGTTCCACGGCAAGTCCGCTGCCTAAATTTACCACCCGTGTCTTACGGCAATACTCTTCCTCAGGATAAAGTAATATGCTATGTCTTTAAATATTTTGACGGGTGGCAAGAGTACATTTTCGTACTGTTAAACACTTATGAAATTAAATCAAGGGACGCAAGTGCCAATTAGCTGCATCTCAATATCCAGTACCTGGACACTATTAGTATCACTGTAGTCACCAGTAACTAAGTTATGATGTTGGAACCTGATCTCGTCAGGTGTACCGCTGAAACATATATTAGTCGTTTTCTTCGGACCCACTTTATACGCGTCAGGCCAGTCATCTGTCATGTCGGTACGCGGAGCCACAGAGATACCGCCATCGTAAAACGCCGCAGCAAATCGTTCGTTTGGCTGTTCGGAAGGCGGGATGTGCGGATGACTGTCATCGTAACCACCTATCGTTACTGCATAACGGCAACCGGCGTTAATATTCACGAGATCCGGGACTTTGTCTGCAAATAGAGAATATGTCAGTTTAGGTGGAGCAATTATGACGCCGGTGACCGAGTCATACCAAGGCTGACCGGTAAGGTGATATGGCTGCCACGTACCTACCTGCAAGCCAAAGTCGAAGCTAACGGTATTAGGGCAAATCAGTGGCGGTGGCGGTGGCGGTGGACCGCTGCTCGTACTCTTGCACATCGGATTATTCTCGTCCTGATTGACGATATCGCCCGGAATCCTGAAGGTGTTGGTGGAACGGATTACCTCGAAGCGTTTGCAGAGCGAGCTAGCGGAAGCAATAGCATATTCCGCCCGGTCACTCCCAATACCAGGTATCAGAGAGAATCGCACCTGTATACGGCGTAAGACGTCCTGAGCCTTACCAGTGACATCAACCTGAGCCTGAACGCCGTCCAGCATGATTGGATTGTCGCCATTATCTAAAGCCCTAATGGTAAATGTACCTCCTTTATATAAGGCACTGAGGCGAAGCGAAAAACTGGTGCCATTCAGGTCAGTTATAACAGTCCGGCAAGTCGACGCATTGCAGGAGATCGGGGCTACTGCCCCCTTCATGGCCGCATAGTTTATTGAGCCCGTTGACGCACTGACTGGGTAAAAGAAAGCCGTGCGCTGATTGGCATTGAGCGCAGTCCTGGTAAGTTGGCCAGCGGCAGTGTTCTGCACTTCCATCCTAAGCACTCCGTAAGGACACGTCCAAGCATTGGCTTTTGGCAACGATCCGACAGACGGGATAGACGAACCACTTTGACACGTGGAAATGTTATTGCCTGAAGTAGGCACGGCCCAGACTATTTCCAGGGATCTCAAGTTAGTGGATCCGGTATTTATCGGGATCGTTACCGATTTTCCGTCGGCTTCGATTGTCTGCTGTATATTGTCCAGTTTCGTCGAGACCAGCATGCATGTATATGCTACATTGTTGGCGGCGTCTATGTTCGAATCAAAGTTATAAGGAGCTGGAGATGTCGAGCTGGTCGCACAATCAGTTTTTTCTTTATCTAAGAGCGGGTTTTGTAGCGCATCTGTCAGTCCTTTACGCGCGTCGTTCACACCGCTTTCTGCGGCGAAGAATGCCTGGGCGCTCAGTTGCCTGTCTAGAGATTGCCGCTGCTCGCGGCGGGACACCTGAGCAAAACCAAGAACAATGAGCGTAATCACCATCATCAGGATAAGTGTCACCATTATAGAAACAATGCCCGCCTCTGATACATTTTTTTTGATTACTGGAGGTTTTTTCATGGATTACTTCCTAGTTAAGTCGCTTGTTAATAGTAGTTTTAAGCTCGGACACGGCGCAGAATTCCGCGTTAGTCGTCGTCTTGCAGCGGATATCGTCGTTGTTCTCTAGGACGGTAGTGTTAACTGGAGCGGTAGCCGCGCAGCCTCCTGGACCCGTAGCAGGAGTCACCGATGGGCTACACAGCAACTCGTTATCTCCGTACAATACCTTGACACTAAGTACGTACAAGCTAGGCACGCCACCTGACTCAATCGATAATCGACCTAGTCGCATATTGTTACCTAGCATCTCCCGGGAGTTCGTCCCGGTCAGAGCCAACGGCAATGTCACGGTGTCACGAGCCAGAGAAGCCGAAGAACAGCCCGAAACCGATTCAGAAACCAGTCCATGGCGGCTCTGTAAGCCAGTTAATGCACCGTTGTCTTTTACCTGGTATCCTTTTCTGAAGCTATACATTTTATTGTTGCCTATGCAATAGCCCCTTGGTGGTGTCGTCGCGGGATCACTTGCATTTGTTTTGAGCGGCGTCACGTTACCGCCATTAAACTGTATAGATCGGGTCAGGTCATCAATAATAGCTCGTGCCGTGTTTTGGGTTTGTCCGGATATAACCCCTTTATAATACTGCTTGGTAAATCGCATAATCCCCGCAGTCACGACTAATAAAATGACCGAAAAAACCATCATCGCTATCATCAGTTCAATAATCGTGAACCCACGTTCACTTTGTTTAGCATGGATCATGTGCAGTTGTCCGTTCCCATTATCCGTAGGTCTACTTCGCTGGCGCGCCCTCCAGAACCGACGGACAGCAGCACGGACTGATTGTTCGTAGTACCACTCTTTAGGCAGACATGTATACCACCTACGGGGTTTATGAGAGTCGGGGATATGCCATCGAGCGCATCATTTATATCTCTGACGCCTTGAATTTTCGACTGGCTAAAAGTAGTCCCGGGAAGTGCCACCACATTGACCTGCTGAGACCCATCCGTAGCACCAAGGGAACCAATCTGCGAAATAAAGGCGAAAGCTCCGATCTGAGGGCTTGATGGCGCCGAACTACCGTAGGTAATTCGGACTACCGAAAGTCCAGATATCAATTCCTGGACATCGTACATGCCTTCCGGCACGTCAGTAGGCTGGTTTGAAACTGATATAGCCGCTACCTTCGGGCGAGCGTCGTCCAAGGTAGTAAACGTTCCGGACGCGTTGGTTCTACGGCCCAATACGCCATAGACATGTACCAATTCGTTATTGGCAGAGCCAGCCACGTCGAATTGCAGTGCTTTTCCGACGAACGTGCATTCCTTGCTCGTTCCCCGTTCAATGCTTCCGCCTGACGTCGAAATACGTAATCTTTCTGAGGGACTTACCTCGCATTCCATGCTGCCGTCATGTTTAAAATAGCCGCTGGACACCTCATTCGCTGCTTGTTGTATCTTCGCCTGCGCGTCCCGTGCGCCCTGCGCGAACTGCGTCTTGTTCTGGCGACCGGAGATCAAAGATAATGCACTCACGAATAGCGCTCCAGTAATCGCCAGTACGATCAGGACTTCTATTATGGTGAACCCGCCCCGCCCCATAGACTTAGTATGAGTCTTCATACACTGAAGTATACCATAAGCATGTTATATGACAGGAATTTTACAGCATGAATTGGTTGGCATACCAATCAAGAATATTTCGTCCGAATAAGACAACTATAAAAGTTGCCGCGATCAGGAAAGGTCCGAATGGAAGATGGGTATTTCTGTCTGCTTTTTTTGTCGCCAGCAAAGGAACCGCTACCAAAGTTCCAATCAAAGACGCCAAAAATATAATAAGAAAAGCATTGCCCGCACTGCCAGCCAATAAACCAAACACGAGGCCGAGCTTGACATCGCCACCGCCAATCCACTTTCCTTTGGAGTACTGGAACAAAGCATAAAAGATACCGCTACCTACCAGCACTCCGGCCGCCGCTCCCAAAATAGTATCTATTCCTCCCTCAAAGAACACAGCCACAATCAGTACTTGACCAAGGGCAAGCCCAGCAAGCGGGTACACGACTTTGTTGGGTAATATCTGCCAGCGCAGATCGTACACCGTCAAGATCACAAATCCTAAAAGGAAAATCAGCCAGAATATAAACAGGAATAACCCTTTACCTTCTAACGGCTCCGGCCAGAATATGTACGATACTACAAATATTAGTGGAAGTAACAGTTCTGGCAACGGCGTATCTTGGATCGGTTTTTTGCAGTAACGACATTTACCTTTTAGAGATATATAACTGATTACCGGGATAAGATCCTTCGCAGCCAACGGGTGGTGGCAGTTGCTACACATACTCCGCCCCGTGGTAATAGACAGGTCTTCATGTTTCAGCTTCTGCTTGATTTTACTGACAGCCTTTTTTACGCCCTTTTGATCCGCCAATTCTTCCTGTTTATACAGTCGCCACACGAACGCGTTTATAAAACTACCCAGACACAATCCCAGCACTACAAGAATAAGTATAACCATTACCGTACTATAGCATGCCGGCCTACCATACAAAAAGAGGCCGCCGAAGCGACCTCCTTATCTAAGCTTGGATATTCCTAGCTTTCAACACACTGTGGAGCCGTAGCCGAACCACTGGTTTCTACATAGAAACCGATAGCGACTGAACGTGGGGCTGGCGTAAATCCGGTGTTGCCTGCACATTTATGGTTAGGCATAACCTGGAACTGACCAGCAGTACCGTTTGCAGCCAAAGTCGTACCTGTAGCGGTAGACTTAGAGTAGCCCCCCTGGATAGTCGCGGTGGCCTGAGCTGTTCCGGCAGCACCGGCCACAGTGACAGCACCAGTGTTAGAGTCGATAGTAATGTTAGCGGCTGTGGGCATCTGTCCGTTGTTGTTGTTCTGGAATTCGTTCACCGCACCCAAGATAGAAGCCGCGGCGTTCTTTACCTGCGTGTTACGTGAGTTACGCTGAAGCGCTGGAACGGCCAGGAAGACGATCAAAAGGATCAAACCGGCGATAGCCAGCACGATCAGTACTTCGATGATGGTGAAGCCCTGGTTACGTTTATCAGTGTTTTTAAGCATTTAAAATGCCCCCTTATATATTTAATTTCTTATGCTTATAATCATACGCAAGTTGCTCGTAAAGCGCAAGCGTTTTATCCACAGCTCAGCAACCCATTTTTCTACAGTCAGTATCATGTGAATGACGTCACACGACTACACCGTAAACGAGCTGCCCGCCAGGCCGTAAACCGGAAGCAGCACTGCCGCTACGATTATAAAAGCCACGATACCCAGAACTACCATCAGTACCGGTTCTATAATGGTCTGAACGTTCTTGATTTCGTTATCGACTTCTTTTTCGAAATAATCCGCAGTTTTTTCGAGCATTTGCTCCATAGAACCAGATTGTTCACCGATACGTAGCATGTTCGGTACTAAATCCAGAAAATTCTCATCACCCTCTAACGAGTCTGCTAAAGATTTTCCGCCCCTTACTTTGTCTATAGCCTTATCTATGGATCGCTCTACGTGCACATTACTCACTGCATCGCTGGTAATTTCCAACATCTGGAGAAGCGGCACGCCACTCGCGACCAATGTTCCACCAGTTCGGGCAAAACGCGCCATGTACATTTTCATAAACAGACTTTTAATACCCGGCGCCTTCATTTTGAATTTATCGATAACTTCTTTACCGGGACCGGTGCGGGCATATTTGGTTGTCATAATAGCTGCAACGATTACTAATATCGCCATCGCCCACCAAAATTTAATAACGAAGGCAGAAAGTGCTAATAGGGCTTTTGTAATGAATGGCAATTCAGCCCCCGGAAAACCGTCATATAGAACCTGTACCTGGGGCATGACTTTAACGAGCATGAACCCCATCACTGCCCCCATAACCAGCAACACAATGAGCGGATAAATCATTGCTCCACGGACTTTACTGATAATTTCGGCATCTTTTTCTTGCTGATCGGCCAGTCTTTGCAATGAAAGATCCAAAGTACCCGAAACCTCGCCTGCGGCAATCATGCTGATATACACCCTGTTAAATACTTTCGGGTGTTTTTCCATCGCTCCCGACAACGTCTGACCACCTTCTACGCTACCGATTACATCAACGAGCACGATGCGAAGCGGTTTATTGGTTGTCTGGGCACTGACGTTCCGAAGGCTTTGCAGTAGCGGCAGACCGGCGTCGATCAGGGTAGATAGCTGCCTCGAAAACAGCACGCGGTCTTTCGATGGTACGCGGTTCAAAAATGCCAGCTTACCGCTCCCCTGAGAAATAAGTTTGATATCTACGGGCACCAGACCTTCACCGCGTATCAGCCGTGCCGCCGCCTGTTCACTGTCGGCCTGAACGTCAGATTTTACCTTTTGTCCGTTCGCGGGATTTCGGGCGACATATTCATAACTCAACATGACTTATCTCCGTTCGCACCATTTACTGGTGAAATTTTATATTCAAACATATTAGCTACGCATCAACCTATCCAACTCATCGATATCGATCGCGTAATTACGAGCTTCATCATAGGTTATGGTTCCTGAATGAATAAGCTGTACGAGCGTTTTGTCCATAGATTGCATACCGAATTCCGCACCTGTCTGAATAACGGCATCGAGCTGATGAGCCTTGCCTTCACGGATGATGTTCCGGACAGCAGGCGTAGCGATCATGATTTCGGCTGATGCGATACGTCCGCCGCCGATAGCCGGAACCAGGCGCTGCGAAACGATAGCCGCAAGGATATTAGACAACTGAGCGCGAATCTGCGGCTGCTGGTGCGGTGGGAATACGTCTATCATACGGTCAATACTCTGGGCTGCCGAGTTGGTGTGCAATGTTGCAAAAACCAAGTGTCCGGTTTCTGCAATAGTAATAGCAGAGGCAATTGTTTCGAGGTCGCGCATTTCTCCGACCAGCACGACGTCCGGGTCTTCACGAAGCGCAGAACGAAGCGCCGCCGAGAACGAATAGGTGTCGTAATGCACTTCCCTTTGGACAATCACCGATTTTTTAGATCGATGTGTATACTCGATTGGGTCTTCGATGGTGATGATATGAGCTGCCCGCTCGCTATTAATTTTATTAATCATAGCGGCCAGCGTCGTAGACTTGCCGGAACCCGTTGGGCCAGTAACCAAAACGAGTCCTCGTGGATAGTCTGCAAATTTATTGACGATAGGCGGCAGCCCTAGCTGCTCGATAGTCAGAATATCATTATTGATAAGCCTGAGCGCCGCAGCCAGATTTCCCCGTTCATGGAAGGCGTTCACGCGGAATCGCCCCATATCTCCGAATGCAAAGCTAAAGTCGAATTCTTTATCTTTCAAAAGAATTTGCTTCTGATCCTCGTCTAAAATTGCGAATATAAGCGTTTCGACAGCATCATCGGTCAGCGGATCGGTACTGGGAACAGGAGCGAGAGCGCCGTCTATGCGAAGCATCGGTGGCAATCCTACCTGCAAGTGAAGGTCTGAGGCTCTTCGCTTCACAACTTCTTCGAGTAATACTTCTATTCGGGGTACTGCCATATCAATTTGTCTCCTGCTTGTTTAAGGTCATTATGCGATGTCCGTGGCCGCTACCCGGTTAATTTCGGTAAGGGTTGTTTTTCCGGCGAGAGCTTTTAAATATCCGTCTTCGCGCATCGTTACCATTCCTTGCTTCTGCGCCTCTTTTTGAATTTCGGCACTTGTGGAACGTTTCAGAATCAGATCCTGTATCTTTTCATCAACACTGAAAACCTCGTAGATTCCCATCCTGCCTTTATAGCCACCTGGTGCGCTTGGACTGTCTATGCCCTTACTTAAAGTATAAGCACTATCACCCTTCAGTGGCAAGGTTTCGTATCCAAAATCTTCGGCGGCTTTTGCGCGCAGCGCCTCGGATTCAGGCAGAAAATGACCTAAGGTCTTTCTAATAGCTTCAGTCTCTACTGCGCCGGATTCGTACGATTCGGCATCGACGGCATTACGGCGAACCAGCCTTTGCCCGATGACCGTATGTACCGTACTGGCTATCAAGAACGGCTCAATCCCCATGTCCAGCAAACGGGGAAGAATTCCAGCCGCCGAGTTGGTGTGAAGCGTCGAGAACACGAGGTGACCGGTCAATGCCGCCTGCACCGCCAGCTCGGCGGTTTCTTTGTCACGAATTTCTCCGACCATGATAATGTCGGGGTCCTGACGGAGAATACTGCGAAGTCCGGTCGCGAACGTCAGCCCGACATCGGCATTGACCTGAATCTGATTGACTCCGGCCATTTTGTATTCCACCGGATCTTCCAAAGTTACGATGTTTACACCATCGTCTTTTACTTCCTGAAGTAGAGCGTACAAGGAAGTCGACTTACCAGAACCGGTCGGACCACTGGTCAGGATCATACCATTTGTCTGTTTTAATCCTTCTTTGATAGTGCGGAGCGATCTGCCCGCATATCCCATGTCTTCCAATCGGAGGCTGGTGCCTGACTTGTCCAGTAGCCGAATAACCACCTGCTCGCCCCATACGACGGGGGAAATGGCGATTCGAAGGTCGATATCCTTATTGGCTACTATGATGCTAAATTCACCATCCTGCGGTACACGGTGTTCGTCGATTTTCAGGTTGGACAGAATTTTGATACGGGATATCAAAGCCGGTTCGGTACTTTTGGGAAGTTTCATTATTTCCCGCAATACGCCGTCTATTCGACAACGGATCTTTAAAAATTCCTGCATCGGTTCGATATGAACGTCACTGGCGTGGTTTTTTGCTGCGAATTCCAAAATCGTAGACAGCGCCTTGCTGATCGGAGAATCCTGAACAAGCGTCTTGACGTTTTTATTGATAGCTTCTTTTTCACGGCCCTGAGCTATGTCGCTCAGCCCCATGTTCGCGCTCGAAAGGTCACCGCCAAGTGCCGTAATTGCGCTTGCGACATCAGAAGATCCGTCAGACTGATATTGCTTTAAAACCTGGCGTATACCCTCTTCGCTCGCCGCATATACTTTGAGCGGACGGGCAATCTTATTGCTGAGGAAGTCAACGGCTTGGACGTTATCGGCGTCGAGCATCGCAATAACCAGCCGGTGTTGCATTTCACCGAGTGGCACCGCCATGTAGCGTTCCGCTATATCCTGTGGCAAAAGCTTCAGGACTTTTTCGTCTACTTTCGCGGAACTAAGATTTACGTATGGAACTTTATTTGCATGGGCTACAACTTTCGTCAGCTGCTCATTACTGACGTTTCCCTCGTGCACGAGCAGACCGAGTAACGGTGTTTTTTCTTTTTCCGATTTTTCACGGAGCGTTTTTAATATGTCGGCTTTTAATACGCCAGAAGAAACGAGATCGTCTTCAACCTGTTTTTGGGCTGCTGCCGATAATACATTCATACTCGATGCCCTGCTCTTTAGTTACGACCGCTAAATGGCGTGACATTGGAGCCGTCTCCGATTTGAATAAGTTGTGTGGGATTTACCGATCGTTCATTGAAATATTTGGTACTCGGCTGAATAAACTCTGTCGAAATCGCATCAACGACCTCTGCTTTTACCTGCCTGTTATCTGGTGTCGCGAATAGGTACCGGCCAGCAAAAAATGATATCATACCGCTAAATATAATGATAATGGCAATGAGGGCTATATCTTTTTGTTTCATTTGACCGTTTCCATCTTAATATTTAAAGTCTTTTCTGGTTGATAATACGTCTTTCCAGCAACCTTAAGCGTTAGATCCTGCTGGTTTCCCGATATGCCAAGGGTGCTTATATGGAAAGGCCGTATCGATCGCTCCATAACCTCTACCACTTTCTGAACAGTGGCATAATCCCCTTCTACCGTTATTTCGAATGGGACATCGACAGCCTGAGGGTCGCCCTCAGAATTGGATGCGCCTTGAGCTATCTCGTCATCCGATCCGCCAATTGTACGTATCGTAGCCCGCTGCTCAAGAGCAAGTCTTTCCAAACTCGTTGTAAGCGCTGGGAAGTCATATTTGCTAGGCAATGCATCAAGTACGATCTTTGCGTTCGAGCCATCTTGTTTTCCACTCCCGTTCGGACTTCCGGATATGATATTTACTGGGGCACTTGCGAAAGCTTCGTAAGATGTAATCAAACTTTCCGTAGCTTCTATATTTGTCTCGAGCTGCTTAACTGCGGTCTTCTTTACTCCAATGACACGGTTATTGTATGACAGCTGCTGTAGTAACGAATAAGAACCGACCAGAAAGAAAACGACCAGAAACGATGCAATTGCAGTCACGATAAGAATTCGGGAATTTGTCTTATCCAGACCGATTTGTTTCAGTGAAATTCTACCTTGAGCCATGTCGTTACCTAGTTAGTTCCGTTAGTGTTAGTGTTAGATTCAGTTTTTCTGAAAATATCAGAAGGTTGTTCGGTAACCGAGCGTGTCGTTACGGTCTTAGGTATGATCAATTCTATCTTTTGATCGTTAACGAACAGGGCATCGTCATAAGTTAATGTGATTTCGTATGTAGCCCCTTTCTCGCCTCGAGCGAACTGGCTTAATACAATCTCCCTGAATGCATTTTTAGCCTCTATATTCTCTGTTTTGAATTTCGCAAATTTGAGTGTATCGACATACAGGTTTACTTTGTCCAATCCTGGAGCATCTCCCTTAATAGATACGACTTTGTTGTCGTAATCAACACTATAATCGCTGATCGTAACGTCGGCGGGCGTCACCTGTTGCAGTATCACGAACACTCGTGATGCGACCGGTTTTACGTCATGGATTGCGTTCACAGAACTAAGTTGGTTTTGGATCGTCAATATCTTGTTTAGATCCGGGATATCCTTAAGTTCTTGGGAGTATTTTTTGATATCGGCGTCCAGGTCGCCCAAATTCTTACTTTGAACAATGTGTACAGTTGCAAACAACAGTACAAAGACCGCAAGGCTTGCTGCCGTCGCTATAAGTGCCGAACCCATGACGAGCCGTTTTGTTCGCTGCGCCTTGACATAAGCGATCTTTACATCTGGTAATAAATTAAACTGAATCATTCTTCTCTCTCCGCCAGTCCGACTGCAACGCCAAACTGATTAGACAATGCCGCAAGTTCATTCTGGCGACTCGCCGAAAATGCTACATTATGCCAGGCGTTACCAATTTCGACGTTCATGCCGAATTTGTTTGCAAGGTGCAACGGATATTCGGGAAGCACCGATGCGCCACCGGTGACGATAATACGATCTAATTTTGTATCGGTGTATCTACCTTGGAAGAACTTTATGGATTTATCGATTTCATTGGTAAGTATATCTACAGTCCCTACCACCGCCTGGTATACTTGACCTTCGAGTTTGTCCTTACTGAGTCCGAATTTAAGCACAAATTGCTCGGCTTGGCTTTCGTCTACATTTAGATTTTGTGCGGCAGACTTGATGATCCCTTCCATGCCGGTCGGTATTGACCGCATCAATCGCGGAGCGCCATTCATAACGATAATAATGTCCGTACCCTTACGACCTATGTCTATAACAACCTGAGGAGTCGTTGCTTGTGGATCTACCAGGGAGCGTGCAAGTGCCAGATTTTCCGGCTCAAACGCTATAACATTGAGTCCGATGCTTTCCAGCATATCGAGCCGCTGTTCTATAAAAGCATTTGGAACACTACTCAGCAAAACTTCGATCTTACCGGCTTCTTTCGGGGAATCTCCGAGTAACGCCCAGTCGATCTTGGACTCTTCTACGGGAGTCGGAATCAAAGAATCTGCCTGGTAACGTATGGTTCTGTCCAGTTCCCCGTGCGGTACTTTGTCTATATCTGCGACAGTCGTAAAAACCCTCAGCGAAGGTACACCGACCGCGACATTGCGAGTCAGTATTCTGGACTGGTCAACTAAATCTTTGATTGCTTCAGCGAGCTTCGCCTGGTCGGGCTTAGAATCGCTGAGCGCAATCTTACTATCTATTGGTACGAATGCATATTTAGCAAGTGACTTCTGTGGCCCGCTGCCATGCAGCTCTACTAACCGGACAGCGGTTGTGCCGATGTCTAAGCCGAAAAATTGTGATACCCCACTCAGTAAACTCATATTACTCCAAGTATAGCATAAGCATTTATTTTTTTGTACAAACTTTTTTACTTCTATCCAAAGGATCTTTAAAGTATCGGCGGAAGCCCAATAATAGACCGGTAATTGGGATCTAGTGCGCCGCCGCTTGGTGGAGCTAGCCATACTTCAGGACCGTATTTGAACTTCTCTGTACCTATAGTTCCGTCGGTGTATGAACCGTGGGTTCGTAATAGCCAAACCTGGTTGGCAGCGAAAGATCCGTTTATCGTCAGGATAAACCTGCACCGGTTAATCATATCGCTTCCTGGCAACTGCGATGGATCTACGACATTGAAGCCATTACTACAGGTCGAGATCGTTCCGGTACCGGGATTAGCATATGTCCTGGTAGCTGTCGAACCGGTCGCGTAATTCCCTGTTGGGACTGCCACGTAAAAACCGTCAAGTTGGGCAACGTTAGCGTCTATGAATATGGAACCGAGGGATACGATCTTGAGTGATGGTATCTGGCTCACACTATTCCATGCGCCAGCACCCGCATAAGTTATGTTGCCTGTTATGGCTACATTGCCAGTGACGTACAGAGTTACTGTAGATCCGTTAGTTATGGCACTTGTATTGATGGTGAGCGGCCCCGTTGCGAAGTAATTGCCGTTCATGCCGTTCAGGCTAATTGTTGAAGTGCCGGCCGGAATAACCGTACCAGTCGATGTTGCCGGGCGAGAACCCCAGTAATCTATACACGGCGCCGATTCGAACATGCCGCCGAACATGCCGTTACCCGCATTCACACTGCCGCCGTCGTTGATGTTCGAGAATGACAGTGAAGTCGCCGACCCTCCATTCGTAGCATTTCCTTGGTTCGTGGCGAACTCCTGGATTCGCCCCCAAGCCAACACGGCATACGTACCGCCACTTCCCGTCCAAGGACTCGCATTGCTATTCCAGCCAACGACACCGGCCAGCGTATTATGTGGTGCCGCGCTACAGGGGGTAGTGTCATTTGAAAAACTAGCGCCGGTGACGACGTCACCGCCTACGACGCTGAGGTAGGGTTTGTCTACGGGAGGGGGTGGTGGTGGGAGTGGTGGCGGAAGTGGTAGAGAGGGGCATGTCACGGCATGGTATATGCTGTCGTACGGCAAATTGAACTGCAGGAAATTTCTGAAATAGACTCCGTCCATACCCAATCGATACTTATAACTCGGGAATACGGTCATTTGGATAAAGGCACTTGTTCCGTTACCGGAATCGATGACATATCCGCTATCTTTATCGCCAGTTGCCGGAACGTTCGAGCTCGTCGGACTTGACGTAGAAGTGAACTGCAGAGGAATACGGGATACATTACCGCTCGTGTCCGTCTGTTCAACATATGTCCTGATAAAGTTACCGTTCTGAACACTCGGGTCCCCGTTGTCCAGATCAAATAATTCCGCGACCGCCGGTGTTCCGCTTGGATTCGTCACGCTACAATCAGGAGCGAATGGAAACCGGTAGTTTCTATATCCTGAATATGGATACTGCATTTCAACTCCGAAACTTCTTGCTGAGCTAGCTACCGAGTAACCAACGATAGCAGTGACTTCTTCTACTCTTATGCTGTACAGATTCTCGGCATAACTTATGCCCAGGACTTCTCCTGTGAAATATGCATAGTATTTATTAATGACAGGATCAAATAGCAAGGTACTAGATGCATTAAACGACAAGGTCATCGTATCTCGGTAGCACGTATCAGAACTGCTTACTCTTGACTGAACCGGAGTCGTATTAACGCTGGTTGAAGGATTTGTCAAATAAAACATTGCAGCCGAACTGCCCTCGATATTCGCAACGTTTTGGATGTCTCTATAATTACCGCCGGAAATGGGCGCAGATTGCAATGCATCAGTACATAAATCTCCGCCCACAATAGTAATCTGCTTGGTTCCGCTATTGTTATCGAAATAGATAGGGACTGTGCTGGCTGGACTTGGATTACTACTATAATTAGTCGTAGATATATTGTAGCCAATGACTTCGCCGGGCGCTAAGCCCGTGTCATTAGGATCAGGACCGACGTTGGACATAGCAGAAGTGCTAACGGATACGCATAGACTGAGCACTACTGCTGTGACCGATAATCCTATTCCTCGGACTAATCTTCGGTAGATTGAATGGCCGGCGGTTTGGTACCTGAACATATATCTCCTATCCTTTTTTCATACACTTGCAGATCTATGGATTGTATACCGTTTGGCTTTTCTTTTACCGTCTTGTAGACAGCCCTGGCTTCACTGCAATTATCTTTTTCGGCAAGCTTGACTGCTTCATTCAGCATTTTGAAGCTATATCCTACATCATTCGACTGAAATCCACTCGAGGCCTTGTCGGCCTGCTGCACGGCATTGTTCAGTCTTGCCGATTTTGCAGTCTCTTGAATATATACGAAAGATAGAACCCCCAATACGCCGATTAGAATGACCGCAGCCAAAGCCAGTAACTTTCGATTTCGTTTTATTGACGAGAATAAACTCCATCTACCACTTCCCGTCACGACTGCCGTAGTATACGGATTTTTCTTTTTCATATCTGATGGCACTATAACAAAACCATGAGCGTATTCAAAATAGTTTATTGCACGTTACGAAGTCCAAAATAAAGCATAAGTGATATATTATATGTAATGGGTAGCAGCAAAGGGTTTATGACGGTCGAATTATTGGTGACGATTATAGTCGGCGCCATTCTTATACTGAGCTTAAATTCTATCGTCGTATCTCATTCTTTTTTGACCCAGCGCAGCCGCAATTTAGTTATGGCTAATGCTTTTGCCGAACAAAAGGTCGAAGCACTCAGAAGCCGAGGTTATCTGGCGGTCTCTAGCGGTAGCACAAATATAACGGCAGAATTACCGGACGATCTCAAACGCCCCCGCTCCGCCACGCAGAACGTCACAAATTACAGTAGCGGTATAAAAAGGATTCACTTAAGCATTACTTACAACGAACAAGGCAAACCGCGGACTCAATCGTACGTAACATATCTTGGAGAGCTCGGTGTCGGACAGTACTAATCGCGATAATGGATTTACCATCGTAGAATTACTCGTCGTAATATCGCTGATGGGAATTATATCCGTCAGCATGATAGCTGTTTTTGGCAACTATCTCGCACTCGTAACTCGTAATAGCAGAAGCACCGAACTGACAGTCACTTCACAAAATCTACTGAGAAGCACGGTCGAAGAACTAAGGTACGGCGCCGGGGTTCGCCAGACAAACACTGTATCGGATCCCAACATGCCAGGCGGCTGGAACACGAGCAACACCAACTTCGTGATAATCATCGCAGTACCAGCAGTCGATGCATCGGGCCAGTACATCATCAATCCCGACACTGGGAATCCATACAATAACGAACTGGTATATTACAGGCAGCAAACACGGTTGTATAAGCGGACTCTAGCCAATACCGCAGCGTTAGCCAACAAGGCGCGTACATCGTGTCCACCTGCGTCCGCCACCGAAACGTGTCCATCCGACAGGCTATTGACTGAACATGGCAAATCGTTCACATTCACGTTATACGATCAAGACGACAACCCCACCACTACTGCAACATCCGCCAGGTCAATTCGTATAAATCTCGGCTTGGAACGGGACACTTTCGGAACACCCATCACGTTCGACAACAGTATTCGCGTAACACTAAGGAATCAATTTTGATGAAACTAAGCATACGTTCAAACAACGGCGGATCAGCTCTTGTTTCCATAATTATTGTCTTGCCATTTCTGATTCTGACCACCGCCCTCTTTATGGAACTGGCCGTCAGTAGCCTGACCATCGCCGGCAAAGATCAGAACATGACCCATGCGCAGCTGGCGGCGGATGCCGGCATAGATTTTGCTTTACAACAGGTCAATGTTAATGCAGGCTGGACTGGAACCGGAGAAATGACGCTCCGCGATGAATATGATGTCCGGACGACTTTTGAAGCGAACATGACCGAGTCCACGCCAACCTCACAAACATTGACGGTCACTGGACGGACTTACAGGCCATCGTCGGCAACCATACCAACGTCCAGTCGCACAATAAACGCTCACCTGCGTCCGGTGGTTTCCGAAGGTTACAGTATCGTGACGGGGGTCGGTGGGTTATTTATGTCGAACAGTTCCAAGATTGTCGGGGGTGACGTATTAGTCAACGGCGAAATAAACATGTCGAACAGTGCTCAAATAGGGCTGTCTACCAATCCCATAACAGTCGAAGTTGCGCATCAGAATTGCCCGAATCCTCCGACCAGCCTTTACCCGCGACTGTGCGGAGGTGGAGAAAATGGTCAGCCTATCAGTATATCCAACCCGGCATGGATATACGGTACGGTTCGGGCCAATAACCAGACGAACGGCGCACGAATGAGTAACCCCGGATTGCAGACCGGCGCGTCGATTAGCGCGCAACCGCTCCCTACTCATAACCGTGACGCCCAAAAAGCAGCCGCAGTGAACACACTTTCAAGCAGCGCCGCGTCATGCAATAGCAACAACGGAACACGGAACTGGCCAGCCAATGTCGTCATTACCGGAAATGTTAGCATACAAAAAGGCTGCAAAGTTACCATAAATGGCAATGTCTGGATAACCGGCAACTTAGAAATGCTGAACTCCGCAGAAATAATCATAGCCAATACGGTCGGCTCGACCATGCCCGACATAATGGTGGATGGAGCGAAAGTACATTTAAGTAATAGCGCCCGGATAGTTGCCAATACATCCAAAACCGGAGCAAGAGTACTGACATACTGGAGTCGAGCAAGCTGTTCGCCGGACTGCACAAATGTCACAGGAATAGATCTTTACAATTCCCGTGAAGACGAAACTATCCTGATTTCAAATACTGCATCAGCCCCGGAAAGCACATTATACGCCCGCTGGACGCAAGTCAGCCTGAACAATAGCGGCGGGATAGGCGCATTGATCGGCCAGACAGTCAAACTCAGTAACAGTGCTACCATAACTTTCGGGTCTTCGGCTTCCCCGGGCTCTACTTTCTGGGTTTTAAATGGTTACCGCCGATCTTTCAACTAACCCAGCAGCTTTAGCGGGGTAATCGAATCGTAAACGTCGTGCCATGGCCTACCTTTGAATCCACGCTGATTGAGCCACCGTGCAGCGCTACGATCTTATCCGCCCAGTACAGACCTAGACCGGTGCCGCCCACTTTTACGGACAGTGGGTTATCGAGCCGTACGAATTTCTTGAAAAGTTTATCCAGCTCTTCCGGAGCGATGCCGACACCTTCGTCGGTAACGGCCACTGCCACCTCATGGCCTTCAGTAGAAACTGATACCACTATGTTTTTCCCTGACGGAGTATATTTACCGGCATTGTCTACGATATTGTCGAGTACCATCTGAATCTTGTGTGCGTCTAAAAGAGCCATTATATTTTTTTCTGCCGTCAGTTCAACTTTTTGGTCGAGGCTTTCAAACTGTGATTTTTGATCCGCGAGTACCCTGCGGACCAAGCCAACGACATCCACTTGCTCTTTGCGCAGATTTACTTTCCCAGCGTCCACCTGAGCTACTTTTAGAAGGTCATTTATAATGGTAATCTGGCGCTCATTACTCGTATTGGCTTGTTCCAGCATTTTTCGCTGAGCAACACTCAAATCTCCAGCAAAACCGTCCAAAACCATTCCGAGATACTGCTTAACGCCCGTCGCCGGGGTACGAAGCTGATGTGAGGCAAGCGAGATGAATTCGTCCTTTGACTTGTTGATAGATATAAGCTGGCTTCGCTGTTCGCGTAGTCTAGCTGTAATAGTTTCCAGTTGCTTCTTGCGGTCTAAAGTCTTTTTTTGTTCGGTGACGTCACGAAGTTCTACTATAGTGCCCTGTACATCATTTTCGCCCATTATTGGCGTGGCAGTAACCAACGCCGTAAATTGACTGCCATCTTTTCGGTAAAATACATCTTCGCGGGTCGGCTGCAGTTGCCCGAGCTTATACGCCAAAGCCAGCGGGCATTCGGATTGAGGATACGGCCGTCCATCAGGATATGAATGATGCATCAGTACATGACTGGACTTGCCGATACATTCTCTCTGGCTATATCCCAGCAGTTTGGTAGCAGCCGGATTTATGAATTTCATCAAACCGGCTGCATCTATCATGAAAAGCCCGACTGTTGTATTGTTCATAACGGCTTCGTTTAAGGTCAGCTGCTGACGCAAGGAGTTTTCTGCCTGTTTCCGATCATCAATGTCTATGACCGAACCGACAAAGCCGTCGTAAGATCCATCGGTCGCAAATTTTGGCAGTCCAGAGTCGAGCGCCCACCGATATTCGCCCTTTACGTGTCGCAGTCTGTATTCCAGGTTAATTGGCTCATGTGATGTACTTGCATCTTTAAATACCGCTTTTGTATGCTGCAGGTCTTCCGGATGAACGACATCCATCCAGCCGATTCCAAGTGCTTCCTGAGGCTTTTGACCCGTATAATCCCGCCATTGTTTATTGACGTAGGTGCAGTCGCCGTGCTTGTCAGTAATCCACGTCATGACCGGGGTATTGTCGGCTATCTCTCGGTAGTAGACCTCACTTTGTTGCAGCTGCTGCTCCCGAGTCTTGCGCTGTGTAACGTCCGTGAAAAGCAAAGCGACTTTGCGACTGTCTTCCCCGCCGATTTTAGAAGCATGAACGTCAAACCACCTGTTCAAAGCGTCAGAATTTTCTGTAAACCGCACAGACTCGCCCGTGAGCGCGACTTTGCCGTACTTTTCTATCCATGTACTTTCAATATCAGGGATCGTCTGCTTGACGGTCTTGCCAGTCACCTCTTTCAGTCCCGTGAGCTTTTCGAATACTTTATTCGTTTCCAGGAAGCGATAGTCTGCGGGCTTGCCATCGTTGTCGAGCAAGATTTCTATGATACAAAAACCCTCGTCTATTGAATTAAAGAGTGTCCGGTATCTGGCTTCATCCTCTTCGGCTTTCTTTCGGGCTAGCACCTGTTGCGTTACTTCAACGGCATGTGTCATCAACCCGATTACTTCACCGTCAATGTTCCGGAGGGGCTGATACACAAAGTTAAAATACATGTCTTGCAACAATCCATCGTTATTGTTGTCTATTTTGACATTAACTTCATTGCCGTTGTAGGCCTTATCTTCGGCGTATACTCGCTTTAGTATCTCCATGATAGGCTGGTCTTTAAATTCGGGAAAAGCCTCGAGTAAAGGCCTACCTATAATACTGTCGGTTCTTCCGACTACCCGTAAATAAAATGGATTGGCAAATTCAATAACCATATCAGAGCCTCGGACAATGGCAATCATAGCCGGTGCCTGCATGAATACGTCGTAAACATCTCGGCGCTCTGCGGCAACTGCGTCGCGTAATGCCTCCGCCGAATAACCTGAGGAAGTTACAGAAAACTGCGAAGTCTTGGCGCCAGACTTTTCACTCATAGACGATGAATTTTTCACGGTGAGTTTTCTTTTGATATAAATCCTCCTGTTTTCGACTCATTATCCAGGCTCAAATATCGCTCATGGTGTTTTTGACTTGGTCTGTTCTAATCTGTAACATTTTCGCAAACCTTGTCAGTTTATACAATCTAATACCTCGCTACACCCCCATTAATAAATATGCTGAACTTTTGCAGTCGAAAAAACGGCACAATAATATCAGGCTATAAAAAAGATCAGCGAAAGCAGTATGAACGCGCAGACTATCACGATTGCCAGTTCCAGTACCGTATATCCCCGTTGATCACATACTTTTACCATACCATTTAACTCCTTGAGCTTTATGTGGCTCATAATACCACCAATGAAACACAACCGGGATACTATTTTTTTGTTATACTAAAACCATTAGGGGAATATTGTTTTTAACTCTTTATATATGAAGCACGCGCGCAGTACTCAGACTCATCAACAGCCACAGACGACAACCTGGCCGATTCGCGGCTCATTCAAGTCGATTTTATCCCTTGTCATGCTGGCTGTGCTGATATGTTTATCGATTGCCTCAACGGCACATGCAGTCACCACTATATCCCAAGGGTTCTTAACGAAAGATAAGCTTTCAATAGGTTCAATAGTTAGCTTGGAAGACAATTCTTCGGATCATGTCAGCGCAGTCACCTCGAAAAACTCCGACAGCATATACGGTGTGGTTATCAGCGAGGGGAATTCCCTGCTTTCTCTATCGAACGGCAAGGACGATCAGGTTCAGGTAGCGACCGGTGGAATCGTACAGATATTAGTATCCGACCTCAACGGCAAAATTTCGCAGGGCGACCAGATAACCGCTTCATCCATCAAAGGTGTTGGCATGAAAGCCACCAACAACGTCAAAGTCATTGGTATCGCCCAGGGCGAACCGAGAATGAGTAAAGACAGCAAGCAAACGTATAAAGACGACAGTGGAAAAGAACAGACTGTCACTATTGGCGAAGTCCCAGCACTCATAAGCGTCGCCTATCATTACAACGAACCCGAAAAAACCGTCGTACCAACGGCAATCCAAAGTGTTGCGAATGCCATGGCCGGCAAGAAAGTCGATTCCCTACCTATAATCATCAGTTCGGGTATCTTTATCGTAACAATCATTGCTGTTATGAGCATCATCTACTCCATGATCCGCAGTAGCATCATATCCGTCGGCCGAAATCCAATGTCTCAGTCGGCGGTGTATCGGAACATGGTTCAGATGTCCGTCGTGGTGCTCGGTATATTAGCGGCGTCCTTTTTATCAATTTATATGATTCTGACGAAGCTCTAGCATGAATACTACTCTTTTTCTCCAGCTCTTCCTGCTGCTAAACGTCTTTTTGATAGGCGCACTGACAACCATTGCCGTCCAGCATGCCCTGGCCCATTTTCGGCCGCACGAACCGGAGCCGGTTAAAACTCCTGCCGCTCCGATTCCAAAACTACAGCTTCCCGCTGCCGACAAGCAAAAACTATTGGATTTCGCTCAGCGGAATTTCTTAGGTGTTCTGGATCGTTCTACCAAAGAACTGGGGCGCGATCTGCAAACGACGGCCGACCAACTCACCAAACAGCTCGATGCCGCCGGCGCGCAAGTCATCTCAACTGAGCTCGAACAGCTAAAAGCCGAACTGGAAAAACTGCGAAACCAGGCTCAAAAAATGCTGGGGGGAGCCGAACTCGAAGTCGGAAAAGTCCGCATCGAAACAGACGAACTTAGAGCCAATCTAAAGATACAGGTCGAACAGGAACTGGCCGAAGAAAAGCAGAAAGCTCTTGAGATAATAGACTCTAAACTTTCGGATGCCATGGCGTCATTCCTCCTAGAAACATTAGGACACAACGTCGATCTGGGTGCTCAGAATGAATACCTCGTCGGTATACTCGAGGCTCACAAGGACGATTTCAAAAAGCAGGTGACCGATGAAGCTTAAACTCCCGGACAGCTTAAGCTCGGCACAGGACCTGCAATCGGTACTCCTTGAGCTAAAAGGCCTCCAACAATGGCTATCTCATGATGCCGTCAAAAAACAGGTCACCCAAAAAGGCGCCATAAATCCACCAGTACTATCTGACTCTGCTAGCGAAGTCGTTCAAAGTTTTAAAGAGATAACTCCAGAAAACGTACAGGCTCTCATAACGACACTACAGGATTATGCCGACTCGGCCCACCAGGTGACGATCACATTAGCGGCCCCAGCGGGTACGGGACTTAAAAAATCACTCGTCGCCTGGTGCCGCGCCAACATAGCTCCCGACGTGTTAGTTTCATTCCAATTTAACTCCACGCTGCTCGGTGGTATGGTCGTGCGCCACGGTAGCCGCATACACGATTGGTCGTTTCGGCGGCAGATCCTCGCCGGCAAAGACAATTTCCCGGAGGTACTGCGTCGTGTTTGATGATCAGACTTTTCAACGACTAGTAGAAGCCGATAATCTGACCGGCGAAGTCGTCGCAGCCAACAGCTTTCTTATAGAAGTAAAAGGCCTGGAAGGCGTGCGTCTTGGCGCGCAGGTTTTGTTCGAAGACGGACAGCGCGGTTTCGTGCGTGAAGCTTACGGAGACCGCGTCGTGTTGTTCAACATAGATTCCGAAAAAATGGCTCCCGGCACGCTGGCCGTCGTAGAACACGACGAGCTGAACGTTCCCGTCGGTAAAGAACTGATCGGCCGTGTCCTGTCGCCAATGGGCAAGCCACTCGACGGCAAGGGCGCGATAAAAACAGCCGAGAGTTCCGGTATATTTAACGCGGCCCCCGGCATCATGGCCCGCAGCATGTTAAACGAACAGCTGGCCAGCGGCGTCACAGCCGTCGACAGTTTCTTTCCGATTGTGCTTGGACAACGTATTGCCATTCTCGGAGACAGCAAATCTGGAAAAAGTACGTTTTTAAGTCAGCTCAGTGCCAATCAGGAAGGCTCTGACCGCATCGTCGTATACGTGCTTATCGGAAAGCGGAAAGTCGATATCGAACATCTCCTGAGCGAATTAAAAGAGTCTGGCGCCATGGATCATACCATCGTCGTGCTGGCCGATATATTCGATTCCCTGACTCAATCCTATCTGGCGCCCTACGCCGCCTGCGCCATGGCCGAGTTTTTGTGGTACGCCGGCGAAGACGTCGTGATTATGTACGATGACCTTTCCAGTCATGCCGAAGCCTACCGACAGCTATCTTTGCTACAGGAGGTCGACCCTGGACGCGACTCCTACCCGGGGGACATTTTTTATGCCCATTCCAGCCTGTTAGAGCGCGCCGGCAAACTCAAAACTAACGGCAAAACACTCACGTGCCTGCCAGTCGTACTAACCCCAAACGATGACATTACGGCATACCTTTCTACCAGCATCATGTCTATTACTGACGGCCAGATAATCTTTGACCTGGGGATTTTCCGTCAAGGCAAACGGCCGGCGGTCAATGCCGGACTTTCGGTGTCGCGTGTTGGTGGTCAGGCTCAGACGAACAGGCAAAAAAGATTGTCGTCTACGCTCTTCAAAACCCTGGCAAAATACAAACAGGCCGAAGAATTTTCGCACTTTAGCTCACAGCTTTCCAAAGAAACAACCATCGATCTGACGATCGGTAAATACATATACGAAGCATTGCAGCAACCTCCCGAAGAACGCCATTCGCTCACCGAGCAGCAGTTATTACTGGAAACGATTATGCTGAGCGGCGGCGAGATGGAAATGGATATCGTCGGACTAAAAGACTCCGTACGCAAAGTCAGCCCGGAAGCCAAAGAAGAGAAAGATTACGATCGGATAGAAGCCGAACTGCTCAAAAAACACGCCGCCACGCCATTGTCGGACAAGCCGAGCGAAAAACCCGAAGACAAGCCTGCAGAATCCGAAAACGAAACCGAAAAGGTAGAGGCCAAAAAATGAGACGCGCTAATGCCATCGAAAAAGAAGCAGTCCAAATCCACACCGTTCAAGATTTGACGGGAGTGTTCGAAAGCCTGGCCAGTACGCAGGTCGCCAAGGTAAAGACCAAGGTCGAAACATCCAAAGGATTTTTCCAACTTATATGGAAAAGATACAGTTCTATTCGAGTCGACCCCAAAACTCGCATAACCAACCGAGAGCTAGCACCGGAAGGCTCAAAAAAAGTATTTGTCGTTGTTTCGGCAGAAGCCGGACTATCTGGGGATATCGACCAGCGTTTAGTAGAAACTATGCGCAGAGACTATGACCAAGCGACAACCGACGTCATTGTGCTAGGAAGCCACGGCGCCTCGCAGTTGTCACAGCGCGGCATTCCATACGTACGGTTCTTTAAGATACCCGAATCCGACAGTTACATTGACGTATCTCCGGTCATTCAGGCAGTATCGGACTATACGCAGATCGTTGTGTACTACGAAGAATATATATCTTTGGGCGAGCAGGTTATCCGTTCCATGGATCTTGTTTCCAGCATGCGCTCCATGAGCGAAGACGCCGACGAAGATACCATGACTGCCGACGACACTATCTTTGAGCCGTCGCTCGACGAAATCGCCGAGCAGATGGAACTGACCATGATGACATTAGCCCTTAGCCAGACCATACTGGAATCGAGTCTGGCGCAGGCAGCCAGCCGATTCAATGCCATGGCCGTCGCCAAAAAACGGGCAGGAGAAATGCTGGGAGATTATATGATGGAATTTCACCGCGCCAAACGAAGTGAAAGCGACCGCCGACTACGCGAAGTCCTTATCAGCCTCAAAAAGAAAAAAAGAATGCGAGGTAAAGTCCGATGAAGCCAAAAACCGCCACGACCACGAATGCTTACGTGGGTGTCATACAGTCGTTACGAGGTCTGATGGTCGAAGTCGCCATACTCGGTGAACGGCCAGACGTCAAAGAACTGATGATCGTCGAAGATTACCCTGAGATATTCCTGGAAGTCAGCTACTTCAAAGCGAATACGGCCGTATGTATAAACCTAGCAAACAGCACACTGCTCCGCTGCGGCCAGAAAATTTTTCGGAGCCACACAAAAGTTACGGTTCCTGTCGGCCCGGCTACCATGGGACGCGTATTTAACGCTCTGGGTGAACCACTCGACGAAGCACCCGGTATTACCGAAAACCGGCGGTCTATTACCGAGCCGACTGGCACGAAAAGCTTCAGAAGCAGCAAGAAACTTGAACTACTAGAAACTGGCCTTAAAGTCATCGACTTCATGACGCCGTTCGTCAAAGGACGCAAGATTGGCATCGTCGGTGGTGCTGGTGTCGGCAAAACGGTGCTTACGATGGAAATGATCCACAACGTCACACAAGGAACAAACAAGTCCCTTTCCATATACTGCGGAGTCGGTGAGCGTATTCGTGAAGGTAACGAATTATACGAAACTTTGAAGGACACCGACGTGCTCAAAAATACGGTGATGTTCTTTGGACAGATGGACAGCACGCCAGCTATCCGTTCTATGGTCGCACCAGCTGCAGCCACTGCCGCAGAGTATTTCCGCGACGAAGAAGGCCGTGACATATTATTTTTCGTGGACAACATTTACCGGCATATCCAGGCCCTGACCGAGCTATCGACCAATTTAGGTCTGATTCCTTCGGAAGGTGGTTATTCACCCCTGGTGTTTGCAGAGTTGCGCCGCTTGCAGGACCGACTGAGTTCCACCGAACAAGGAACCATCACGTCCGTGCAGGCCGTTTATATCCCGGCCGACGACTTGTCCGACCCGGCCGTACAAGCAATCTCGCAGCAGCTGGATTCAGTACTGGTACTTTCCCGTGCGATTGCCGAGACCGGCATTCGTCCGGCCGTTGATCTTCTAAAGACTACATCCTCCCTGCTTACTCCGCAGATCGTCGGAGAGCGTCATTATAAGCTGGCTGGCCGCGTTCAGGCAATTATGCAGAAGTACGACTCACTCAAAAACATCATCGCCATCGTCGGAGAAAACGAACTATCGCCTGCCGACCGCGCCGATTACCAGAACGCCAAGAAACTGATTGAATTTTTCAATCAGGACTTTGCGGTTGCCGAAAAGTTCAGTGGCAAGCCCGGCGAATATTTTACGCTTGAACAGACGCTGAGCGGTATTGAAGCAATTCTTGAAGACAAACCGCAGGAAGACGAAGCAAAAAAGCCAGCAGCCAACTTAGGTGCCACAAATGGCACAGGAACCACCGGTCAGCCGGAACCAGCCGAATCATCACCTCCAAAGACCGAAAAAGGTCCTGAGCCCAAAAAACCTGAGCCGGAACCAGCCGAAGCAAAAACATGAAGACACCATCAACAAACCAACACCTGACTGTCAGCGCCCGTGCGCCGTTTGAAGTTTATTATGAAGGCACCGCGCAAGTCGTTTCAGCCGAAAACAAAATAGGACCATTCGACATACTTCCCGGCCACGCAGACTTCTTTTCGATGCTCAAACCGTGCGAAATCATCATAGAGACCGACCAGCCCGAACCAATTGTCATCAAAGTCAGTAACGGCATCATCACGGTTCGCGACAATGACGTCTTACTTTTTGTGAATATGTAGTTATCTACAGAGCAGAACTATTATATTTGAACGCCTGAATTATTGCATCACGATGTAATCGATCGCATAGCCGCCAGGAGCAATCGGACCGTTTATGCCCACACTAAAGCCGCGGGTATTACGGTTCACGAACACACTGCCGGTGCCACCTCCTATGACAGTTGCGACCACTCGGGGTGACGACCCGTACTGATTACGAAAAGTTACGTTCGCCAGAATTCCTCCCTGTGCTCCGGTTCCAGTATTGATTGAGATAGTTCCGGCGGCATCGGTTCCGCTAATCGACATAGTACCGTTATTCCCAAGTCCTGGTCCAGGCGTTGCAGTCGGCGGCGAACCACGGGTTATAAAATGCCCGCCGATAGTTAACGTAGAGTCTACGACGAGGTTCGTCGCCTGAAAACCTCTGGTCGATAGAACACCGCCAACCGCTAAGTTTCCGGCAATATTCGCATTATTGGCGACCGTTAGTAATTGATTGATAGTAACAGGCCCCTGAAGCCGCGTCTGTCCGGCCACTGCCAGATTGTTGCGCAGGTTCAATGCCGATACGGTCGCATCTCCGTTTACGTTCAAATCTGCCAAAGATGTTTTTCCAGCCTCGAGCTGCGCTAAGCTGGCGTCTGTGGCCGTGAATTTGCTGTTCAACTTGAGCTCCCCGCCAATACTGACGTCCCCGCCAACCTGAACTTTTCCGCTAAAGCGCGAATTCGGAGCTACGACCAGCTCCACACCGCTATCTCCGACCGTACCGCGGTTTACGCCAAGTCTATCCAAAACTCCTGGCGTCAGCACGACTTCCGCCTGATTAGCCTGAGACAAACCGCCAGATTGTTTTTTTATAACAAATGTGATGACAGCGACATTCACCGCCAGAATAGCCACTATCACGGCCAAACCGACGAATGTCGCTTTATGGCTCGGTCGATACGTCGTACGGAGCGGATTTTTGCCCGGTTTTGCGCCAGCGATTGCAGCCTCCTGACCTGGCGATGCGTCGGCAGATTTAGGCTTCAGTTCTTCAGCAGCTGGTGTTCCAGATGATTGCCCGTTTGATTCTTGCGGTGGTGTGTCCGCCATTATTACTTACCCTCGATTCCCTTGTGCTAATTATACCGCTTAAGCTACCTCTGAGCAACTATGGTTGGTTTGGGCTTTCAAAACTAATAATTAGTTGATTCATACAAATAGGATTTTCGCGAAATAGTGCAGTCTGGAACAAAAAAGGAGCACCGTAAAAGAAGCGTACTTCTGTATGCTAACTGAGAAGCAGATCGTTTTCGCCCGGAATATACATTTTGCGTCAGTCCTCATAAAGCTTTAGCGATTTGCAAATTTCGACATTTTCAGAAACAATACAATCATGTCGAAGTGGATGGTAAAATGGGTCGCCTGGTGTTTTGTGGCGGTATTCGGCGCCTCAACTTTTATTGGCATAGCGAGCGCCCAGACCCTCGAATCGCAAAATTTCAAATTTGATGAAAGCGTTTTGGGCGCAGGCGGTCTGATAAACTCGAATTCCGCGAACTATCGAGGGAGCTTGTCTGTTGGCGACACGGCAGTCGGTAACTCGGCGTCCGAAAATTTCCAGACTGACGGCGGCTCGCAAACCACTGCCGATCCTACCCTTTCTATAACCATCGACGGTTCACAGGCCAACTTCGGAACATTTTCACCGATGACGGCCGCTACGGCAACGTCCACTTTTTCCGTATCAAATTACACCAGCTATGGTTACGCAGTACAGATAGTCGGTGACCCGCCAACAAACGGTCAGCACAAGATCGCCGCTATGGGCACTACCGACTACTCTCAAACCGGCATAGAACAGTTCGGCATAAATCTAGTGGCGAACACATCGCCGGAATCTTTTGGCTCCAATCCCGAGCGCAGCATATTCGGTATCGGCTCGGCCGCTTCGAATTATTCGACATCAAATCAGTACCGATACGTAAATGGCGAAACAATCGCAACCGCACCGGGCAGTTCGGGTGTAACTACCTATACCATCAGTTATATCGTCAATGTCACCGGACTCACCCCTGGCGGAATCTATACCGCAGACCAGACTGTAATCTGTACCGGTACTTATTAGATGTCCAAAACCGATATGTTGTAATTGTTGCATCGTAAAATGTATTGACCAGGCTATAACGCTTGTGTTAAGCTCCATATGAAACAACTAAAAACAAAAAACTTTACAACTTAAAAACAAAAGATCATGAAACAAAAAAATACATTCTTTGGACTATTCGCCGTAGCGACACTGATCGCAAGCATAGTGCTGCAAGTCTTGCCGCCCGATACCGCATCAGCGGCTCAAATAACAACGCGAAGCTTAACCTTGCAGGCCGGAGCCGGTGGCGACGGCGGATCGATGCCCGGCGGCACCGTGAACCACGTGTTCAACTTCACAGTGCCTGGCGGCAGCGATGTCGGATCTATACGATTCCAATACTGTACGACCGCGGCTGCCGTCGCGAACGGCTTGGACTGCGATACACCGACAGGACTGAATACGACTTCTGCTGCCCTAGGAGCCGAATCTGGTGCGAGCGGTTTCAACATAGTAAACGCGACAAACGGAATGCCCTACCTGACTCGTACGGCCGCCAATGTTAACACAAATACGGTACTTTCTTATCGCCTTGATAATATCGTAAATCCAACTACTACCAACCAGACTTTCCATGTTCGTATCACAACATACTTATCTACTGACACATCGGGTTCTATCGTAGACTCAGGAACCGTCACTTCAAGCACCGCTACTCAGATTATCCTTGATGGCACCATGCCCGAATCACTCGTCTTCTGTGCAGGTGCAACTATCGGCCTGACAGCCGGCGTCCCTGACTGTGCAACTGCGACAAGTGGTGTCATCAGCTTCAATCAGCTCTTCTCCCCTACCGACACTGCGACTGCATCATCACAGATGGCTGCATCAACCAATGCCGGCAGTGGCTATGTCATAACCGTCAACGGGCCTACGCTGACTTCAGGATCCAACACGATTAGCCCTATGGCCGCAAGAGCCCTCGGAATCCGCGGTGTTAGCCAGTTCGGCATGAACCTCAAAGAAAATACCGTACTTACATCAACTCCGGCAATCGGTGCCGAAGTAAGCCTCGCTTCCAACGGGACGAATTACCGCGCGCAAGCTACCACCGATTACGGTACCGTCGACGAATTTAAATACATCACCGGTGACAGTGTCGCAGACAGTGCATTTGGTGGAGCTGGTGGCTCCGATGCCCAGATCTTTACCGCATCATACATCGTGAACGTACCTGGTAGCCAGCCCGCTGGTACCTACACCACCACCCTGACCTACATCTGTACGCCAACCTTCTAAAGCACCGAATTACTGTTCGACCGCTTAAAAATGTAGTAAAAATCTTTTGACTGATAATTCTTGCTTATGCTAAGATTCAGACATGAGAGTTATTGGTAGGCAAGTCCCCGTTTTAGTATCTGTAGTAATGCTCGCAGCTGTTCTAAGCTCGGCATTCCCTGCTCACCAGGTATCTGCTGCTCAGATCGTAGACCGAACCCTTACCCTGCAATCGGGCGCTACAGACGGTGGCTCTAAGCCCGGCGGTGTCGTGAATCACCTGCTGACTTTTACCGTCCCTACAACAAACGCTGTCGGTTCGATCCAATTCTTGTATTGCACGACCGCCAGCGGAACCTGTACTCTTCCCACAGGATTAGCGACAACATCGGCTACATTAGGCAACGAGACGGGTGCAACGGGCTTTACGATGGTCAATACAACAAATGGTTCGCCCTATATAACTCGTACCGCATCGTCTATAACTGGCAGCACAGCGCTAAGTTATAGACTAGATAGCGTCACAAACCCGACTACCGATAACGAAATGTTCTTTGTCCGTATATCAACATTTGCTTCAACAGACACAACTGGAACTCTAGTGGACACCGGTACCGTTGCCGCAAGTACCGCGACACAGATTATCCTGACAGGAATAATGCCTGAATCTATCATATTCTGTACCGGCGGTACTATAACTGCGAATGCCGGCATACCAGACTGTTCCACGGCTACCAGTGGCGCTATAGATTTTAACCAGCTTTTCTCTCCGAGTGACACTGCATACGCCACCTCCCAAATGGCCGCCTCTACTAATGCCACAAATGGCTATAATATAACAGTCACCGGTCCAACCCTCACTTCAGGAAGCAACACGATCACTGCCATGGCCGCAAAAGCGCCAGGCGCACGAGGTTCCGGTCAATTCGGCATGAACCTGGTTGCAAACACCACCACAGCCACCGATCCTTTTGGTAGCTTGATCGCCCCCCTATCGAACCAAACCGATCTTCGCGGTCAACCAACTGCCGACTACGCGACCGCCGAAGAATTCAAATTTGTATCAGGTGACAGTATTGCAAACAGCGCCGATGCCGCCCCCGGACCGACTAACTCTCAGATATATACCATCTCTTATATGGTCAACGTCGCCGGTAGCCAGATTGCAGGTACCTATACCACGACACTAACCTACGTATGCACCGCTACGTTCTAGCTCATGAATATCCGTTATAAATTCGCAATTATCAGCTTCAGCATCGTGTTTTGCTCCTTCGTCGCAAGTGCCGAACCTGCAACAGCTCAAACGACAGCTAAGCCGCCTGCCCCTACGACCAACACCGGCGGCCAGGCTCTTGAAATCGCTCCACCAGTTCTAACGCTTAAAGGCGACCCCGGACAAACCATCAAGGCCCAGATTAGCCTTCGTGACATATCAAGCTCACCACTCATCGTCAGTGCTCAGATTAATGACTTTATTGCAGCCGGAGAAGACGGAACGCCAAAAATACTCATGGAAGATGATGGAGACAACCCCTACTCTATTAAAGGCTGGGTCAATCCGCTTGCAACCATGCGCTTAGTTCCAAAGGAAATTAAAAACCTACCTATCACTATAAAAATACCGGCTAACGCCTCACCTGGCGGACATTACGGTGTCGTCAGGTTCACTGCCACTCCTCCGGAACTTGAAGGAACCGGCGTGTCACTTTCTGCGAGCCTCGGAGCTCTCGTATTTATAACCGTCAATGGCCCCGTAAACGAGTCCATGGGAATTGAATCATTTACAATAGAAAAAGATGGTAGCACTGGGACTATATTCGAATCAACCCCTCTCACTTTTACCCAAAGAATTAAAAACGACGGAAATATACACGATCAGCCCGCCGGCCAGGTCGTCATCACCGACATGTTCGGAAACAAAGTTGCGGCAGTCAACGTAAACCTCCCTCCACGCAACATTTTGCCAGGAAGTGTCCGCAAATTCGATCAACCGCTTGATAGCAGCGTGCTCGGTACCAAAAAACTGTTCGGGCGCTACACCGCAGACCTAAAACTAACTTACGGCGCAGACAAAAAGGAAATGACCGAAACTATCACCTTCTGGGTCGTACCATACCGATTGATCGGAGCGGCGGTCGTCGTCCTCGTGGGCGGAGCCTTTGGAACGCGGACATTCTTCAAGTACCACAACCAGCGCGTCATTAACAAAGCCACGAAGTCCAAACGCAAGTAGTCTTACTCTTCAAGCTTGTTTGTAGCACTCAAGAAGCAGAAGAAGTGAATGCAGGTCAACGATGATATACTATGCTTATGCTTGAGCGTTTCAAGATAATCCATCACAGCCACAGCGGCAAACTCAGGCCCCACGAATTTACATCGTACGGACCATTAGCCGTGCTTCTTGTGCTGGTCGGAGTCGCTTTAATGATATCATCAGTACAGGCCGCCAGTCCTCCTCCGCAGGCCGAATCTATCGGTCTCACGGGCAGAATGCCCGGGCCACCTCCGAAAACCGCCGCTACCATTACCTCGCCAACTTCCGGCCAGCGTTTCACGGAATCTCCCATCACGGTCGAAGGTACCTGCCCTGCCAAAACGCTGGTAGAGATTTATAAGAATGACATCTTCGCCGGTTCCGGCACCTGTAGCGACTCCGGTACGTTCAAGTTCGACATCGACCTGATGTACGGAGCGAACACCCTTATCGCCAAAGTATACGACGAATTGAATCAGCCCGGTCCGGATTCGGCGCCAGTCAATATATTTTATGATGCATCACCGCCTCAAGGTGCACCGTTAGCCGGACTCAATTTTGGCGGCCCACAATTACTCCTGAGTACCGACAGTGTGTACCGGGGTATATTCCCCGGCAAAGAGCTCAGTGTTCCAATAAGCATACTCGGGGGAACGCCCCCGTTCGCACTAAATATCCAATGGGGCGATAATAACAACAAACTTATTCCAAGAGACAATAACACGCCCTTCAAAGCCAATCATACTTACAAAAAACCAGGCAATTATCCCATTACCATGCAGGCAACCGACGCTGTCGGACGCGTCGCATTTTTAAGCGTCGTTGCAATCGTGAACGGCCAACCATCCGGTACGGGCATTTCCAGCACCGTTGCACCACCAACGAATAAACTTCTAGCGCTTTGGCCGCTCTACACCAGCGCCGTCGCTATCGTCATCAGTTTTTGGCTCGGCGAACGCCGGGAAAAACACATTCTGGAAAGCCGGCAATACCCGACACAAAGAACTGCCTAGGGTTATCCACAAGTACTTTAGCACTTCTTTTAAATACACTTGCATTTCATAAGTAAAACGGTTACGCTTGATGTAGATACATGTAGCTTGAGAGACTTCCAAGCAAAACAAAAACGTATTACAAAGTGGAACAAAAAACAACATGGGACCAGGTGTACGACAATATTGCCGATTAGTGGGCGCGATTACCTTTCTGGTAAGCGCAGTTCTGATGAGTATTCTGCTGTCAGCTTCTCCGGCTCAGGCCGCCGCTGGCATTAACCAACAGATCAACTTTCAGGGCCGGCTTTTGACTTCCCAAGGAGCGACTGTTCCCGACGGACTCTACAATATTCAGTTTAAGATTTACCAGGACGGGGACGGTCAGACTGCCGGCAATACTACCGGCTCGCCCGCCGGCAGTCTGCGATGGACGGAGACTTACATGAACTCCAACAGCCAGGGAGTCGTGGTTAAGAATGGTTTTCTGTCCGTCCAGCTTGGTTCGGTAAATCCGTTCGGTAGCAGTGTCGACTGGAACCAGGAAACGTTGTGGCTCAGCATGAACATAGCCGGCATCAACCCGACATGTACACCTTTCGCAAGCTGTAATCCCGATGGCGAAATGGTACCTATGAAACGCATGTCATCAACGCCGTACTCACTAAATTCCGGGCGGCTTGGGGGACTTACGAGCGCTCAGTTCCTGCAGCTCGCTCAAGGAGTTCAAACTGACGCATCAAGCAATACAAGCAGTATATTCATCAATAAGACCGGTACAGGCGATCTATTAAAGCTTCAAACGGGCGGTGCTGACGCTTTCACGCTGACCAATTCCGGCGACATTCTTTTTGGAGCCAATGGCAGCCGCAGCTTGTCAGTTGCAACAGCAGCTTCGGGGTTTGCCGGTGATTCCTTGACGGTTGCGGCTGGCTCCGGCAATGGCGGCAGCGGGCTGGCTGGCGGAACATTACTTCTGCAAGGAGGCTCTGGAGGAACCGACGGTAACGGTGGCAGCGTACTCATCGACGGTGGTGCAGGCAACGGTACGGGTCTAGCCGGTACTATTGGCATAGGCACGGTTCGGGCGAGTAGTATTCAGATTGGAAATACCACCCTTTCATCCGGCACCCAGAATATTGGAATCGGCACGAATAACACCGCCGGTGGAACCACTAATGTCACGATTGGCTCCGGCGGCGGAGCTACAGCCGGAACGACTACCGTTCAGGCAAAAGACAGCGTCACTGTAAGCACAAATGGCATAATCCGGGCTACCTTCAACAATACGAATAGTCTGTATATGGGGAACGGTGTATCGGCAGCAGCACCAGCAAACTTTACGCTCAGCGGCACGAACAGCACGGCTACCGCAGTTACCGGAGGCTCACTGACCATTCAAGGAGGTAATGCCACGAGTGGCAACGCGAACGGCGGTTCTTTGCTACTGACAGGTGGTACCGGTATCGGTACCGGTTCGAACGGCCTCGTCATCATTAGTACGCCGACTTTTTCGACCACCACGAACGATCCAAACTGTTACACGGGAGGCGCATTGGTTTCTATTAGCTGTACCGTTGCTCAGTCTTCAGTTAACAATTCTGCCGCCATACTCATCGGCTTCAATCAAAATGGACGAACCGCCATCTTGCCGACTCCTTCTATTACCACGGCTGGGCGCGTCATTTATATTACCGCTGCCAATGGATCGCAGGATTTTAATCTTTCAGTTAATGGAGGGGGCGTCGGAAACTTGATCGCTATGCGCCAGAACACGTCGGCAACCATGATGTGGAATGGCAGCGCTTGGACTGCTGCGGGTGCATCTAGCTCGACAACCCTACAGAGTGCTTACGACAATACCCTGCAAAGTGCCGGTGGCGCCGAACTCGTTGTCAGTAGTACTTCTACAACCAACGGGCTCACCATTCGCGATAGCAGTACGAATCCGGTAAACGGAACATTGTTTAACGTCCAGACATCTTCTGCCGCATCACTCATATCCATCAATAGCAACGTCACCGAATACGCGTCAGTCAGCGGCGCTGAGACTCCCGGAACCGGCGGCGACAGTACCTTCCCTGCTGGTTCATGGACTTCTATTGGCGGTGCCACGGTAAATCGTTACTTTACGGCTGGAAACTACATTGCAACCGGTCAAGCTTCCGCACTAGTCGCCACTACCACCGCTGCCAATGATGGAATTAGAAACACTCTGACCTCTCCCCTGACAGCCAACAACAACTATAACGTGTCATTCACGGCCCGATTAGCCACCGGCACGTTCACTGATTTGAGCGTACACTATTCCGTGAACGGCACGGCTGCCTC
>JBGTMN010000034.1:0-3194 GCA_041743525.1 Saccharimonadales bacterium (SeqCode) | reverse complement strand
CCCAGCAGCTCGATGGCCAGACCGCCCTTAATCTGGCGCGGGCCCGCGGGAGCGGCAACTCGTACGGTTTCCCGCGAAGTGACTTTAACCGCTCAGAGAATCAGCGGCTAATGCTGGTAGCTCTAAAGCAAAAAGCAACCAGTGCTGGTGTTTTGGCTAATCCGCTCAAAATAGGAGAACTGCTCGATAGCGCCGGCAACAACATTCAAACGGACTTCAAAACATCAGAAATGCGCAGGCTGACTGAAATCGCGCGCAAAATTCCCGACGATCAGATAAAATCATTCGGACTCAATGACGCTGATGGCAAAAACCTGCTCCGAAGCTACAATGCCGGTGGTCAGTCGGCTTTGATTCCTGCCGCAGGCATCAATGACTATTCTGATATCCAGGCTTATATACAAAAGATCATGCTTCCGCCGCCCCCTCCACCGGCAGAATCTTCTGCAGAATAAATACTGACCGTCAGTACATGATATTCAAAGCTTGTTTTAAGGTTTTGTGGTTATGGTAATGGTACGCTTGTCCGAAATTCGCAACCGGAGAAGTGCTCAGTACAACCCTTAACAGGAGCTTATTCATCATGCCAAAAAAAGCCTTACCAACAGATTTCAAACTTGTTTTACGGTGGATCGCCGAACACGGCCAGGAAGAACTTACCAGCTTAGCTGAGACGCTTCGATTAGAACATGGCCGGCTTTTGCATATTGTTCGGTGTCTGCAACATAAAGGTCTTGTCAAAGTTTCCGGCAATTCCTGGATTACGCTCAGTTCGAAGGGTCGCCGGGCTATGATACGATTTTGGCCGGAATCAAAATTGGCGTAACGACTGTAATCTAAGCACGTGCCAACTTCTTCAGCGAAGTTTATGCCTGGGCTTGCTATAATGGTACGTAATGACAGATAAAGAAAATACCGAGAGACCCATCAAGTCTCAAGATTCCGAAGTCCAAAAGCCGGGTCGATCAAAGTGGTTTTGGTTGCTGGCCGGTTTGCTGCTCGGCGCGCTTCTTCTCCTCGGAATCCGTTTCATAAATTACGAATCCCCGCAGCATACGCATTTTCATGCTAATTTCGGGGTGTACGTAAATGGAGAGCGCGAAACTTTTGAGGGTGGCCAATATTATGAAGAGGTCAACCTTTGTGCCCTGAACGGCTCGACGCCTGAATCGAGAGTGCATTTACACAGTAACGTCAATGATGTGATTCACGTCCATGCCGATGCAGTTACTTGGGGACACTTTTTTACAAACATTGGCTGGGTGATCGGGCCTGACTTTGTTAGAACTCCGGATCAACTATATGTTGCCGATGGCGATAATCGTCTGAATATTGTGCTGAACGGCGACAATCTAACCGGTATTTCTTCTATCGTCAACCAAACGATCGACGACAAAGACCGGCTACTTGTAAGCTACGGAGATGCCGATACGGCTCTACTGGATGAGCAATTCGGTTCCATCACCCGTAATGCCGGAGAATATAACAGTAAGCCCGACCCGGCGGCCTGCGCTGGCGGTCATGATGATGCGACACTTGGCGACCGATTACGAAGCTTGTTCTAATATATGGTATCCAGCTCTAAGCCGATTACAGAAATAAAGCTATACGACACCGCTCAGAGACATATTGTTTCATGGCATCCGGATTTGGACGTCAGCATATACGTCTGCGGTATAACTCCTTATGATTCGGCTCACCTGGGTCATATTTTTACGTTCATGACGTACGATTTGTTGCAGCGGAGACTCGAAGCTGCTGGTCATACGGTAAAGATGATTCGGAACGTCACTGATGTCGATGAGCCTATCTATAAACGCGCAGCGGAAACTGGTGTCTCCTACACCGAACTTGCCGTATCAGAAACCGCAAAATTCCAAGAAATCATGCAACGGCTGTTTTTTAGAGTGCCTGCTCATGAACCGTTGGCCAGCGTATATATTCAAGAGATGGCCGAAAGTGTCGGGTTGATGCTCGAAAGCGGCCACGCCTACCACCTCGATGAGGATATCTACTTCGATGTTTCCACTGATCCGAATTTTGGTAAATTTTCGGGCTTTCATGACGGATTGCTGCTCGGTCTGATGCGTAAGCGCGGTGGCGATCCGCAGCGTCCCGGCAAGCGTCAGCCTTTGGATTTCCTGCTGTGGAAGGGTATATCGAGTCCTGACGATCCAGCTGCATGGGAATCTTCTTTGGGCCGTGGTAGGCCCGGCTGGCACATAGAATGCAGTATTATGTCATCTCATCTACTTGGCACGCCTTTTGACCTGCACGGCGGTGGAAACGATCTGATATTCCCGCATCATGAATGCGAGATTGCTCAGAGTCACGCTTTAGGAGAGCCAGTTATGGCGAAGCATTGGGTACATGTCGCCGCTATTTTGTATGGCGGCGAAAAAATGAGCAAGTCGCTCGGAAATCTCGTATTTGCCGCAGACCTTCTGGAAACTTATGAACCGGCGGTCATCAGATTGGCTCTTATGCATTATCACTACCGTGAAGGCGGTGAATGGATTCCATCTCTCCTTGATGAAGCTGCCGCGCTTCTTAAGCGCCTGCGGGCTGTCCGGGCATCTCCTGGGCAATGCGGACAATTATACGACAACGTGTGCGCCGCGCTCGACAATGATCTCGATACACATAGCATTGTCCATGAACTCGAAGATTTTGCAGCGCTGGGTATCGTCGAAGCTGATTCCTCCTACGACCGTTGCCAAAGCCCCGACCGCACATTGAAGTTGCTTGGGCTTGTCGCTGATTAAGCAGCGAGTAGTTTGCTATAAATTGTACTTTATTTAACTTACAGACGTTTCTAATCCCCCTACACTTATACATGCCAACATAACCAAGGAGGCGTGTATGAATTTAGACGATATGAACAAAGACAATAAACAGGATAAAGATTGGCAAGATAAAGCCAAAGAAAAATACGAAGATGTCACCAACCGTGACAAATCACCAAATCAGAAAGATTCTGATGACATGGAACACAAGCCGGTAGAATAAAATCGGTTTGCTGAATCAAAAGAACCCCGCGCTGTCGGGGTTCTTTTTTTAGAATTTTATGCAGGCAAATTTACAACGTTTCTTCCCTGTCATAAGCTGCATCAACAGATGTCAGACATTATAATTTCAGAGTTTGAACCATGATCATGCAGGTCTATACTACGTTGTAGCGATGCGAGTGATGG
>JBGTMN010000033.1:0-26439 GCA_041743525.1 Saccharimonadales bacterium (SeqCode) | reverse complement strand
AAACAACGTTTGGACCTACCAGGTTTTCATTGTATTTTGTTTCATTGCGGGATATTTTGTCCTGATAGTTATTTGGCGCTCCAGTAATTGGCTTGCGATCCGTTCCGTACCAAGCGGCTGGTGCAGGCCCGTATTCATCCGTTAAACGGTCCAGCTTGTCGTATAGGAACGTTTGCTTCAGTCCAGCTTTGTCTGAAATGCTTAGTACGAGATCTTTCTGTGCGTCCCAGACGGTTTCTATACTCAAATTATCGATATCAGTGTTTTGAGTCATCCGAGAAAGATTGTCGAATTTTACCCTCCGGGAAAAGCCGTTCGGCTCGTTAGCGCCGGTAACTTTCAGAGCACTTGTGCCTTTATATGACTTATCCAGCGGTCCAGGAAGACTTGGCCAAAGCTCCTGCCTTTTCGGCAGATCAACTTGTTGCTGGGGCCAAGAAATTATTACAAAGCTTGGATTTAACAGATAAGAAGTTTATAGTTAGGAAGATAATTACTAAAATAGTAGCTACTCAAAAGGAGGTCACTATATGGGGTCAAGTCCCGATTCTAGCCACAGAACAGGTTGGTTTATATGATAACAATAGGTATAGTCGGCCTGCCCAACGTCGGCAAATCAACCCTGTTCAACGCCCTGACCGGCAGTAATATTCTGGCCGCCAATTATCCGTTCGCAACTATCGAGCCAAACACCGGCATCGTGCCGGTTCCGGACAAACGACTGAACAAACTCGGCGAGCTGTACAGTACCAACAAGATTATCCCTGCGACGGTCACTTTCGTGGACATCGCCGGGCTCGTCGCCGGTGCCAGCCAAGGCGAAGGCCTGGGTAATCAGTTCTTGAGCCACATCCGCACCTGCAACGCCATCGTGCAAGTGGTGCGTGCATTCAAGGACGACAACGTCATCCACGTCGATACCGACCACGATCCACAGAAAGACATCGACGTCATTAACACAGAGCTAGTGTTAGCAGATTTACAAACCGTTCAAAAACGCATGAGCAAGATAGAAAAAGAAGCCCGCGCCAATCCCAAGCTCAAACCCATTGTCGATACGTATCAGGAAGTATTAGCACTTCTGAACGACGGAAAACCGCTGTGGAGCGCCGAGGGCATCGAACACGAACATATCGCCGATTTGCAGCTCATCACTGCCAAACCGGTCATTTATGTGTTTAATGTCGACGAAGACGATTTAAGCAAAGATACCCGTAAGCAGGAGCTGCAAGCACTGGTAGCCCCTGCCAAAGCCCTGTTCGTCTGTGCCAAGCTGGAAAGCGAACTCCAAGGGCTGGACGAAGCGGATGCCCTGGAACTGTTGGAAAGTTACGGTCAGCACGAATCCGGTCTACTGCAGCTGATACATGCCGCTTATGCAACTCTTGGCCTGCAAAGCTATCTGACAGCTGGAGAAAAAGAAGTCAAAGCCTGGACGATAAAACAGGGCTTCACTGCTCCGCAGGCCGCCGGCGTGATACACGGGGACTTTGAACGCGGATTCATTGCGGCCGATATCGTCGACTACACAGATCTGCTAGAAGCCGAAAACCTACCAAAAGCCCGCCAGGCCGGCAAAGTCCGCACCGAAGGCAAAACATACGTCATGCGCCCGGACGACGTGGTCGAATTCAAGTTCAACGTCAGTAAATAATCAACACTAGGCCATCGGGTCGCGGCTGAAGCCATACGGCCGCTTCTTCCAGCGCTGCGTAAACGGTACGCTCATGTATTCTTTGACGACTTTGCCATTATGGACGATACTGCGCAGACCGGCTGCACCCATGGCCGTCGCCATTCGGTTGTGGATTTCCGATGCTGCAGAATCACTCTGGGCGGTATACACTGCCCTGTCTGGCGTATTTGCCATGGGCGTCAGTTGCTGATACATGTTACTTATCGCAATCCCCGGTGTCACATTTTGCAGATCATGCGCAATCTGGTACTGCTGAATCATGGAGTGATGTCGGATTTCCATGACTTTCTGCTGCGTATGCGAAAAGAGTTTTCTGAGCCGATTGGAATTAGTAGTCGTAAATTTAAGCTCTTTGTTGGGAGTATAGATGTGGACAGTCGAATCAAGCCATCGGCTGTTGTAGTCCAGCTCGGTTATCATGTCGAAGCGTATATCTTTCAGTGACAGATATTTTGGCTTTTTATCTACCAAGAGTACCCGGAAATCCGTGGCGCACAACAGAGCAAAACCGGCTTCGTATTGACCGTTTACGCACATGGCGATCTGTTCACCCGGTAGCAGGATCTGCGTCAATTCCTTGACTTCGGACCGGCCCCAAAAGCGGAAATTACATCCAATCGCCTTCAATTGCTCTTCTACGGCTGCTAATGTGACCATATGAACCTCCTCGTGCACCATGGCTGTCGATTCGATCTGACAATCCCTTGTTAGTAGACATAACTATAAGCTCACAGAGACAATGCGGCCGTAAACTACCTCACCAACCAAATGCGATATTAATCACATTGTTATAAGTTTCAACGCATTTGAGAAGTGTTGTGAGATAATGTAGCTATGTTAGCCACTGTAAAGCAAACCGAAGACCTGCTTGACATATTCCGACAGTTCGGTTCCAAATACACTTATCGTAAAGGCGAGTTTGTCATTCGACCCGGAGAAATCCCAACCGGCGTGTATTACATTGAGTCAGGTCTGGTCAAAGCCTACGACATTACCAAGTACGGCGAGGAAAACCTCCTTATCATCCGGCGCGAGGGCGAAGTCTTTCCGCTCATCTGGGCTGTCACCGGACAAGAACGTCAAGTCATCTACGAGGCCATCAGTCCGGCCGTGGTCTATGAGGTTAACCGCGAAATCTTCCTGCAACACATCAAGGAGCACACCGAATCGATGGCTCCCCTGCTCGATATGACCCTCGAAATGTACCGTCTGCATTCAGAAAGAATCCTTAACCTGGAATACCGCTCAGTACGTGAACGTCTTATATCATTTTTACTGACTATGTCTCACCGCTTCGGAAAAAAAACCACCGAAGGGCTGGTTATCAGCGTACCGCTCCGACATCAGGACATCGCAAGCTCAATAAACTCCAGCCGCGAAACGACTACCCGCGAACTCTCTGCCCTCGAGAAAAAGGGCTTACTCGAGGTAAAGCAATCTATTATAACGCTCAAAGATCTCAACAAATTACACAGCTTCCTGCAGTAACCGTTCTTATGTAGGCTCTTTCCATTCATTGACGATATGTTCGATGGTATCGACGATGACCTGATGCTCTGGTATGTCTTTGGCGTCGTAGTAATGATCGGTAGTTATATAATTTTCGAGCACATTGAGACAAAAAATATCATCGGCGATCACATGAAGCCGGTCGATAGCCGGAACGCTCGACAAAGGCGTCGCGATGATAAGCTTTTTCATGGCAATCGGCCGGAGATAAGCCATCGCCAGGTCCACGGCGAAGGCGGTCGTGAGTCCATCGGACACAAGTATGACATTTTTATGCTTCAGCAGTTCCGGCTTAATGAGGCTGCCAGCACCCATCATAGTGTGCATATTATGCAGCTTTACTAATTTTTCCTGCTCAATCACCCCGTGATATTCCATCAGCATTTCGTCCAGCTCTCCCGTAGAATAGCTATGATTATAACTAAATGTCCCGTCGTGAGTTATGCCGCCTATTGCCACGAGTTCGCGCGGAAGTTCGATGACATCAGAGAGTAATAATGTAATAACACACTTAAGCTGCAAAGAAATCTGAGCACCAACCATGACACCACCATCGGACAGTGCGACAACTGCGCAATCCTGGTCTTGGTACTTTTTAGCGATTTGTTTGGCCAACATCCGGCCAGCTTGCATGCGGTTCGCAAAATACATCATACGACTACCGCCCAGCGATCTTTTGTTTTACAGTCACTGTACTATTGTAGCATTAGTACAATAGTAAGCGTAAGCTCTTGGGGCTAGTTCGTTACGCTATCCAGTTTTTCGTTGTTAATGGAATCATCCATTCCGCAATCGAACCTGGCGATTGGTTCATACTGCTCACTGCTTTGTTCTGACCTGTATATGACACTTGTAGTACTACTTCCAGCTCGCATTCCATAAAGCGATAGTACTACAACATCTCCAACTTCAACATATTCCTCGTTCAATGCTGGACCCGTGATACCGTTTACGTAGGAATAATAACCAGTTTTATCAACGTTGCACAAAGCGTCACCTTGAACTAACCAGCAGGCTTTTTTACCCAAGTCGCCGGGTGCCTTCTTTTTTGGATAAGTCTTATGCTGTGGAATAGGTTCAATTGAACTGTCATTGGCCGAAGGAGACAACTCGGGCGCCGAGGGTTGTGCCGTATCCTGAGTCGGTTCGATTTCCGGCAAAGTCGGTGACTCAGGTACAGTCTGTAGCTCCGGCAAAGCAGCGGACTCCTGCGCCCGATCTGAATTTACAAATTCAGGCGTAGTATTGCCTGTACAGCCGCTTAACAACATTGCCGACAGTGGAAGCGCGACTACTCCTGCGCTTAATTTCCCAAAGTTTTGTCTCATCGATGCATCCTCCAGTTATAATCACGCCTTATCACCGGAGTTTACTACGCTCAATAGTTTTTGTAAATAGCGCAAAACTACTGTACTAATAGCTATGTGATTGGTTACGTGGCGTTTCTGGGAAGCATAGAGCGATTTATGGTTTTCATCTTGTAGAAACGCTCAAGATTCCCTTGCGCACCACTGATAGACGAGTCTGCTTTGTCGATTATGACGAAACGTTTCATGGCCCAGGCTTCAAAATCTTTTAATATATCGCGACGCATACGGTCGTTTTTTATGACGCCTTTGTGCTTTAAATTCGACTCGGCCGCTTCGAACTGCGGTTTTACCATAGCCACTATCTGCGTGCTCGGCGTGCACATTTTGGCCACATGCGGCAGTATTTCACGGAGGGATATAAACGATACGTCCGCCACGACGATATCTATCTGCTGATCGGTCATAAAATTACGGATATCGGTCTGCTCGTGAAGTTCGATCTGCGGGTGATTCAAAAGGCTCGGATGCAGCTGATTCGTACCGACTTCCACTGCAATGGATTTTTTCGCACCCTGCCGCAAAGCATATTCGGTAAATCCGCCGGTAGAACTTCCAACATCTAGCACGACTTGGTTCTGGAAGTTTATTTTTAACGTCTTACTAACGGAGGCTAGTTTTAGGGCCGCCCGCGATACGTATTGCTCGCGCGGCTTGAGGATTACAACGTCAGACTCACTGACCATCGTGCCAGATTTGGTCTGCAGCTTGCCATTGACCTGAACGTCACCCAATTTTATATAACTTTCGGCCTGAGATCTTGTAGAAACAAGTTTTTTGGCTACGAGCGCTTGATCAAGTCTTTGTTTCATTTTGAAGATTTTAGAAGTGGCGCATCGTTAGCGCAAACACTGGCATGCTAACCCACGAAAGGATCGAGAACAGCAACTCCGATTATCGCTAGCCCGCCGACTATCGCCGCTGTCTTTAATAGATCTTTGCCTTTTGCCTGCTCGCCACTTTTACTCATACTACGTATTATACCCTAAACTATATCGCTTTACCACTCGGCAGATGTTTTCCGGCTGTAATTTTACCAGGCAAAAATCAACTACGTTTAGTAAGTCGCCTATATGCAGCTTTTGATCGCCGTGCTGCGTCACGTGAGCGACAAAATTATCGTCTACATAAAGTTCTGACCGATATATTACTCCAATGTCATCGAGCCTGGCTTTTAAAGTCTTATGAAAGATTTGGACCGGCGCCTGATTTTCGATGACATGTACAGGCACATCTGCTTTTGCTCCAAAGTACTCGACGCCTCCAGCTTTAAGTGAAAAAGGAAGATTTTCTTGGCTCATGCCTTGGAGCACTTGGTCGAGTTGCGGCTCATCGGTTTTTTGTTGCAGGCAAAACCATGGCATGAGCGTAATGTGCAACGGCCAGCTCAGACGTTTCCGTTCAAATTGCAGCCCGATAGCTTGCGTGTCTACAAAATTCACTAGAATATAATCGCCGGGCGCAGCCATCTACTGTTTGACGCGCTCCCGGTATGCGCCGTTCGATGTATCAACCGAGATAATATCGCCTTGTTTTATGAAAGCCGGCACCTTGATGGTTATGCCGGTTTCGAGCGTCGCATCTTTGGTAATTGAGGAGCTCGTATCGCCTTTGACGGCATCTTCAGTATAAGTCACCAAAAGCGGCACGTTTTTTGGCAGCTCGACGTTTATGACCAGGTCATTGAAGAACTGCAGTGTCACTTTGTCGCCTTCTTTTAAGTAGCCCGCGCCGTCCCCGACCAAATCAGCAGCCACTTCGAATTGTTCAAAACTTTCCTCGTTCATGAAGTAAAACGTGTTGCCGTCGGCGTACAGATACTGGACTGACTGGTTCGTGACATCTGCGCCGCTGATCTGCTCATTGCCCTTAAAAGTCTTTTCTAAAACCTTACCATCCAGCAGGCTCTTGATGCGGACATTGACGATCGAACCGCCCCGCCCCATCACTTTCTGGTTATAATCGACGACACGATACGGCACGCTTTCTAATTGAAAAACCGTACCTTTTTTAAGATCTGTAATACCGAATGCCATTTATAAATTCTCCCGAGTTTCCGCTACTTTATATAATTCATCAGTGAGTTCGTCTGCCCGGGCTTCTGTGATCGCACCAAGCGTCTGCCCTGCCATCAGCAAACTCTCTATCCGTTCCATTATAATACGGAGTTCAGTAGTTTTCACCTTTGGGTTCTGGTATGCGGCAGCGAACTGCAGCGTGGAAGCATGCAAATCCCGCCCGACCTGCTGAGCTCCGCTACTGACGGCCGCAAATGACATGCCCGTCCCAAAAGATCCGAACCCATCTTTTACGGCTGCGGTGATGTTCTGGATAAAATGGACCAGATGCTGATTTGGTTTTTCGTCGGGTTCAGGCATGAATGTTTCCTTGTCGGAACTTATGTGCGATTAATAGTTGGGTAGCTTGCGTAACGCCGAACGCAAATCCTCGTACCCATCAAAGAGCGAATCGATATCGTTATAATCCATAAGAATATCCGATTGGGCTCGCACACGTCTCAGCTCCTGCTGCACCACTTTTATGCGGTCCTCGATACTACGGGGCTTTTTGTCCATTTCCATATCTTCGGCAATCTGCCGGGTCTCGTGATGGAGTTTCTGCATGGCCGGAGCATCGGGTTCGTCCACCGTATCGCGGAATCTATGATGGAGCTTTTCGGCCTGGCGGTAGGCGTCTTTGTAATAGTCCTGCATAATGCTTACTCCCTATTATCTATTGATACGAATGAGCGATTTTTTCTATGCGTATGCGTCGTAATTGTTGCCACCCAGCCGCAAAACCATGATTTGCTGGCGGTCATAAGGATTCCTTAATCTCGGCACTAATCACTTCGAGCTCGGTCGTGATTTCGGCTACCTCAATAGGACTGAACATTTCCTGTTCGCTCGCTTGCAAAACGTTGATGCGGACAGCATCTAATCGTTCAAGCGCCGTTTTGCCGTGACGGGTCATCTCTGCTCTATTTTCGGCCATTTCATAGTCCCGGACATCGAGCCTGCCATCTGCCAATAACTGCTTGATAGTCACTATTAACTGCACGCCTTTTCTGTCCAGCATATCGGTATCGACATGCGACAGTAACCGGCCGACATATCGGCCTAAAAGCGTAGTTTTTTGCAGTGCTGATGTATTTGCGGCCATTATTGATGCATGGTAGCAGCTACCCACCCGGCGTGCAATGCACTTGTATTAGTTGCTTGCAACGAAAGGCAATAGTGCAATGTGGCGTGCGCGCTTGATAGAGCTCGAAAGTCGGCGTTGCTGAGATTCGGTCAAACCGGTCTTTTTGCGAGTTTCGATCTGTCCGTAAGCGTTTACGTAACGCTGCAAGGTCTTGAAGTCCTTGTAGTCAAAATACGCGACGTCTGTTCTGTGTTTAAAAATCTTTGCCATTAATAATTCTCCTTAATTAAATCTAAATGGCATTTCATTGCCATCTTTATCTTTTATACTCAAGCGATGACTCGTGTGTAAGGCATCTAAGTCAAGATATGCTCCCGAATCTGATTCACCTTTTTCTAACTCAGCTATTACGCCATCTACTAAACGTCCTATGAAGGAATGACTTTCAGGAAATACTCCTTCTTTCCAAGCCCGATCGCACTTAGCCTCTGCCACCCTATCAGGATTAGTTAAGTCTACTAATCCATATTCTGATGATTCAGCGCCTGACATAATTTATCTCCCTGTAATTAAATTTGTAATTTCAACGATTGCTTAGAAAGGTATGTCATCCAGGTTGATTGGCTCGTCGCCGATGTCTTCTACGACAGTGTCTTTCTTCTTGGAGCTGCTAGCGGATTTGGCGGCGGGCTTGCCGCCTCCATTACCGGATTCGTCTGATCGGTCGGAACTTCCCCCGCCTCCGCCTTCACCGTCGTCACCGCGGCTATCCAGGAATGTAACATCCCGGGCCAACACTTCTACCTTGGTGCGCTTCTGACCTTCCTGTTCCCAGCTCCGGCTCTGCAACTGGCCTTGGACCAGGCAGCGACGGCCTTTGGCTAGATACTGAGCAACTCGCTCGCCGAGTGGCCCCCAAGCTGTGATGTCGACGTAATCTGTGGCTTCCTGCCATTCGCCGCTGGAATCTTTGTATGCCCGGTTCAGCGCTAAGCTGAAGCTGCAGACTTGCTGACCGTTCGGTGTTGCACGGAGTTCCGGATCGCGGGTCAGGTTACCCATTAGAGTTACTTGGTTAAGACTTCGTGCCATTATGACATCTCCTTCTATGCGAAACTATGTCGCTTAACTTAGTTGTACTTCCAACCCTACTCCCACGGCTCGCCGGCTGTCAAGCTGTAAAATTTACTCGCTAGGATCTTTGTCTGTCGGACGGTAGGCTAACGCCCAGTCGGGCTCCCCTGCTTCCTGAATGAGGCCTGGCGTTTGACCAAGCTGCTCACCAAAATATTCTTTTTTCGCAGCGAGATCCGATTCCGAGAACAGGTCTGCAGCCGCATAGCTGTGATGTATACTTTCTGGCTGAACAGAAATTGGAAAGTCTGCCAGCATTTCCGGAGGAAGCGGTACTGTCTTTTCTTCAGGGAACTCATTTGAGCAATCTTTAAAAGTCATTTAGTTTTCTCCCATATTATGTTTATGTCGATTAGCGGTCGTCCCGACGTCCGCGGCGTTCGCGCGGTTCGTCGTCGGCGTCTTTTTCGTCATCATCGTTGGCGTGGTCGCCACGTTCGGCGTTCTTGCGCGCTTTTTCTTCTTTGGCAGCTTCGGCCTTGGCGATTGCCTTGAGGTCGGGCTTCGTTATCAGGAACCGGATTACCTCATCGGTAATGTTCAGGATACTCTCTACCTTCAACACGTTTTCGGGTGGGAATTCCACCGCGTAAAACACGTATATGGCAGATTCGTTGCCTTTAATTTCGTAAGCCAACTTGCGCTTACTCCAGTTATCCTGACTCAGGACTTTACCGCCGTTGTCGGTAAAAATCTTTTCTACCCGGCTGGTGGCTTTTTCCAGATCTACTTCGAGATCCGGGTGATATAGAACAGCAATTTCGTACTGATTCATCGTACTCCTTTGGTTACTACCCATACGCCCATTCATGGTGAATGGCTATGAGCTGAGTTAATAGTACCGGCATTATACTTAATCTACCCCTGTTAGTCAACTATAGTATGGTATCAACTTACTAATGGCACTCCTAGACGGTTTTAAAGCTGACCCCGGTTTTCAGATTACTGTCTAACCCTACAGTATGTAACTAGTATCAAATTAATATTATAATAGCTCAATAATGAGGCACCCTGGAGAATCCCCCGTTAAAAACAAGCTTGTCGTCAGCAGTTTGGTACTGGGTGCTTTTATCCTTGCAGAGCACAAAGGTCTATACGAGTTTAATGTGCCCGAGAAAATATCCACATCCATAAAGGCGGCTCAGAAAAACGTCTCCTACATAATCTCGGCCAATCATTCAGGGCAGCAGGATCAACGTCAGACTGAATCCCCTGCAAGGATCACACAATATTATCCTTTGCCAGAAAAAGAGAAAAGCGACAGCCCGGCAGAGGTGTTATTTTTTGAATCGTTCGATGGTCCGGATATGGAATCCTATGTTTCGAAAGATACTAACGGAACGCACCCGAACTGGTTCGTCGATCATAATGCCGGCGCCGAACTCGATCGGAGGGACGGTTTAGGCGTAGAGAACGGAGATGAACAGTTCTTTCGTGTGTGGACTCAGGAGTCATTCGGTGGCGAAGGTCAAAGCGAGGGACTGATGGTAAATATGAAAATACGCACTGATTCTATACAAGAGCGTCCGGGCAGTAGCATTACCGAAGGAACGAAAGCGCAGATCAGATTCCCGGAAGACGGCGCTCGAGACCTGGGAGCTGCCGGTTTAAGGGGCGACTACAAGAATGGCAACAGCCCGGGTACGTACACATTCGTGTTCCATAGCAACAATGGTCATATGGAAATAACAAAACGGAAGACCGGCATAGCAGATACCTCGAAGGCCTACGATTTTTTCGATAATCAACAGGACTCTCGCGCAAACGCGGCCTATAAGCAGGGCTCATGGGAAAATGTACAGTGGACGATAGAATGGCTTCCGGACGGCACCAACCGAATCTGCGGATGGAGACTTGATGTCTCACCATATCCTATCGTGAGAACCATCGACCGTAATCCCGATAGGGCTATGCGCGGGCCAGGCAGTGTTGGAATCAGAGGCGACGACGTTCGTTTTTCGGTAGATGAATTCAGTGTCCGAAAGCTAGAAACTCCTCTACTTGGATGTGAATAAAAAATTTGAAATAAATAAGACCGACAATCCAGTAGTTTCAGTGTCCTGTGGGCCGGATAATACATACCTAAGTACTACATTGACTTTGGTGCACTGATAGTATTAAATTAGTTTGTTCGTATATGACACGGCAACAAAGCCCGTTCTTTTACTCGTTCAGAAGCTCTACCTGTGCCATGGATCCAATCCATGCGACAGATGCTACACGGCATACCACTCCCACCCATCACAGAGAGAAGAGTCTCATGAAAATCGGAACGATTCTGATTCTCGTCGGAGCAGTGCTCGCGCTCTACGGCGACTCTGCACCCAACAGCACCAGATGGCTTGTCGCGGGAGCAGCGCTCGTCATCACTGGCCTCTACGCCACTGGAAGGAGCTGCATCCAACAACCCGACAGCAGCCACTAGACAGCATCCCCGGTCTCGATTCCAGGAAAGGATTCGTATTACGATACACCCGCACTGTGTTCCGGACCGATGACAGGAGTTGCCCTGACGATACCGAGTATTCACTCTTTGAAGGCCACTGCAGCTCCAGCTCATGCTGCGAACTGCCCTACCCCGACCAGAGATGATCAGCCTGTTGTCAACGAACACCCGCCCCATCCGGCCCGCATCGCTGCGAAGTGTAGCATGCCGGAAAGGGTAACAATTTCATAGCCGCGTCAGGAAACGCAGAAGCCGTAGAGCACGTCAAGAAAACCGCCGGTGGCCCATTCGCCCCCAACCTTTTCACTACTCTTCACCTTTTTCTTCTTTACGCGGCTTTTCTCATGTCTTAGCTACGAGGAATCAAAAAATCTTCTGATAAGTCATTCGTCGTTATTTTATCAGGCACCGGTTGTAACGGAATAATGGATATAGAAGTAGTTAAACTCCCGTCCAGCTGAGCGACAAGCCGGTCTTTTAAAGCCGGTATAAGCGAAACGCGCTGGGAATCATTACCCAGCTTAAACTTTACCAGTGAAGCAGGATGGCTCGGCATCATCGGGTGCAACATACCGGCGTCGTAAACTTCACGGTACTGTTCTGCAACCGTATCACTTGCAACCACTGCAGTCTGAGCGATCAGGAAATGGCCCAGATACTTGGCACGGTCCTCATGTTCCGTATGCACGAATTCGTCTATAATCTTTTCCTTTACATGGGTGATGTCCCGTCCGAGCGCATAGTCTACAAAAAAATCATGAATAGGTGTATACCGGTACTTTAACTCCCTCCGGCCGTACTGGTCATCCGGGTCCACTTCGACCAGCTGTATTTTTTGCGAAGGAGTAAGTTCAACAATTTCTGGGTCGCCACTGCTGAGGTCTATGCCCTGATCCGGCACGAAGCCGGCCGCTGCTAAAACGCATATCTTAAACTGCTCATCAGGGTTCACGGGTATGGGCGGGCCTTCAAAAAAACGATGATACGACCGCTCCGTGTGGTTATGATAATTCTTATCAACTAATTGTAATCTTGAATGGCGGAGTGCCTTACCGCCAAGCGACTGCAGATCAGGATGAGAAGCAGGATGGAATCCATGATGCAGATCCGCCACGAAAGGATTATCAATCGGCAACCGAACGTTTTCGTCGGGAACGATAGGCAGAGGTAGCCCGCTCAGGACATCAGTCGGAGTCTGCCTGTCAGCAGACATGCGAGCGACCTGCTGCTAAGGCCGGTTTTAAAAAACCCCTGCTTTCAGTAGCAAGGGTTCGAATCCGGATTATGATAATCATTTTCAGGGGAAGGAGCGGCAGCCAGCGGTATACAAGTGAGTGTAATCGCTGAATACCTGCGTAAGCCACCTCGCTCCCTCCATTTGCTCTGAATTTGTGTTTAAGCTTATGGTACAGAATAGAAGCGGTTATGGCAAGTTGTCGTATGATTTAATGCTGGTCTAAGCGGTGCTATCTCAGGACCATTGGATCACGGACAGTCTGCTCATCGGCAAAATCATCGATGTCCTCTCCGCCGCCAAAAACCTGATCCAAAGAACTCACGAGCACTTCGCGGGCTTTCGAACCGTTTGCCGGCCCGACAATCCCCTGCTCTTCCATTTCCTGGATCATGCGGGCAGCCCGTCCATATCCTATCTTAAGACGTAACTGCAGATAACTGGTACTGGCTTTTTTGCCTTCGATGACGGCCTGTACAGCGTCACGGAACATGTCACTTTCGGCATCGCCGCTACCGCTCGGATCGGCAATAACCCCACCCTTACCGATCTGTACCGGCTGGCTCACAACGTCTCCATCGTATTCCGGCAATCGCTGGCTCTTGATGAACTCCATGACCTTGGCGGTTTCGTCGTCTGAAATAAATGCCGCCTGAACCCGCACCGGCTTGCTCATACCACTCGTCAGCAGGAGCATGTCACCCATACCCAAAAGTTTCTCGGCGCCCATCTGATCGATGATTGTGCGGGAGTCAACCTGCGACGCGACAGTAAACGCAATACGCGCCGGCACGTTTGCCTTGATAAGTCCGGTGATGACGTCCACCGACGGCCGCTGCGTCGCCAACACCAAATGTATACCGGCAGCACGGGCTTTCTGCGCCAAGCGGACGATAAGGGCTTCGACGTCGCGCGCAGCCATCATCATCAGGTCGGCAAGCTCGTCAATGACGATGACGATATACGGCATTCCCTCTTCCTGTTTGACAGCGTTATATTCGATGATGTTCCGCTTGCCGACATCAGCCATAGTCCGCAGCCGGCGTTCCATTTCCGCGACCGCCCATTTCAGGGCGCTGATGCACTTTTCGGGCTCATTTATAACAGGCGTCAAAAGATGAGGAATATCGTTGTACGGCGCCATTTCAACCTGCTTGGGGTCTACCAATATAAGCTTCAGATCCGAAGGCGAGTTGTGATACAGCAAGCTGGTCAGCAGTGCGTTTATCATGACCGATTTACCAGATCCGGTCTGTCCGGCAACCAACAAGTGAGGCATCTTTGCCAGATCGGCTACCACTGCGTTATTGCCGATATCCTTACCAATCACAAATCCGAGTGGCTTGTCGTGTAAGTCGGTCCAGGCTTTGGATTTGAGCATGCCGCTCATGCCGACGGTCGCAGATTTTTCGTTGGGTACTTCGATGCCGACAGCCCGCTGCCCTGGGATAGGTGCTTCCATACGGATAGATTTGGCGGCCAGGTCAAGCGCCAGATTGTTTTCGAGCGCCGTTATCTTAGTAAGCTTGACGTTGGAAGGTGGTCGAAGTGTGTACTGGGTAACGCGCGGTCCAATATTGACACCTTCCATCTCCACGTTGATGTTGAAGTTTGCAAATGTGTTGTGGATAGTTTCAGCATTAGCATTATAGTCGCCGGCATCGGGACGTTCGGTTTTACTGGATAAGAGGTTGATAGGAGGCAGTTTCCAGTCTGGATCGCTGGCCAGCGTCAAAGCCACCTGAGGCTCGGCCGGCGTGTTCGCCGGAGCAGCAGTCGGCGCCAGGCGGGCAGCACTGTTTTTGAGTCCGGCAAAACGCGGCCGCACCGGTTCGGCGGCAAGTGAATCGACACCTGTCATCTGCATATCTTCATTGACTTTGAGCGCTGGTTTTTCGGCTTTGGCTTTAAGGGTCGCCATATCGGTGTCCGGTTCACGAGGCTCTGGAATTAATGATTTGAAAAAGTCCCCGATGACACTGAATGGAATATTAAATGCATAAAAAACCGCCGGCACCAGAAGCACCAATGAAACAATCGCGGCCGGAATCCGATCGAGCGCACCGAGAACCATTCCTCCAGCAAGATCGCCGATAAGACCTCCACGGCCGTCAGCCCATATTCCCCCGCCCTGTTTGACAGCAAACAAGATATGCAGCAAGGCGGCAGTCAGTACAAGCGCCGTGAACAGGCTCGTCAGCTTTCCGAAATGCACACGTTTATTGTCGCTCAGGAATTTTCCGACACCCCAATATACAAGCACCACGGGCACCAGGTACGCGGCCAACCCGACCAAACCTTCAGCGCTATTGAACAATGCAAGCGGCAAAGCGCCGCCGGTGCCAATGCCGCCCAAAAGAATGAACAATGCAATCAAAATAAGCATCACCGCAAAAACGTTCGGCCAAAAAGCCGAAGGTTGCTTCGTTGCTTTTGCTTTGCTGCGGGTGGATTTTTTCTTTTTGGCCATATCTTTTTGTTATTATACCTTTTATCGTACTTATGTTCTAGAGCTCTGGCGAGTCTTCAGGTTTTAGCGGTTCAGACGTCAGATAACCGAGTCTTTGCACCCTGTCACGTATGTTATCCTCGACTATGCCTATCATACCCTCGTGAACCGAACTGTCCGGATGTTCGTTTCTCCGGATTTCTGCCAATCTGAGGCCTTCGAGTAAATTGTCCATATGGGGATCTTCCTCGGCAACTGCTCGGAGTAGTGGGTCTTTGTAAAATTTATAGTCAACGCCTGATTCTTGTTCGGCGTCGCCTGATTCTTTTGGATTGAGGTTTGGATATTTATCTGACATACTCTCATTATAGCAGATGTTACCATAAGCGTCAATTGGTATGTATAGTTACTGACCGACATCTTATCCGAAAATACCGGGTTAGATTCCCGTTTCCTGCTTATTGCCGATTTTCGTCCGGGAATTCTGTTGGAGAGATTATCTGTCCGGCAACGGGATGCTGCGTGACTTCCACGGCTGCGGGAGGAGTCGGGACTTGGGGCGTATCAGCTGGAATGAATACTGGAGCCTCGGCAGCCGGCATGGCCACTGCCGGTTCCGGGTCGGGGACTGCTACTGGGTCAGGCGATTGTTCTGAAACCGGTTCGGCGACCTGCACGTTAATACTCTGAGGCTGCGGCGTTTCCTGAGCAGGTGCTACCGGTTGATAGAACTGAGTTTCCGACTGAGCCGGTTGAGCCGGAGGAGTATCGGTCGCAGTTGAGACGGGCTGGATATTCGTATCCGGAACGACTGGCGTAACGGGAGCTGCTTCAGGAGACGGCTGTGGTTGCGGTGGGGCTAGTGTTTCTACGGGCTGTATGCTCTGCACAGGGTTTGGAGGCGGCATGACATCAGCGCCGGGCTGAGCCGTATATGTCGGCGCAACGGAGTAATTTTCGACAGGCAGAACCGCAGTGCTTTGCACTTCTGGGACAGGCGCATTGACGTAGTTTTCGACGGGTGCGAAAGCCCGGTTCAAAGATCCTACCATCTGGCTGATATCCCTCGGTCCCTGGCCGCCAGGTCCGCCACCACTTGAACCGCCACCAAATCCACCAAAAGCTCCGGTACCGGGTCTATTATGTTTGAAGCTCGGTAATACGTAGCGCCATACGATGAAAGCTGCGGCAATTCCTAAAATCAAACTCATGCCTATCGCAAGGCCATTATGCCTGGCGACATAAGCTAAATTGACCGGATTAGCCACATCGAGATTTCCCACGCCCGATTCGACAGCACCGCTCTTGTAATGAGTCTTTACCGCGACGGCATATACATTATTCTTTAGAATCCTCGTATCAAATACGTGAGTAAAAGGCGATTCTGTTTTGGTGGCGACCAGTTCATTGTCCAGGAAATATTCGACCTTGGTAATAGTATCGCCTGTCGTACTACCTGTTTCACCACTTCCCGAAGGCTTTAATTCTATCTGGCCGCTAACGGTGGTGCCGTCTTTCGTGACCTTCGCTTCCCCGCCTTGCGAAGCGGCTATCGAGAACATTTTTTGGACCGTCGATGCCGGTGCGGCCGTCAATGGTGCGGTAGCAGACAAGACATAGATACCGCCGCTGGAATTTGGCAGATCAAGCACGTTCTGACCAGTACCCGATTTGTCGAACGCCGCCGATGCACTGGCGAACGTAAGTTTGGCACTGTTCGTTTCTTTCAAGACTTTGAAGTTAGCAGTGACGACAAGCTGATCACCAGATGCACCAGCGCTCCCGCCCGGTACTCCTCGGATTATATCTAAAGAACCTGCAGCGTTTTTCGTGCGCTGGATAGTCGTAAAGGCAGTTCCCTCTTTAACATCAACAAATTCTAAATGATCGGCTGGATAGTTGATGATTGGCTGGACTGCAGTCAATGTCGCCGCGCCGGTACTCACCCGAACCGCGACAGCTATGTTAGACCCAGGGCGGTACGTGCCGGTCGGCGGATCGAGTCTGAAAGCCGGTTTACCCGAGCCAGTCACTGAGCCGGTATTTTTAATAGCATAAGATGTGGTCTCTGCGGTCTTTAAAATATCCTTGTTGTCGGAACTGCGCACGATGTAAGAATACGCCTGATCCAATTTCAATGACGTCGTATCTGCACCGCCGAGGACTTTGAATCGAACGATTACGACCGCGTTATTTCCTGTAACCCCGCCTTCGCTGACGGCTCGACCAACCCGGATAACCCCGGATTCGGTGCTGGTAGCCGCAACTATTGGAAAAGCGGAACCTTCAGTAATACTGACGTACTGCAGATTGTTTGGATTATAAACCAAAGAAGCCTGAACGGCATTTACCGCCTCTGCGCCACTATTTGCGTTCACGGTGACTGCGACAGTCGTACCGGCGTCCCATGTTGCTGACGCAGGAGTTAGAGTCATTGAAGCACTGGGAGGAGTGGCAGCTTCGCTACCCCTGTAATTACGGACGCCGATTACTCCGATAGCACCAATCAGCAGAATAGCCACGCTCAGCGATGTCACTTGGCGTACTATCCGCATCGGATCTAGCGTCCGGTTCTTCATACCTCAACGTTCCTTTCTTAATTATGCTTATGGTACCACAGACATGGCTCCATCTTAAAATCCTAACGCTACTACATGAATGACACAAGCTTCGAACTATTTACTCAAGCGGATGGGGCGACGACATTTCCGCCCCCTGGGCCCCCGACACTGCCAGAAGCAGCCCCGTTACCGGAAGCACCAGGAGTGCGATTACGTCGCATTATCAAGGCGGCAACTGCGGCTACGAGAAGAATGACGAGCAGCAGCATGAGTCCAGCATATTTCTGAACAATCAGTTTAAGCTGCGTCAGTCCGAACTTGTTGGTAACCTGCATTGTCTGGTTGACAGTATTGGTAGTGCCGTTCGTGTAGTAAGTCTTGGTCGTCAGTTTGTACGAACCGTTCAGCATACTCGGAGTGTCGATACGGTGTGCGTACGGTGGAATGTTGACGGTTTTTATTAGTTTGTTGTCCAGATAGTACTCAATCTTGCTGATGCCGTCAGGCTGTACGCTGTAAGGCTGTACGTCGAAGGCGGACTCGACGGCGAACATTTCGTCACCTACCATCGGCAATGACCGAACGTTGCCACCTGGCGAAACCGGAGTGATCCTGGTGACCGGCGGTGTCGTCGGATTGGCCTGCTGAGGGTTCGTAGGAGTCGGAGTTGGGTTCGTAGGAGTTGTCGGGTTGGTCGGTACCGTCGGAGTGACCGGATCAGGATTAGTCACCGGCGCGGCCTGCGTCTGGACCTGCAGACTGTTTGATGGACCGGACTCGTTGCCGCTCGCATCGAATGCCCTGACTGCGTAGGTGTATGTGGTGTTCGGATTCAGGCCTTCATCAGTGAAATTAGTTGTTGTGCTATCCTGCAGGAACTGTCCGTTCCGGTAGACATGGTATCCGCTCACAGCAGTATTGTCTGTACTGGCATCCCAAGCTATGGCTATAGCAGTACTGGTAGAGGCGAGCCGGCGTAAGTCAGCTGGAACCGTCGGGGCTTGTGTATCCGGCGCAGCTGGTGTCGTGACCTGTGTAGGATCGGTTGCTGTTTTGGCACTTTCGTTGCCAGCTGCATCTATAGCACTGACCGTGTAGGTATATGCAGTCGAAGGAGCGACCAACGTATCATTGAAGCTTCTTGCAGAAGCAGATTCGGTTCGAAGAAGCGTATTGTTTCGGTACAACCTGTAGCCAGTAACCCCGGTGTTGTCCGTGGCTTCAGACCAGCTCAGGTCTATACGTCCGGCTGACACGACAGTTGCTGTCACGGTTTCGGGAGCCGTAGGAGCAGAAGTGTCTGCAGCCGTCGATACACTCAAAGCCTGGCTCGGGTCTGAGTGATTAGCACCCGTGTCGTAGGCACGAACCGTGTAGCTGTATTGTGTTCCAGGAGTCAGATTCGTATCAGTGAAACTGAGACCCGTAACTGTCCCAGCCAATGCCGAGCCTCGATAAACTTTGTAGCCCGCCAGTTCACAACTCTGACTCGCCGTCGAAGCAGTCCAGCTCAGATTGACGGTAGTCAGCGTCGTTCCAGATGCGTTAAATCCTCCGGGAGTCGTCGGCTTACCGGAACATGGTGCGGTCGGAGTCGTCGCGGTGACGACGTTTGATGGAGCACTTATATTGCCTGATTTGTCGTAGGCCCGGATTGTGTACGAGTAAGCTGTAGACGCAGTGACGTCGTTGTCGGCCTTCGTCGTACCAGAGGTTACGCTATATGTTGGTGTCGTCGCACCATTGCGGTAGATGTGATATCCATCTACACCGCTACCGCCCGGATTGGGCTGATCGGTACTGGCCGTCCAGTTCAACGAGATTGAAGCTGCCGAAGTAGCTGCCGCGCTTACGCCAGCTGGAGTAGTCGGAGCAACGTCGTCTGCTTTTGTCGTCAGTGATGCAGTCGCGCTTGTCGTGGAATTATGTCCGGCCGTATCGAATGCCTGCACAGCATAGTCGTAACTGACGCCAGCGGTTCTTCCAGAATCAGTGTATGTCGTGCCGTTCGTAACAGTAGCGATTACTGCGTTATTTCGAAGAACCCGGTAGCCGCCTAGCGTACAGTTCGATCCGGCGTTGCTGGCCGTCCAAGACATAGAGATTGTCGTGTAGTCGAATGTCGTTCGAGTAGGAACACCCGGAGTACTTGGGTTTGCAGTACAATCCTGTACCGCGACTGGTGCCGTGACCGTATAACTTGCACCCGTAGAAGATGCCAGGTCCAAAATACTGACGCCGGTACCCGTATTGTCAAACACCGCTGAAGTATTCGTGAAAGCTAATGCTGCCGCACCAGAAGTTCCAATAACTTTGAAGTTAACGGTCACAACAGGATTTTCTCCGGTAACACCCGATTGACCACCCGAAACGCCGCGGATAATATCAACCACGCCGCCTTCTATCTTCGTTCTCTGTGCAGTAGGGAAAACGCCGCCTTCAGTCGTGCTTACATATTCAAGTTGATTCACCGGATAGGTGAACGTAGACTGTACGGTCGTTACGTTCGTAGTTTGACTTTTTACCTTCACAGCCACTGCGACCGTCGAATCTTTCGCGAATGATCCGGAAGCCGGCGTCATACTGAGGGTTGCGGGATCCGTTTGGCCACCGCCGGCCGTAGTAACAGTACTCCCTGCGACGGTCGACAAAATGTTTTTATTGTCATCGGCAGTTACAACAAATGACGCTGCCTTGTCGACGGTCATGTCAGTGCTTCCAGAAGCAGCCAACAATTTAAATGATATCGTCACAACATCGTTTTCGCCGCTTACGCCGCCACTACCCGATTGCACGGATCGGGCAATTCTGATTTTTCCTGCAGTACTGGTATCAGTTGCAGCTTGATTCGGAAATACACTTCCTTCGACAATGCTGAGGAACTGAACTTTGGCAGGATCAAAATTAACCGCAGCCTGCACTGAATTAACTAAAGCCGTTCCGCTATTCGTCTTTAAGGTAACGGTATACGTCGAGTTCTGAGCTACCGAGTTTGTAGCCGGATTAAGCGTCATGGTCGCAGAGCGTTCTTCGGGTCCACTGGTACTTGCAAATGTATAATTTGCTCCTGTCGTAGCGGCAAGGACGTTCGTATTATCACTCTCCCGTACCAGCATCGAGAAGCTTTCGTCAAAAGTTAGGGCGACTGAACCAGACGAAGCTAAAACTTTGAATTTAACCGTAACAACCGCATGGTCGCCGGCGACAGCTTCCGCGCCCTGGGGTATAGCACGTGCCACCCTGACGCGCCCAGGAGTTGAAGTATCTGAAGCGGCGACAAAACTAAATGGCCCGGTTTCTTCAAGTCCAACGAACTGAAGTTGGCCCGCGTCATAGCCTAGAGAAGCCTGTACCGAATTCACTGACTCGGCCACCGTATCCGTACGAATTGTGACCGAAAGATCCGATCCGCTGGTTAGCGTCTGGGCTGATGGCAGTACATACAACCTTGGCCCGGTTGCCGCCTGACTAAACGCGAACAACATCACCCCTAATAAACTCACGATTCCAACCACAGCGGCACCGATGCCGTATTTTTCGACAGAATTTCTTTGTTTATACCACTTCACAGGATTCCCCATATGTTTACCTTATTTTGCTTTCTATTATGCTTAAGCTCAGAAATAATGCAAGCATTTTCCAAATACCTACCACGTCCATCTCCCTAGCAGTATCGCCATATCTGCCGCCCCTACGACGCCATCTCCGTCGAAATCCGCCGACGGGAAGCTCTGACCGTCTTTGGACAGCAGTACAGAAAGGTCCAAAGCGTTTACCCTGCCGTCTCCATTGATGTCACCGGCAGCATGACCGCTATCCGCGATTCCGTAAATACCAAGCTCCCAGATTGAATGGCCGTACGTAGAGTTCCATCGGTCTTTTCCGATTATCCTGAAATAACGCCCGTTCGGAATTCCCGTGAATGATGTCGTATCTATCAGCTGTGGCGAAGAATTGTTCGTCTGGCCAGTTGCGATGGTCTTCCAGGTGATGTTATCCGTAGATAATTGGATATCGTAATTCCTGGTGGTATCGCCTGCCCACAGGATACTGATTTTATTTAAAGTATGCGCCGAGCCAAGATCGGTACCCAAGTGTGTCGCATCCGAAACCCCGGAAATCCAGCGGGTATTCTCGTCTTTGTCGTTGACTTTGAATGTTTCATACGTCGGACTGACACCGCTCGTTGAAGAGAACTGTTTGCCGGTCGCAAGGTTGTTCTCCTGTGATATTTTGCCTGTCGTAGAAGGTGGCGGTGTAATGTTTTTTCCGTAATCCATCGGCAATGCAATTAATCGATCCCAAGGTATGCCATCAAGCACATTCCAGTCCGCCTTCGGTGAATACAGCGCCTCATATGGATTCGGCAGTCCTCTCGTTGTGAATGACACCGGGTTTTCAGCCCGGATACTGACAGCTCCGGCTTTATCCCAGATGACAAACCCGTATTTCTGCGCTGCTTTGGCGACAGTTTTCGCCACAGGATGAATGCTCAAAGAATCTACATTCAATGCAGGATCGAGTCGCAACCGCAGTCCCTCTGGTGGAGCATTCAGGTTTGTACTAAAGCCGTCACTCCTGTTTGCCGGCCACGAGACCGTATCCCATTTGTATGGTTCGGGCAGCGCGATACCGATTGCATGGTCAATGCGGCCCGCCTGCAGTTCGGCCGCGGTAATCTGGCCTCCCATGAACGGCAAACCCGTCGCCGTCGTGCCATACGGCCATGGATAGATTCCCGTACTCTGGGACACATTATCCATCCTTCCGCCCCAACAGGCTTTGAACTGGCCGTTCGTCTTCTGCATGACCCAGAATTCCCACATCTTGTTTTCGCTTGGAGAATAGACGACCATCTCCGCATCCGTACCGGGCGATGGCACTGCCCAGAGCGGTATCGGCACCTGTTTGAAATAATCATTCACGACTTTTTGTGCAATGGTGTCATTCGACAAATCTTTATTCTGACAATTATAAAATCCGACATCTATCCGCGGAGTATTTGCGTCGGCAACATAGACAGGAGCGGCATAGTCGGTCGTGTTGATCCTGACATTCATACGCGTGGTGGAACCGTAATAATCTTTCATCTGACGAACGACTTCGGTCACGATGCCGTTCGAGTTCGGATGTCGCGGGGCGTCATTCGGAATACTCTGGTACCAGAAACTACCAGAGGAAAATACCTGTTGCGTCGCTGCTGACCCCGAGCGCATATACATCATGCCGGCTACTGCGACGAACAATACAGCACACACCATTACTAAAGTTTCTGCGCGCGGCATCCGCCGGACTTTTGCCTGCAGCCTTGTCAGTCCTTTCATACCTGCGTAGCGAGCTGGTCTCTTTGGATTGTTTCGCTCCATTTGAACCGATTATAGCATACCGCTTATGTATCTGATGAACCGTACGAGCGCTTGCTCTGCTACTTGTCGTAAGGACTTTTTTCTTCTGATGTATAGACGATGCCGCTTACAAGATTAGGTGTCTCTTCCTCTTTTTCTTTCGGCTCGAATAGAACTGGCTCTACCAATTCAGCACCTTCATCGATCGCATCGAGCAATCCAGTCTTTGAGTTAAACCGTCTTACATCATCAACCGGACTGCCATTCCATAACAATGAACCGTCGGATTCTACTGAAATAAGCGGGTGTTGGTCAAGGCTTTCGCCCGGGAGCTCATTCTCTCGTGCCATATATCCTCCAGTATGTTATTAGTCGACGCGGGCATCCTGCGACAACAAGCGGGCGCGCATCTCTTCGAATCGTTTTTGCTGCTCTTGAGCGACTTGCTCTTCGGTTTTGGTGACGGTATTTGCATGAACTGTTTTAGGATCACCCTTACCACCGATGACATTAACCACAGGGATAATGATCGGGCTGCGCTGAGTATGTTCGTACAGATAATGCGTGATATGGTCTTTAAGTTCTGCCTTGAATCGGTCCAGATCGACTCGCTTGTATCGCTGCTGTACGGCGCGCTTCAGTTCGATACGCAAGCCGTTCATGATGTCTTCGTTGTCCCGCATGTAAATGAAGCCGCGGGAGATGATATCCGGACTGGTAGCAAGATTGCCAGATTTTTTGTCTATTGTCAGGATAACCGCCAAAAGCCCTTCTTCACTCAGAAGCACACGGTCTTTGATGACGATATTGCTGACAATGGCTCCGGTTTGATCGACCAGAATTGTTCCATTGGGAACAACGCCTTCGCTGACCATCTTGTCAGGAGTCAGGGCGATTACTTCACCGTTACCAGCATTAATGGTATTGCCACGAGGTATTCCCTGCTCGACCGCCAGGTCAATGTGTCGTTGCTTGACACGGTATGCGCCATAAATTGGGATGAAGAACTTCGGCTTGGTCATGTTGATCATATCGGCGTATTCATCACGGCTGGCGTGGCCCGATACGTGAAGGGGTCCGACACCGTCCAGCTCGTGGTTTCGAGCTTCGAAGACGTGAACGCCTTTTTTGACCAGACCGTCTACCATGTGGCCGACTTTCGCATCGTTACCACTTTCAGGAATTGGAGTACTGGACAGAATAACTGTATCCTGTTCTTTGAGTTTGATATGGCGATGTTCACCCCCAGCCATGCGCTGCAAGGCGCTGCTCGGTTCACCCTGCGAGCCGGTACAAACCACGACGACTTCATTGTCACTCATGTTCGGCACGCTCGCTATTGGCACGAAAGTACCTTTTGGTACCTTCATAAATCCATGACGGATAGCCATTTCCAGCGTACTCACCATGCTCCGACCGTCCATGGCCACTTTGCGGTTATGGTGCACGGCGGCATTGACGATCATCTGGACGCGGTTCATGTTCGTACTAAACAAACCGACAAAGATTCGGCCGGGTGCATTCGTCATAATATCGATGATGCTTTGTTCGATGGTGCTTTCCGATGGAGTGCGTCCCTGGCGTTCCACGGTCGTACTCTCCGACAGAAGCGCAAGCACCCCTTCATCACCAAGTTCATTCAGGCGATCATAGTCGCTGCGTTCGTGGTCAAGCGGGTTTGGATCCAGGCGGAAGTCACCCGTATTAATAATCCGACCGACAGGCGTGTCCAGCACGATACAGGTACTACCTGGAATAGAATGGGTGATTCGCACCAGTTCTACGTAGAATTCACCAACCTTGAGCCGTTCATGCGTGTCTTCGTTCATGGTCACGGTGTTCAGTTGGAAACCTTCCGGCATCGGCAGTCCGAAGTTTTCGAAAATTTCTTCTACCCGGCCGATAGTGAATTTTGAGCCATAAATAGGCGCTGGAAATTTTGGCACGATATGCGGGAGTCCACCGATGTGGTCAAGGTGACCGTGCGTTATAACATAAGCGCGCAGTTTATGTCTGATCGATTCCATGTATGCAGTGTCAGCAATGCCATAATTGATGCCCGGCAAGTCGACACCGAGGTCGTTACCGCAGTCCATGACGACCGCATCGTTTACATATTCGACTAAGATCATATTCTTCGATCCACCGCCGTCCATGCCGCCTAATCCAATAACCTTGAGCCGTGGACTGTCGTCTATGACATTTGCCCGGCGCTGCCCCTGCGATTGGTCGTCGACGTTGGCCGCCAGATACTGATTGGCAACTTTTTGAGCGTCCATCTGGGTTCGCTTCTGTGCCCGGACTGCCGCGCCGCGGCTCGATCCGCTTCCGCCGCCCGTACGCTGAGCGCTATTGTTATTCGAAGGTCGTCCGCCGTTGTTATTCGGTCTACGGCCGCCGGCTCCCGGTTTTCGGTTTGCGCCAGCATCGGCTGTATCGCCAGCTTGATTAGACTGCGCCTGACGTGGTCCGCGAGGATTATTTCTTCGTGGTGCCTGGCCTTCGGTATTAGTGTTGTTTGCTTCCATATTTCTCCTTATGGTGTTTGAATTTCGTTTTTCAGTGATGAGCTTGGTCGTTTTAGTTCTTTAGCGGGCTATGTATTAATTTATGTAGCCGTAAATGGAACGTCATATTTCCCGTCGCTTATCTCGTATATAACTGAAATCCTTTTACTTAATCGTTAGTGATTGTCTTTATGATTGATGGTATCTGCGCAAAGTCATCGAGAAGTGTTTGGCGCAGCCCGCCGTTATACAGCGCTGCGGCCGGATGGTACAAGGGTAGAATCACTACCTTGAGCACTTTCGATGGATCCTCCCGGAAAGCCAGACCAACACGCTGGGGTTTTCCGTGATCTTTGCTGATTTGCAGATCCGGTAAGAAACAATTGCTGGAATGGCGGCCGAGGGTAATGACTACTTTCGGCTGAATTGTTTCTAACTGGGCCTGTAAATATGGCAGGAACGCTTTCTTTTCTTCGGGATACGGGTCACGATTGTCCGGCGGCCGATATTTGACGATATTCGTGATATATATATCATCACGCTTCAGCTCAACTGATGCAAGCATTTCGTCCAAAAACTTCCCCGCAGCACCGATGAACGGCTCGCCTTTCAGATCTTCTTTTTTGCCCGGTGCTTCACCGACGAACACGATGTCGGCCGCTGGGTTGCCGCTTCCGAATACCAACTGCGTGGCGGTTTCGGCAAGTTCCGGCGTCACGCCGTCGTCGAGGATTTTCTGCCGGATTTGGGCCAGTTCCTGTTGCTTGCTACCTGCCATGGGCAAGCCTCCAAATCAGCCGCACAAAGTTCTGAATCGCGCCTATCAGCAATACGATTGTCAAAAACCAGTCTATCAGGCTGCCGGTATCGATTGCCCAACTCAGGAATAAGTAGGCCAGCGCCAGCTCGAGAACGGCAAATACGGCCAACCCAATCTTGCTATCGTGCCACTGCTGCAGCCTTTGGAACGCATTCATGCTATTTGCCGAACCGCCGTCTGATGTCTTTAATCATGGCGGGCGTATTTCGTTTGGCGGCATCATAGAA
>JBGTMN010000032.1:0-5244 GCA_041743525.1 Saccharimonadales bacterium (SeqCode) | reverse complement strand
AGCAAAGACATGGTTCCTGTTAGAGTCAGCATGACCCCGGCAGATACGAGTACCGTGGTCCGCACGGTAAAGCCCACCATTCTACTGACAATATTGTCTCCGAAAGCCCGCATTCTGGCATCGAGCCCAGCTCCTGGATAGGTAACAATCCGTCGCCATGGTGCCATCCAGGTTCGTATAAGTATCGGCACAGAAAATAAGTGCGATACTTTTATCATTCTGAAACGGGCATTCCGTATGACAAGTTGCCATCCCTGGCCATACCACCAGAAAATAAGCTTTTTAAAAACCATAAGGGTATTGTATCACCGAAAGCGTCAAAGACTCGGGTAGATTGTCGAGGACACTCATTCTATAGATCATGAAATTTCCGAATCCTGGAAGTCCTAACATAAATTGATACAATAGAGCGTATGGCAAAAATAAATCCTATAGATTTTCAGTCCTTATTCAATGTCCTGCCGGGCAGGTATATCGTATTCCTGCCGGATGATCCGAACTTCACGATCGTTGCCGAAAGTGACGCTCACGCCGAAATAGGCATGGTAAACCGCGACGATATTATCGGCAAGCCACTTATGGAAGTTTTTCCTGACACGTCCGAACAGTACACAAAGACTGGCAAAAGCCAGCTTATTGAGTCGCTGCGTAAAACAATCCGCACAAAAAAAGCAGATATTATGAATACGCTACGCTACGACCTAGAGTCTCCGGACGGCATCATGGTAGAAAGGCACTGGAAAGTTACGCATCATCCAGTTCTGGACGAAAAAGGGGAAGTCAAACTGGTTTTTCAGGCTACGGAGGACATAACAGACGAAATATCTGCCAGTAGCAAACTAGCCCGCACCGAAAGGCAGCTACGCGAAGCCCTATCAACCGGAGTTATCGGCACCTGGATGTGGGACATAGAACAAAATGTTGTTTTTGGCGACGAATACATGGCCGCGATGTTCGGTGTAACCCATGACGAAGCCATCAGGGGAGTTCCAATTGAAACATTCATAAACGCAATACACATTGAAGACCGTGATCGTATTCAAAAACAGATCGCCAAATCAATGAAGAGCGACGAAATTTATGAAGTCGAATATCGTACAATCGATGCGGAAGGATCTTTGCGATGGATTATAGCCCGCGGCAGGGTTGAGCGGAACGATGCTGGCAAACCAGTCAAATTTCCCGGCGTACTCATAGACAACACCGAACGCAAACAAATAGAGAGCAACCACAAGTTCTTAGCTTCTGCCAGCACAATACTCTCGTCCTCACTAGATTATAAAAAAACATTAAAAACCATAGCCCAGACTGCCGTGCCCGGACTAGCCGATTGGTGTACGGTCGATATTTTAGAAGAAAACGGAGAATTGACACGGGTTGTCGTTGCCCATAAAGACCCAAGTAAAATCAAATGGGCAAACCAACTGAACGAGAAAATAGGGAAGCCTGACATGCAGGCACCTACCGGTGTGCCAAATGTCATTCGCACCGGAGAACCTGAGTTTTATCCACACATCAGCGAAGAAATGCTCAAAATGTCTGCTAAAGACGATGAACATCTGGAACTTTTGAAATCAGTCGGATTCAGTTCGGCAATAATAGTTCCATTAAAAACCCAAGATAAAACGGTCGGTGCACTGACCTTGATTACAGCGGAACAAAAACGGCATTACAACAACACCGACTTGGATATGGCCATGGAACTCGCCTACCGCGCATCACTAGCCATGAACAATTCTCATCATTATATGGTTGCGCAAAATGAAATCTTAGAGAGGACTCGGCTCGAAGAAGAACTCCGTATAATCAATGAAGAACTGGAACGGCGCATTATTTCCAGGACCCTGGAGCTAAATCAAACTAACCTAGAACTCGAGCGGAGCAACCGCGAATTGCAAGATTTTGCCTATGTCGCATCACATGACTTGCAGGAACCTCTCCGCAAAATCCAGGCTTTCGGAAATTTGCTCGAGGAAGAATACGGCTCCAAACTTGGTGAAGGCAGCGACTACCTCAATCGCATGAGAAGTGCAGCAGCTCGTATGAGCGCCCTTATCGAGGATATCCTGTCATTTTCAAGAGTTACAAGTAGGGCGAGAGAGTTTACGAAAACCGACTTGAACGAGCTTATTCGGGAAGTGCTGGAAGATCTCGAAACCCGAATTAGAGACACCGGAGCCACTGTCAATGTTGAAAAACTTCCCGTTATCGATGCTGACCCGAGCCAGATGCGTCAGTTATTTCAGAATCTTATCGGCAATGCGATTAAATTTCATAAACCCGATATTGCACCAATCATCAAAATTAATGCAGTAACAGATATTTCACAGCCAGGCAAAAAGAAACACGTTACAGTATCATTCGAGGATAACGGTGTCGGTTTTGATGAAAAGTACTTGGATCGTATTTTTGCGGTCTTTCAAAGATTACACAGTCGGGATTCTTATGAAGGAACCGGTATCGGACTGGCCGTATGCCGCAAGATAGTAGAGAGACATCAAGGTACGATTACCGCCTCAAGTAAACCCGGAAAAGGTTCGACATTCATTGTGACACTACCAATCCGACATAAAAGGGAGACGACAAATGAGTAACATCAGTAAAGAAAGTAGCGGAATCGTCATTCTGATGGCCGATGACGATGATGATGATTTTTTGCTGACGCAGAAGGCACTGAACCAGAGCAAGCTTCTTAATACGCTCTGTCGGGTAAAAGATGGAGAAGAATTGCTCCACTACTTGAGGGGTGAAGGAGAGTATGCCGATGCGACAAACGAGCGTTGCTGTAAGCGCCCCGGTGTCATTTTGCTCGATTTGAATATGCCAAAGAAAGACGGCCGCGAAGCGCTCCGTGAAATAAAATCAGATCCGGAATTACGCGACATACCAGTTGTAGTATTCACTACTTCTAAAGCTGAAGAAGATATTTTCAAATCTTACCAACTCGGAGTTAATTCTTTCATTACAAAACCCGTCACTTTCGAGGGTCTTCTAGGCGTTATGCAAGCGCTCGGCAAATATTGGTTCGAAATAGTGGAGTTACCAACGAACAATGATAGAAAGCGTGAATAATTATATCCGGGTTTTACTGATAGATGATGATGAGGAAGACTACCTCATCATACGTTCGTTAATATCAAAAATAGAAGGCTCTCCTTTTAAAATAAACTGGGTTTCGACAGTAGACGAAGCCACTGAAATAATCGGCCGGGAAGAGCATGAGATATATCTGGTAGACTATCGACTCGGCAGTCATAATGGCCTCGAACTCCTCTCTAAATTTGATCTCGTACAGCGCGCACAGCCTTTTATAATATTGACTGGAGCCGGCGACGAAAAGATAGAACGAAAAGCGATGCGTATGGGCGTCGCCGATTATCTCGTCAAAAACAAGCTTGATACAGAACTCTTGTCACGTGTTCTACATTACGCATTGCAGCGGAAATTATCCGAAGCTCAACGAGTACAGCATCTTTTAGAGATCAACCGTTCCAAAGACGAATTTATCGCGCTTGCCTCTCACCAGCTCCGCACACCGGCAACTGCCGTCAAGCAGTACGTCGGCATGATACTGGAGGGTTTCGCAGGTGACATCAATCCGGAACAAAAACGTTTTTTGGAAAGCGCCTACGAAAGCAATGAGCGCCAGATAAAAGTCGTGAACGATATCTTACGCGTAGCCAAACTTGACCTCAAAAAGATTGTTTTAAAGAAAAAAACGACAAATGTAGGAAAACTCCTTGAAAGTATCATTAATGATCTCCAGTCCCAATTCTTAGGCCGCAGCCAAAACGTTAGCTTCAAAGCCCCCGAGCAACCGGTTTTTGCTTCTGTAGACACCGAATACATTCGCATGGCTGTCAGCAATATCGTAGACAACGCCAGCAAATATACTCCAGAAGGTAAAAATATACGGATAAACGTATCAGCTTATAAAGACAATATGGTAGAGATTCGCGTCAGTGATGAAGGCGTGGGCATCAGTCCGGAAGACACAAACAAACTTTTCAAGAAGTTTTCGCGTATCGACAATCCGCTCTCCGTCAGGGTAGGGGGCACAGGCTTAGGCCTGTACTGGTCCAAGGAGATTATCGAAATTCATGACGGTTCAATCACCGTAGATTCAGAAGTCGATAAAGGCACAACTTTTAATATTCTTTTGCCAGGCACTGCCAAGTCGCAGTCTGCAACAACGAGCCGAAAAGAAACGCAACCGACCTTTTGATACTAAGCATAAGCACGTATACGCGACAATTGCTTGGTGTTTGTCGCAAGCTTGTTGTACAATACAACCAGTCGTGATTGTGCTGCTTACAAAAGCTTCCTGCATTCAGACTTTACCCACATTGTACGTATATCTATCGTAGGATTTATAAATTCTACATTTTCTGTTAATTCTAATATTTCTGTTTCTGCTGAAATTATCGTATCTCTTTATTAATGACGACATAAACTTAGTAATCTTTTGACTTATTTTGGGAGGTCCCATGGAAAACGCAAAATATAAAACTATCAATGACCGACTTTACTGGGCATTTGCTGTCGATGCAATGCCGCCCGTGCGCCGCTACATACCGTCCAGTAAGCCTCGGCGAAACCTGCAACGCTACATCATAACTTCTTGCTCTCAACAGGCTAAAGCTATGGGCGTCCGTGCTGGCATGCGCTACAGCGAGGCCAAAGCACTCGTGCCTCAGATGCGCGTAATCATTTTTAACCGCTAGGTGATTCGTAGCAGGCTAGCTGCCAATTGACACGGTTTGGCCACCGAGTTTGCCGGCAAAGTAACTGTCATGGGAAATATAGAGTATGGCGCCTTTATAGCCCAGCAACGCAGCCTCTAGTTCCTCTATACTCGGCAGGTCCAGGTGATTTGTCGGCTCGTCAAGAATGAGCATCATCGGTTCTCCGGCTAGCATACGTATCAACTGGAATCGGGCCTTCTGTCCACCACTCAAACGGCTGACGGGCTGTTCGATATCCGATATAGGATCGAACAAGTAATTCCCAAGTAACTGTTTGACCCGCTGGGTATTGACGGGCGCATTTATATCCCGAAGCGCCTGTTCGACGGCAGCACCAAGTGTCATCGACAAATAGCGGGGATCGATCTCTTGGTCGTATAGCCCAATAGTAAGCGTTTCTTCGACTGTTATTATCCCCTTGAATATACTACTCGGCGGCTTAACACCTTCAGATGCAGCAAGCACGGCGGCAACAAGCGTGGTTTTACCGGCGCCATTT
>JBGTMN010000031.1:0-5156 GCA_041743525.1 Saccharimonadales bacterium (SeqCode) | reverse complement strand
AACGGCCAAGAAGATTCTACCCATGCCCATAGAGGTCTCAAGCACCCACGGAATATATTTTTCCTGAGTAACTGGGTCAATGTATGACATATCAGTCCCGGAAAATTTGCTATGCTGCGTCAAATCGTAATCAGTCCTGTCGTGAATGCCTTCTACTTCATCAAAACCTAGCGACGGATAATTGTACTCGATATCCCACGCATCCGATGCATAGAACACTAAGTTGTCATGCTGAGTGAACCGAAGATTTTCCGGCTTTATTCCGATATCTAGATACCAGTCCCAACGCTCTTGTTTGATGCGTTCAAACGCTTCTTTGTTCTCGTTCGGCCTTACAAAATATTGCGTATCGGCTTGCTCTAATTCGCGGGTACGAAACAGGAAGTTACGCGGACTGATCTCATTACGGAAAGCTTTGCCAATTTGAGCAATCCCAAAAGGCACTTTGACGGGCATTGTATCAACGACATTTTTAAAATTAAGATAGATACCCTGACATGCTTCGCCCGGTAAGTAAACTGGACGATCATCAGCCCCAGTAAAATCACCTAGATTTGATTTGACTAGAAGGTTGAATGCTTTTACTTCCGTAAAATTCATTTTTCCGCACTTAGGACATTTGATTTTTGAGCGGTTTTCATCAAACAGCTCATTAATCTCATTCTCTGTCATTTTTTCATCGGCCGTCACGCCGACAGCGCCAAGCTCCTTGTCTACGCGTATCCGGGCATGGCACTCTTTACATTCTGCTAACGGATCAGAAAATCCACCGACATGCCCCGAAGCTTCCCAGACTCGTGGATGCTTGAACATCGCCGAATCTATACCCACGAAATTATCGCGCATATAAACATTTCGTCGCCACCACGACCGCTTAATGTTGTTGAGCAGTTCTACTCCATTAGGACCAAAATCATAAAGTCCGGCTTCGCCGCCATAGATTTCGCTTCCCTGAAACACGAATCCGCGGCGCTTACATAAACTTACGATTTCATCCATGGTGACATTTTGTTTATTGCTACTCATAATTCTGGTGATTATAGCTGATTTACGGCTTTTATTCCAGAAGCTCTACCGCTTGGGCTCCGGTCTGGACCTATCCATGTGGCCAAAAAATGTCTTCATGACCCCGAAGCGCGACGATTGCAGCGGGAAATGTCTGCATAAAAGGCGCCGATCGAATGGCGCTCGCAATCGGTGACATTTGCCGTTCCGCAGACGTAGATTCCATGACGACATACCTGCTTACAGGGCCGGCGCCATCGAGTGGCGGGTCGTACGCAAGTTCTTCTATTTTTGTACCAGGTCTATGCCGAACGCTTACACTAAAACGCTCCGCTCCCGGTGCCGCAAGAACCACAGTGCCTATTCGCTCCAGTCGCTCCGGCTCCGGCTGGATCGCACTCTTCGGATAATCCTCATGCCTGTTCCTGCATTGGTTCACAATATCGATTGCCATTATTCCCGCCTGCACTGATCTTGGCGTCCTTCTTTTGATCAGTCCTTCCATGACGTGCGCCAGTAATGCCGGTTTATCTTCCATGTCCGGAACAGATTCACCTAAAAATATTTCTTTGAGCGGACCAACTTCGTTCCAGTTCTTTCTGGCATACGGAATCGCCGACACCCAGTTTCCCTGTGTGCAAGCGACCGGACTATTCAATTCGTAAGATAACGCCACTGGTAATTCCTTTCTCAAATTTTATATATGTATACGTCAAAGACGACTGATATTCGCATTTTATAATCTTAAATAATACTGGGCTATAGTCTGCACCATGGGCGACGTTTTTTCCAGTAGCGTGTCTATATTTCCAATCCGCTGCATCACTTTCGGACTATTGCGGCTAAACCCGACTCTTAGAATCTTGATATGGTCAGATGTAAAAGTTCCGTCGTCATGAGCCTGAAAGGACATATCATCGAAATTAAAATTATAGCGGCTTTCCGCTGTTAATTTCGTCCCGTTATGTTCGGTCATAAGATTGGGTGTATGCCCGCTCAGCGTCAGTAATTGCATCAGAAACCACGAACGGACAAGTTCTAGGCGTATCGTACTGTCGTTCAAGGCCTCGAAGCTATTCTGCAACAAATCAAAGTATTCTTCTTCTGGTTCGTCTTCGGTTGCCCGGTTCAACATTTTGATAAGCTCGTAGCCAAACATTGTCCGATGCACGTCTTTGACGATATCGCCGTAATGCTTAAGCAGTCTGGTCGACACCAGCGTTCCGATTTCGCCCCGGCCTTTTATGTAAGCAATTTCGCTGACACTGAACAACTCGATACCACCGGCCAATTTCGATTTGATCTTTCGAACGCCTTTGGCCATTAAACGGAGTTTGCCATGGTCTGGCGTCAGCAATGTAAGAATCCGGTCCGCTTCGCCGAAATCAGTACGGCTGAGTATTATGGCGGTTGTTTGGATCTGGTTCATGAAACCTGTAACTGCGCGCAGGACCCGGTAGTATTTACACCGGCAGACTCGGCCGGGATTATTGAAGCAGGCACAGCCAATGTTTCCCTGACGGCGCGCAAAAATCCCTGCACCGAGGTATGTGGTTTGTACAAATATTCTTTGACACCGAGCATATTGCGTAACAAGTCCATACTGTCTTCGAATTCACACGGTGGGACAATGCTATGGATAAGCGCCGGAATATCCTGCCATTCCGGATACGACCGAAGTTCGTACAAAAATTCTATGCCACTATGGGCTATGAGTTGCACTTCGACGATGATGATATCAGGACGGCGCTCGTCAACCTCAAACACGCCCTCCTGCGCGCTCACCACTCGTCGCATGTTGTGTCCCGCATAGGCGCACACCTGGCGATAGGTCGATGCCATAAGTGTATCCGGTTCCAACATCAGAATATCAGCCATATTTTATTTATCCCCTAAACTAATTGTAACTGGTGATTGGGCTGTAAAACCGTCCCAAGACCGGAACGTCGTCGATGGTGCGAAACTTTTAATTTAGCTCCGATGGCATGCAAAATAGCGTCCGCGACGAACACCCCCGCTCCGCCAGTATGGGTCAGTGCGGGAATAGGCTGTCGGGCGTCGCCATATAGTTTCCTGCCCTGACGGAGCGCGTCAGTTGTCAGCCTGTCCACATCGGCGTAGAGTCCGGCGACGATTCCGTAGCGGCAGCGATGCGCAGCCAACTGTAGCTTCATCTGCGGTGCGTTGCTGGCAGGCAGTGCTTCGATGAGTGCATAACCCAAGCTCACCAAGGCACTTTGCAGACCTTCGCGGTGCGCGGCCACCGGGCCGTATTTGCCGTCGAGCGACAGTTCTAAATCGACGCCATACAACTTGGCAATAGGATGCAGCTGCTGGGCCGCATCGTAGAGCACGGAAGATATCGAAACTGATTCCAGTTCAATCAAGTGACGCTCTTCGGCGGCCAAACGCATGCTCAAAAGATATCCGTCTATAAGTTTGAGAGCGACGTCGGCATTTGCGCGTATCAAAGGCAATTGTTCCCCTCCGTCCTGCACGAGGAGGCCAAGTTCAGCCTGTCTGGTGATCTGGAGCAGTGGCAGCTTCATCTGTTCGGCCAGCGAAAGAAACAAGCGTTCGGACTGTACAAGTGCCTGTTCTGGAAGCCGAAGCGTTGGCTCTGCCACTATGTCTACCCCTTTGCTTACCTGATGAAATCAGTATACACCAAATACATCTGAGCAAGGGAGACTTGAAATAATAATGTATTCAAGATATGACCGTGGTAAAACGATTTTAAGGGGAAAAGGTCAGGTTTGGAATGATGATTGTATTGAAATCGTTAGCAAATTCCGGACTTTCGGAGTAAATTTCCAGTGCCTTGTCGCGCAGCGGCATGATAATTTTGATGCCCTTGGTTTTTTTGGACTGGGTTATAGTACCGTCAACACGCGTACCGACAACATCAGGGACTCTCGGGAATGCAAATGGCTGAGCGGTGACATCACCTGATTTTACTGAAGATTCCAGCTGCTTTACGACCGATACATAATCTTGCTGCACCACTTTGATTCGAAGACTATACACCGCACCCTGATCCTGGACACTCGGTACGAATCGTGGACTGAAATAAGCATCGAGCAGAGAGTTATTGGCCGTCGTGGAATGGACATAAGTACTCCAAGTCTTCGGATAGGTCACCGAAACACTTCCATAAGCAGACGGCCCTTTGTAGGTAGTAAACGGATTCTTTTCGATTTCGGCGTGTTCAAGATCCTTCTTGATAGCCTCTTCTTTTCTGGCTTGTTCTGCAGCAACGGCAGCTTTCTGATCGGCGTTATACTTGTAATCCTGGCGGCTCATATAGGCCCATGCAGCCGCGCTGCCTGCTCCGATGAATAATATCATCAATAATATCAGTGGGATCAGCAGAACGTTCATCTGCCCTGACTGGTTCGAACCATATCTCATACTGCTAATGTTATCTTTTTTATAGCTTTAACGCAAGTTTCATGCACTCTGTAACAAGCTGAAATTACATCGAGGTCTTACACTCTAAGAAACACTTATTTGTAATGATACAGAAATAGTCCGTGCTTTTTTGCTTTTGGGACACGACCCGGTATTTCAAATGCGAAGCTAATCAGTTTGACGGGCTGTCTGCATTCTTGCACACTTTTTGTATCCAGTTTTGTCATGTATCTTTTTAATAAAAACACGAATATAGCGTCGGATTTCGGCCATTTCTTATTCCAGAAATTACCCCACACGACTGTAACGTTCTTGTAGTGTCTCGTTCTGTACCAAGCAACTATTGCTAAGATGGGATTGAGCTCGTAGCCGACAACTTTGTATCCCCGCTCTGCAGCCGCGATCAGTACCTTACCATCGCCACAGCCCAGTTCCAGTAGTCGATCGCCCTTTTCCAGTTTCAGCATATCCAGAGCCTCTTCGACTTGCTTGTTGAGCGTCGGAAGATACGGCGCGCCCTTGAGCAGCACGTAACCGAAACAGGCGATTACAAAGAATAAGATACCCAGTATAAATGTCATGCTTATTATTCCTCTTCCTCGGCTGAATCCAGCGCCGACTTCAGTTCCGTAACCGTATTTTCTGCTGATTTTAAATGTGATTCGAGGGCTTTGACAACCTCAAGCCCTCGCCTGTAACACATAACGGCCTCGTCAATATCAAGATCCCCAGATTCGAGC
>JBGTMN010000030.1:0-3837 GCA_041743525.1 Saccharimonadales bacterium (SeqCode) | reverse complement strand
TTTTTACCAGACTTCGTTTATTTTGGCAGCCGTATCATACTGAACAACAGCGAGACAGCCAGAGTTCGGACTCAGACGGTAATCGCGTCCTGAACGGCTTGCGAAATTGGGGTCGGCAGTAACATTGCCGGTCTGAGTTATTTCAGATCCGCTCACACTTGCACTATTATCGTAGAAGCAATTGTAATTTGCCTCATGGCCACTCCCCGTCCGTTGGATAATCGCAGCATCAAAGTTAGTGTGAGCTAAAATATTGTGCTCAATAACATGCTGATCGCCATTATCTCCGTCTATCACAAGACCACCGCGTGAAGACATTTCATTTGATCCATCAATAACGTTATGCCGGACAACCGCCCTGTCCGCTTCCGGATAAAGCTGTATGCTGTAGCCTCCTGCCCCCCCAAAAGATATTGTCGATTATCTGCAGGTTGGTGCTAGATAATGCATATATCCCATGATTAAGCTTATCCCCGCCGCAATTTTCGAATTTATTACCACGGACAATCACTGCATCAGGCTGATCAGATGAACTGCCTACGCCAACGCAGGCACCGGCCGTCGGCGCATTTTCATTGGTGAAATAATTGTATTCCAGAATGCTTTTTGACCCGAAAACACGAATCGTGTGGACATTGGTCGTTACAAAATTGAGTCGCTTGAGTACCATTCCTTCGGTGTCGGAAGAAAGAGTCGCACCGCTTGAGCCCATATTCAAAGTAGCCCGCTCTCCCGGGTAGCTGGCTACTATCGCACCCGAGCTGCGGAAGCTGAGAGATTCGGTATCGTACGTTCCTCCACGCAGGCAACCGGTTTGTCCGCTAGTAAGAGAATCAGAAAAAGATTGAACGTCGCCGCCGACATCCAGAGTTTTAGTACAAGCGTAAGACTCGACCTCTTGTTCGACTCCAGCCCCTTCTTCGTCAAAAACGAAGTCGGCATCATTTTTGACAACGGCCGTATCTCGAGAGTTTTCTGACTCAAACAAATTAATGTTCGGTAGTGCGCCTGATTTTTCTTGCGCAAAATCAATCGGAAGCTTGGCAAAATCAATCGCAACATTTCCAAGCATCATAACCGGGTCGCCGACCGTATCGAGTGCTTCCGTCACAGGGTGCGCCGGACGGAGATCATTTCGATCCATATACTCATGGGTAGCTCCGCTGCCTAATAGCACGGCAGTGAACGCAGTACCCGCTATTATATTGAATTTACGCAATCACAGTACTCCATATATCATATTCTTAGAAATATACTATAACTGTACATTATATCTTTGAAAACACTATATTCTCGTCACAAGTATCTGAAACGGACCAACATCATATACAGATACAATCTTCTTATTAAGCCACAACATACCTAGCGCTCGTAAGCACCCTTGTCGAACGCACCGCCCTGAGGCCTGGCAACTCCATTCTTGTCTGGACTGACAATATACGATAAATTTGCGCTATTGATTGCCGGACTTCCGGTATTGACTCTATAATCTCCTCCGGAACGGTTGACGTACAAAGGGTCCACATTCAGATTATTGCTACCCGAGAATCCGTTGCCGGATTCTACGCAACCCAGACTATTGCCAAAGCAGATATTATCATGAACATAATTGGTGCCTACAACCGCATAGCCTTCGTAGCCAAAGTGAGCGTTGTTCGTCGAAATATTATTAACGACTCGGTTGCCATTCGAGTTCTCGGCAATGATAACCCCGGAACGACCCGAACCGTCTATCGTATTCTGAGTAATTAATGAATTTTTGAGGCTTGGGTACAAGTGGATAGCGAAGGCTTTGGTACGCACGAATAAGTTATTGGCGATAATAAAATTCGAGCCGCTTACATAGACGCTATGATGAAAATGATCCATTGAGCCGCAGTCGTGGAAGTAATTGCGGACTATATGTATGTTGTAAGACGGCGCGTCCGAGTAGAGACACTGACCGTCATGAGCTACAGTACCAGACAGTCCCGAATCCGCAAACTCATTGTCTTCGAAGGTAATATTGTTGGCAGTTCCCTTCACCCAAACATTGGAGGTTCCGAGCTGATGGTCGGTGTCAAAGTTTAGAGAACGAAAAGTAACAAAGGCGCTCGTCACTGACAGCCGCATTTTGAACTTCGCAGTTTGTCCCGGCACCGATTGTACGACAATGCGTGAAGCACTGCTTCCGGAGCGGGTCATTTCGACATTCGAGCCAGTGTACACGCCACCGGGGATACAGCCGACTGCGCCAGCAGACAGGCTATTAATGAAGGTGTTGATATTACCGCCTGAGGCCATGGTGGTGGTGCAGGTCGGTGACGGTGAATTCGGTGGCGAAGTTGAAGTTTGTCCAAATTTTATCGCCGATCCAGCAGAAGCGGTCGTGTCGCTTACTTTTGTAGCAGGGCTTGTGAGCGTGCCATTTTCCGACTCAAGGGCTATGAACGGCGTCGAAGCCCTAGTGTTCATGTAAATTATCGAACCTATCAGCGCAAAACCAGCCATAACTGCCACCGCCAGATATACGGCATTAATCACGTGACTTCTATTCGCCGCCTTTTTTACTAACATATATCTGGTATTTTAGCGTGAATCCAATTAAACACAAGCACTTAAAATATTGCTCGGAGATGTCAAATACAGAGAAAATGAGCTGACTGAATGATCGCCAGATAGTCATACGCGTCAACCTGATATCAAAACTTGCTCGTTATATATCTCACCAATTTTCCAGGCTTTTAGAATTATCGATCGACATCATTATGCTACACTTATATATAGAATTATGTATATAGGAATCGATGTCGGGGGAACAAAGACTTTAGTCGCCAGCTTGGACGATAACGGTGTTATTACCGAAAAAATTCGTTTCGAAACGTCAAAGGACTACGAAATACAATTAGATCTAATGCGAGATGCATTCAATAGTCTGCAGGTTAAAGAATTTAAAGCCGGCGGCGCTGGAGTACCAGGCACACTTGATCGCAAGCACGGACGTGGATTATGGTTTGGTAATCTCCCCTGGAAGAATGTACCAATTATGAACGATCTGGAAAATATAACTTCCTGCCCTATGGTCGTCGAAAATGACGCAAAAATGGCCGCCCTCTCGGAGGCGATGCTCCTAAAACACGACTATGACAGGGTTTTATATCTCACGGTCAGTACAGGCATAGGCATGGCTTTTGTCAGCGACCGGACTATCTGCCCCGATTTCGGAGATGCCGGCGGACGAACGATGCTCGCCGAGCATGAAGGAAAAATGGTACCGTGGGAAAGTTTCGTATCCGGGCGGGCTATCGTCGAGCGTTTCGGTAAAATCGCCCAGGATCTCGACGACCCAAAGGCCTGGAAAATCATATGCAAAGACCTGGCACTTGGCATGATAGAGCTTATCGCTATATTTCAGCCGGAAGTTGTGGTTATAGGCGGCAGCGTCGGTACACACTTCGACAAATACAGTACTGAACTGACCAAGCAGCTCAAAACTTACGAGACCCCCCTGCTAGTCATTCCACCAATACGTAAAGCGGGACGCCCCGAAGAAGCTGTTCTTTTCGGATGCTATGACTTGGCCAAGCAAGTATTTCCTCATGTAGTTCAACCACATCATCAGGAACAGGAGCCTCAGTTTGTACATCCTAGTTAGCAAACTCGCCGAAGCCTACCCTCATTTGTCCTTTGTTGCTGGAAATTCATTTTATTGGTGTCCAGAGAGTGCCGAAGTCTATTTCGACGCAGTCAAAGAATATCAGGAGCCAAGTGCCTGGTCTTTACTCCATGAAACCAGTCATGCCCTGCTCGGCCATACGTCATATAAGGCCGACCTTGAACTACTGAAGCTCGAAGTCG
>JBGTMN010000029.1:0-15013 GCA_041743525.1 Saccharimonadales bacterium (SeqCode) | reverse complement strand
ATTTTGCAGCATTTTAATAATAGTCATCTGGTAATATTCCAGGGCCGCCATACCGGCAGGCAACTGATAATACTATGCAGAATTCACAAAATCCATTATTCCCAGCTAATCAGACTTCCGACCCGAGCACCACGTCGCCTGGTGTAATTTCTGATGCCTCTGGAGATCCAGCAGCATACACCGACGCATCAAGGTCCGCTGCCGCAGAACTTATACGCCAAAAAGTAGCGGCAGCCTACGGCGACGAGGCAATCGAACCTCCCGTAGACACCCCCGCGCCAATCCATGCCAACAAACATACGGCATATCTTGAACAACTCAAGCAATCCGGCAAAAGCCTGGTAGAAGTGCAGTCCGCTTGGCACTCCTATTATTCTAGTTTGGACGATGCCGCAAAACACGAAGTATGGGGAGAGTTCAACAATTCCCAGCAGCAGGCTTCGCCTGTCGTACAGGAGCTCAACAAACGAGAACCGGTTGTCGTCACTCCAACGCCATCGACGCCGCTCTCGCCAGCTTCACCGATTGGCCAGCCAGTAGCAGCCCCAGCCTCCGCACAGCCTTTTTACAATCCCGTTCCTCCAGCTCCTGTTATGAGCCAGCAGGTACCGCCGCAAGGCATAATTCCGCAGCAGCCTGTTCAGCAACCTTATCAGCAAGAATCAGTACCAATCCAACCGCAGGTACAGCCGGCCATAATTCCGTCCTGGCAGTCACCCGTCAATGCGCAGGTCGTATCTCAACCGCAAGATTCAGTAGCATCCGCATCAAACGCTGCACCGCTTACATCCGGTGATATCAACCGCCAAGCGCTCCAATCCGCCCGTGACCAGGATTCTCCACGACCATCAGGCAAACTCAAATCCAAACATCATCTGCAGTCTTTAGCATTTGGGCTTGCATCCGGTTTGGTCGTCTGTTTCATTTTTGTATTCAGCTTTTTTAATGAGGTATTTCTGGCGCCCTTTATTCAGCCATCGCGAACTGTTTCCAAAACGCCAATCATCGTAGACCCGGCCAGCGCTGCAGTTGGCGACCAACCAAAAGTCATCATTCCAAAAATCAACGTCGAGATTCCAACCGATTATTCACAGACCTCTACCGACAACAAAACTATCGAAGCGGCACTCGACAACGGCATCGTCCATTATCCAACAACCGCCAAACCGGGACAGCCAGGGAATGCCGCGTTCTTTGGACACTCAAGTAATAATATTTTCAATCCAGGCAAATACAAGTTCGCTTTTGTGCTGCTTCATGAACTGCGCGAAGGCGATACATTCTACCTGACAAACGAAGGACAGGCATATGCCTACAAAGTTATCGGCCGAAAAGTCGTCGAACCAACCGAAATCAGCGTCTTAGATCCTATTGCCGAAAAGTCACACATAGCCACCCTTATAACCTGCGATCCGCCCGGCACATCTCTTAAAAGACTGGTAGTCTTCGGCGAACAGATCAGCCCGGCACCAAGTGGCGAGCCGGCGCCCATTCCTTCCGGCGACCCGGCCACGCCACCGGTATTATCTGCGTCCAGTCAGAACAACCTACCTGGAAATGGTCCGACACTGTGGTCTCGATTTTGGAGTTCAATTTTCTAAGTTATTCACTTTGTAAACAAACCATATCTCAAAACAAATGCACACAAATACTTCCCGCAAAAAACGCATCACCAAAATAGCAAAACCGCTTGCGCGGCGATTACCTCATTTCATCGCAATCCCCGTTATCGGTGTAATAATGGTTGCTGGCATAGCAGCGCTACAATTTTCCCGGGCTTCGTCTGTAGCAATCGTCCTCGAGCCGGAACAGGGAACAAGCACTTCCGGAGCTGTTTCAGTTAACGATCCGACAGCCTCGGGCGGCAAGGCAGTGCAGTTCAAAGCATCGGCATCACTTTACAACCCCGCTCAATCGTGGGATTACCAGACGGGTGATTTTTCGCAGTGGAGCAACATACAGGCCGCTACAGATAACCAGCCATCGATAGTAGCTGACACTATCCGGCCGGACTTCGCGAAAAGCGCTAAATTTGTCGCCCGACAAGGCAAAAATCCCAGCTGGAACACTGACCCTACCGTCGACCGCACAGAATTATCATCATCCATAGCCGATACAGGCACCCCGACTGAAGGACTGGAGCAGTGGTATTGGTGGTCCAGTCATTTTGGCAGCGACGTGACGGTAGATCCCGGGAACTGGATGTCATATACGCAGTGGCACCAGACTGCAAACACCGGCAATCCTAATATTGCTTTTCTTGTGACTGCCGGCAGCACGCCCCGTATAAAATTGAGCATGCTCGGCGGTAATCCAGATACCAGTTTACGTTGGTCAGGAAGTTGGGACGGAGGCGCTATCGAGCGGAATAGCTGGACTGACCACTTGGTATATATCAAGTGGTCAAGCGATCCGGCCAAAGGTCGTATCGGACTATGGGTGAACGGAGTCGAAAAAATAGCCCCAAGCACACCAGTCGCCAATCTTTATAGCTCCGGAGGACAAACTGCCGGACCGCAGAGTGCTTACTTCAAACAAGGAATATACCGCGGAACAACCAACCGTACGCATACCATTCACTACACGGGGACAGTTCGTGGACATACCCGCGACAGCGTCCTAGGTTATAAAACTACCGTAGATACGCCACCTAGTACAACTTACAGCCCGACGCAGGAATGGAACTACACCGGTTCTTATCCTTGGAACTTCTCACACGTACACGGCCCACAACCGGTTATTGTTGCCAGCCCTCATCCGAAGTTTACAAAAGCTGCAAAGTACACCGTCAACGGATCAACCCGGGCTTCGTTCGATCCGAGCAGCGTGCGCCGCTCCGAAATGGTGCAGGGCAACTTTGACAAAATCGGTACCCCAAGGAACGGACTCACGCAGTGGTGGGCCGGTACGTTCTGGTTGTCTTCAAATTTTGTAGCACCGACGCATCATCCAAGCACCGGTGGCTGGCTGTTTCCGCTCCAGTTCCATGCCGAAGGCAATGCCAAGCCTTTGGTCTTCAATTTTCCGTCCGATGTCAGCCCCGCAAGGTTTCAGCTAAGCACACAGTCGCATAAATACGATTTAGGTACGATTCCTACAAACATCCAACAAACTATTGATGGCACTCAATCCAACCGCGTCGATTGGAAGATGAAAGTTTTGTGGCATGAAAGTTCATCGACCGGCCGGATTTCGTTCTGGGTTAATGGTGTCCAAAAGGTCAATAATCAGCCGGCGCAAACTTTGATACCCGGAGAGAACAATTATCTAAAACAAGGTCTATACGGCAATAGCTGGACAAGTGGTACGACTCCGGAGCCACAACAAATAATTTTCGATACCGGATTGCGCTACGGTCCTACTGAAGCCAGCATCTCTTTGTAGTACCAAGGGCCGACTTTTAGCCAAGCTGTGATTTATATCATAACCTCTTGCATACCGGCACCAATCTTGCTATACCTGACATATAGTCATCTTTATATATGAAAGCACGGCAGAGCAAAACAATCCTGCCGACCACCCATATGTCATACGAATCAAACCCGCAAGCTATCGACCGTCTGGAATTCAGCAGGCTGCGCACCGACCTCCTGGAAACGTTACAAGACAATATTCCACAGGCTGGAATTTCTCAGGATTATGAAGATCTATTTAAACCAGCTGCTTTCGTGCTGGCCGGTATAGTACCGTCCCCGTACAAGAACGATGGTTTGCAGATATGGAATGAACCGTTCAGTGATACGACTGTAATCGCCGTCTTCCCGGACGCCGAATCTTATAGCTATACGGGCTTTCTGGTAACCAACACGACCGTCGCACACTTCAATGACGGCACGATTAGCACACCGAACACGAAGACTATTAGGATGATCCGTGGCTTACTAAAGCAGGCCGAATGGGATTCCGATGCATCTCAGGAAATGGCTACACCCGTTATGCGGCAATGGTTCGACGGCCGAGTGCACGCTTACATAGGAAAAATCATAGAGATATAAGCAGCAGGAGCAGATGGAATTTATGAACTATTTTATACAAAAAGACAGTACCTACATATGTCCGTCGAAATAGCTACGAACAGGAAATGGACCAGGGAAATCGCACAAATTCTGCGAGGTGCAACAGTCCGGACATCAGGAAGTTTTTTGACATGACCGTCGAGCGGTGCATGAAAAAGATGGAAGCGGCATGAGCTACGAACTAGACGACGACTGCGTGCGCGAAGTTAACTTTATCCGTTCGAAAATTGGTGATTTATTGACGGAACATGCTATGGACGTCGGCATATCTTGGGACTCTTGCAATCTCGAAGGGCCGGTCGCGGTTACCCTCGCTGGAGCTCCTTGCATTCCCAATCCTGAAAACATCGATACAACACCCAGTATCTTACTCTGGAACTATCCGGAACCTGACCGCGCAGGAGCCCGTTACGCTACATACGTCGCCGTACACGAAGATAGGCAAAGCGACAGAGAATGTCTGGAAATGATCATCACTAGATCTTCGATCAAAATTGCCCATAATAAACAGCCCGTTCAAGCGACAGAACAGATACTTAATTTTATTCGAGGCGTCATTGAAAAAGCGACATGGGAGCCGGCATATACCGAAGCCATTACTAATCCAGTCATAAGAGCTTTAGCCGATTCGAAACTCCAACATCATCGAGACGTATAAGATCAGCTCGAATAGTTCGACGAATTTGACCGTGTAAGATGCAAGCGCCGTGGAATGCTAATACGTACCAAAAATGCTACTTGTCTTGCCGACTTACAAATAATCCTGTTTAAACGCGGTTCAACAACAGATCAAAATACTGGGTACTACCGAAAGGGATCTTTTGTCCGACCACGAACTGGCCCTGATGCGCCGTACCATAACTAAGGGTAAAACTGCCGTAGCGTTCGTTTATGTCGTCGATGGCAGTGGTGAGCCACTCTTCGCGGTTTACGTCATCCAGTAAGCTTGCCTGGGCGCGGGTGCTGGGCGAAAGACCGTAGCAGGTGATACCCAGCCGGGAAACCACCATATGGCGCGGCCGCTGATTAAACAATAGCAGGGCACGGCGATAAATTTCCTGGTCGGTATAGAACGTCGTCTTGAACATTTTGCGCAGTACGAACGACTCGCCGCTTTGGAAATCGGCCCACACCATCAGGCCGCGGGCATCGACGTTCCGAAAGCGCAGTTTCATGCCGGTGGTCTGGCACAGGTAGTGGAAGCGGGGAAGGATAACAGATTCATCGGCGGTGTTTTTGTCCATCACGAACTGCCGGCCGACATTGCCAAGTTGCGTCGGAGTAGCGTCCGCCTCATAGCCCCTGAGCCGGTTATACCAGTGTTGGCCGTTTATACTATGAAACACAAACCGCCTGAGCGTGTCGGCGCTGGCGTCCAAAAATTGTAGGGGAGTGAAGATGCCGGCGGCGTTCAGGCGCGCCTCGTAATGTTCGGCGATACCAGGCAGATCGGTCAGTTTTAGTCCGGCGTACACCTGGCGCAGGTTTTTATGACTAATGGTATCCATGCCGTCCGGCTTGTGCAGTCCAGCCGCCAGCTTGGCCAAAAAACGGTTCGGGGCGATGCCGACATTGCATTTCATCCAGCAGCCGACCTCGTCCTTGAGCCGCTGTTTTATCTCGTACCCGATATCTTCCAGCTTCCGCGTGTTTATGACCTCGCGCGTGCCGTGGAAGTCGATGATACCCTCGTCGATGGATTTCATCTGAATGTCCGGCGAGTAGCTCTGCATAATAGCAACTAGCTTTTTATAAACATGATGATATTTCGGCGGATCGGATTGCAGCATGATAAAGTCCGGGCAGATTGCCATGGCTTCGTCCAGCTGCGTTCCAACTTTAATGCCCAGAGCCTTGGCCTCGTATGAACAGGCAATCACACAACAGCGCCGACTGAGCCGGTTCGTAATGCCAATAGGCCGGCCGCGCAAGCTGGGGTGCGCCTGCTGCTCGACCGTCGCAAAACAGCTGTTCAGGTCGATGTGCATGATGTTGGGGATTTCGGTGTTGAGACTAATAGCTGACATAACGACTCCTAACAGCGAACAGTTTAAGCGGCGCGGTGTTCGAGACGGGACAGGCGGGAGTCAATGTCGTTGTTCATAGCATCCAGCGTATCGGCTACCGCATCAAAACTTTGACGCATCTCTCCGAGCTCCTCTTCGATGCGATTGAATCTTTTGTCCATGCCCTGGAATCTTTTGTCCATGTCATTGAACCTAGCGTCCATGCGGCCTTCAAGCCTGGACTCGCTCTGCGAAACGGTAGCCAGGATAAACTGCTTGAGATCGTCAAATTGTTCGCTATTCATATACTCCCATAATAGCACCACGGCGCCGTGCGGATTGCTGTACTATTTACGATTTCGTGATACGTCCGTGCGGACACCTGAATGCAAGCAAACCGCTTATTTACATAAAACGCTACTTGTGATATAATAGTAGTATATGGTCAATGAAGCATTCCCCGGTTCTGGTGATTTTGAATTCACGAATCCGCATTTAGGCGAATCAGCTCCAATGGATTTTTCTAAATATATAGTCGGTAGGCCCGGCAATCAACGGCACGATTATCCGGAGTACGCTGAACAGTCTTTTTCTGATAAGAGCGGAACATTCCCGAGGATTGGGAAAATTTTTGGTTATTACGATGATACAACGCCCACCGAAACCACTCCGCTGCCACCCGTAGATCCTGAATTAGCCGCCAAGGGAGCGGCCTCTATCGCAGCCGATGCGGAATCGTACATCGTCCTACGAAAAAAACTGCAAGAACAAGACGCCGAAGAGCGGACACCCGCCCCGGATGACGCACATTTTTACTACAATACGGATAATAACCCGCTAAGCGCTTACTATATAAAAATTCGGACAGTTCAAAGCCTAGGCTATAACGTACGCACAACAGAAGATGCAATCGACTTGGCCGGTTTGCCGAGGCCTGAACTTGTAGCCATCAGAATTGGCGCTGAAGACGCACTTTCTGTCAAAAAAATCCTTTCTAGTACTTCTACATGCAACAGTCTTAGTAATTCAAATAGAGGTTTATGCGAGCTACTTCGGCGCGCAACCAACTACCAGGCCGCCACGGCCATGAGCTACGACGTGTTCGATCCCGACGATTACGAGCGTCAAGCAATCGAGGAAACATTTCAAGAAGCTCCAGAAGTACAGAATATGGACAGCCTGCTAGGCCCAGCTTTCATGACCTCCCAAGTACTCCAAGCCACCGAAGAGGCCATAAATCCACCCCGCTATGACTACGAACATCCTTCCGATAAAGAGCGAAACCACGCAAAATATCAAGAGTTAAAAGCACAAGGCGTCCGACCGTTCAACATAGAACAGTTGTACGGCATGGCATCCAGCGTCGTCCTTGCCGCTATCCGCGAAAATAACATTCCGCCGCCTGCGAATCCGCCCGCACCAAAAGGGCAGCCTTTTACTGCGGGCCGCGCACCAGAACCCGGGGCAGACGATTATTACCCGTACTAGGCCAACTGCCCCTACTAAACAGAACGTAACAAATGAGACACTACGCATGACGGCATACTGCTGAGCACTCAGGCCCGCCGCCAGCATAGTGAAGCCGCTTATTTACTTTTCTAAGATGATGTTGTATAATATAGTTATGAATTACAATGCTATGCCCGGTCCGGAAGATTTCAACGCACATCCGCACAATCCTGCCATCGACCCGGAGCTGGCCGCCAAAGGGCATGCCTCAATCGAAGAAGATGCCCAGCCATTCCTGAAATGGTACGACCGGCTCCTAGAAGCGGAAGTCGAGCGACTTGACCAGATACCAACAGACGCCGTCCCACTTTATAATCACGATGCCACCAGAGACCCCTATGATCCTTATTATCTTGAGTATCTAGTCATGCAGCAGTTAGGCTATAAAGTTCATCTGGCAGATTATGCACCGACGAAACATGATCGGCAACCACCAACCAGGATAGCGGTACGGGTGGAGGCTCCAGACGATGCAGCAGTACGGGAGATTGAACAAGCTATGGATCCGGATAACCACAATAACTCCAAAGCTTATTTGACTAACTTTTTAGAAGTAATCGGCTCGCAAGAACGCGTAGAATCCAGTACACCCGAGGACACGAGGTGCAGAGTCTACGGCCGACTCAGCGACTCGCTGGCAGGACTGCCCAAAGAACAGAGCAACAGACTGCTTGGACAGGGGTTTATGACAACCCAGATGCGAAAATTCGTCAAGGTAGCTAGGCATCCAAGCTACTCACCCATACTTCCCGATGATGCCGACGCGGCCAAATATCAGGAACTCCGCGAACAAGGTCACCGGGTGATTGACAGGGAAGGTCTCTTGGGAATGGCGTTCGGCTCTATCCTTGCCGCTATCCGCGAAAATAACATTCCGTCGCCAGCGAACCCACCCACACCAAAAGGTCAGCCTTTTACTGCAGGTCGCACACCAGGACCCGGGGCAGACGATTATTACCCGTACTAACTTGGCTGCACCAAGAAGCGTTTCGTTATAGCCAGGTTTTCAGTCGTTCCAGCTCAGCGACTATGTATGGCCCGGCAAAACCGCCACCAAAGTCCAGGTAAGCCCCTCAGCATCAAACTCCAAGCGGTAGTCATTTATGCCGTCGGACATATCAAAGACATGAATCATGCGTCTACCTTTGGTGGTCGGGTGTCGCAACCCAAGCTCGGTAAACACCACTTCATGGTTCTGATATTTCATTTTGGCCGGATAACAGATGGCCAGCGGGTCACCCTGTTTCCGGTAGCGGACGATCACTTCCACTCGTTGATTAATCTGTGTCGTGTTATCCATACGCACTCCCGTAGCCGGCTTTCAGCCAGCGTCCATAGCTCGGCTTCACTTCCACGTAAAAGTGAGCCTCTTTCGTTGTTAAGAGATTAAACGGGGTTTGGAGTGAAGCTGCCTGGTGGACGTCCGGCCTACCGTTCATGGGCTGGAAATCACGACAGGAAACTATGAGCGTATGAAAGGAAGAGCAGGGGCTTTCTTCCTGTTGAAACGAAGAATGCATGCCGCCTATATAAAAGGTTTAGCAGGGACGGTCACGAGCGTTAAATCCGATCGTGACGAGTATGCCGCCTTGCTATGAATTATAGCACCGAGAAGTGGTTATGCAGATCATGTATGCCAGTCAGGAGACCAAACGGTTCGAATCCCTCCGCCCCAGCCAAGCATAAGCAAAATATAAATAGCAGTCATTCTATTGTATAATCCGCTATATGTCATCTAAACCCAAGAATTACAGTCAGCTCTTCCATTTATTACTTGGCGAGCCCGGGTCCAAACTTTCCAAATTGCTGTACACGTTTGGAACAATAGGGTTCACGTCATTATTTTTTAGCCAAATTATCGCAGAAACAAATTCGCAACACTACACCGCATACCAGGATACATATGGCCTCATAGGGCTTATAGGAATGTCAGTTGGCTTTTTATGTTTTTTATTTGCGACAGCAATATACATAGGGCAACAAAACAATAAATATGGCTTTCATAACCAACTCCTTCATTTGTTTGGGAAAGTTTTTTTATATGTCTTGTTACCGGGCCTTATACTATCGGCAATGTTTATCCTGTGGGCAATATCGACAAACCAGCCTGCATTTTCACAGTAAGCAAATTTCAACATATCCTTTGCGGCTGAATGAATTCGAATTTTGTATACTGGCCCCAGCCAAGCATAAACACAACTGATAACTTACTATACTATTCATGACGTTCAGAGTTTGATTACTTAGGTGACTGAATCTAATCGACAATTTATACCCCAAGAATTACCTCATTACCCTGCGCTAGACAAAGAAGTCATTCCCAGTAATACCCCAGCATTGGTTGATGATCCTAGTGAGGAATCGCAGTCTTTAGCCAACCAAGAAAGTGTCGAAAAATTTAGAACTATAGTATTTACAAATGATAATGGAATTATTTCTAGTCAGGAAATAATTTAGTCAATTAACCCTACAGTTTTAGCGATAAACAATGCTTGATTCATAATGAACTGCGACCACAAAAGTTCGAAGTTCGTATACTAGCCCCAGCCAAGCATAAGCAATTCGGTTAATAATCAGTTCATGAAAGAGTATTTCGATAAGAAATTGATCGATTACGATCATGAACAATCATATAATTTACAAACCCTTAACTAATTTCCGTTGATCTTCTCCGCATTTAAACGATTGCCCACAGGATCTAAATAAACGCCATAGATATAGGCATCGTCACTACTGCTAGCATTAACATACCAGCTGTCACCATCTACACTAGAATACCATTCAGGATCGTCAAGTTTTAATCCAATGCAAACATTGTTTACGTTATTGGTCTCTTTTAGGCAATGATCTATGATATAACCGTAGGCAATTTTACTAACTTGAGTGGAATTCAAATTATCTTTGCGAATAATTAGGTCAACAATGAGAATCGTTAACATAAATAGTATTAGCAATACTATAGCATTCAAATACTTCTTAATTAATTGAATCATATTTGTAATAGTATAATAGCTGAATTTTTGAAATCAATTAATTTTACTTTATCAGCAGCAATATTCCATTTTCCATCAAGATTGACATTCAGAATAAGTTCGAAGTTCGTATACTAGCCCCAGCCAAGCATCATTTTCTTTGCAAAGAGCCATACAATCGTATGGTATTCTGATCTCCTCCAAAGTTATTTGTCTTGAGAATACTATATTTGCATTTACTTTTGATGTTTTTTGACTATATCCTTAGTTTAGTGTATCTTACAAATTCGAAAACCAATCATCAAAAAGATCAGGACATCAAATATGACTTCAGAGATCATCGGGCTTATCGAAAACCAAGATGCATACAAAATGTGGGCCGATTACGGTAAGCGAGGCATGGACGAATCATACGGATTACTAGATGAGAGTCGTATGTCAGAGCGTGAAGCTTTTGGTATTTTGAAGGGCAGTTCGAGTGAAGATCAAATAACCATTGTAAAAAGAGTTTTAAAACAAGGAGGTGGTTGGAATGGCGAGCTAGAAGAGGCGGCAGCAATAGGATTAAATATTCCAGAAGTTGTCGATATTTTGGCACAAAGCCATGAAACTCAACAATCTCGGGCAGAAGTAGCAAGGGGTGAATGGTTTGGAAACAGAGGTCGTCAATTCTTAAATTTGATAGAAACAGCGGCAATACGGCTGCGTGAAGAAGGCCTATTAACGGTAAATGAACTCGATTATGTAATGCAGACAGCAAAAAGTTCTGAAGGAACACCGACAATTCAGGTCACACCGACGACATTTTTAGAACGAGAACGACAAAGTCTGGAATATGATGGCGTAGGAGCAGATTTCAGAATGGCAGGATTTGTTGATTACAGATTGGGTATCCAGTATCTGCCTATTCGACTCGCTGCCCAAGAGCAGAACGGCGATACTTTATCGATGGTTCATGAATCAGTGCACGGCAACATGCAAGCATTGGAAATTCTAGAAATGACTCGATCGGATGGTTGGCGGCTGCCATTTCCGCGTATCCATGGGATTAGAATAACTGAACCAAATTTGGATGAAGCAGATGACAAGATGGATTTTAGCTCCGTGGAAAACATGGAAATCAACGAGGGATGGACAGAGTTTACGGCCAGAGCCATCATGCGGGTAATCCCAGAATTTGGTAAGGCACCCATATACCCTGATGATGACATATACTCACGATGGGCAAATGACATAGGAACGCTGCATAAAAATTACCCGACTGTATACAAAGCAATTACCCGAGCTATCTTCACAACGGCTACGAGGCAACGGCCATTTGCTAAAATTGAAGCAATATCCGACATGCATGCACAAGCTGATAAAGCTCTAGGGTCCGCAGGGTCATTGCGTAAGCATTTTCTGGAATCTGGAAAAGCTATAACAGGTGTGTTTTAGTCAGAATATAAACTCAAGCTACTGCATGATATTCGTTCATTAGCTATTATAAAGTTCGAAGTTCGTATACTAGTCTCAGCCAGTATTTTTGTATCTGTTGTTTATTTCAGACCATGAGGGACGTTCGAACTTAAAACTTCATCAGAAGTCCTTTTATCTATATACTTTCAAATATGAAGACATCTGTTTTAGTTACCGCTGTTTCTGGAAGTGGTAAGAGCACTGTCTGTGAGGCATTACAGGATCTTGGATATAACGCTATAGACATAGAATCAGTAAGTGGCTTGTATGAGTTAGTAGATGAAAAGACCGGTAAAGTTTTACCGGGAGATCTAGAACAAATTAGCGATGGGGTTGATTGGAACTGCAATAAAACAAAACTCATAGAGTTGATGAGCGCACAGACAACTGACTTAGCATTTTACTGTGGAGGCATGTCGAATACTGATGATATTTGGGATGCTTTTAAGTCAGTAATAATATTGATAGCTTCAGACAGGACTACACAGAAACGCTTATTGACTCGTAAAGCCGGGGAATTTGGTAGTACTCAAGAAAATCGAGATTGGGTGCTAAGTTGGAAGCATGACCTTGAAGATCGATGGTTAAAAATGGGCGGTATCCAAATAAATGCCGAGCATGATCCAAATAAAGTGGCTAAGGCTATTATTCTGTCGGCCCGACCATAACGAGCTTGGTTCTAGTACTGTCTATGATACTCAGCCAAGATTGTATGCAGAATTCAACAAATGTGATATAGTTTCTTTCTATGTCGAACAATGTACCTGTGTCTTCGCTTAATCCGGAAATGCAAATGTTTCCTCGTATAATGTTATTTGAATTTCATGACGATACGAAGCAACAGCCTCCAGTCGCTCGTCTAGAACTTTTAGATGCCTGGCCGAATCACTTTCCTGAAGGTAAATTACGCTTGGAAAACGGCAGACGCCAGGGTTATGACGTGCCCGGCTTCATAGGCGATCCACTTACAGACAATTCAATGAAAGAGGACGGCTACCGGTTCCATGATGCTTTACATATTGGCATAATGGCAGGACTGGGCTGGTCGCCGGTAATGCGTGGTCTTTTAGGATTGAAGCGTCGCAGTAACCCGGAAGTTGATGTAATTGATGACGGCGGTAGGGCAATTATACTCGAAGAATCATTGTTCGATTTCATGGGTATGAGCAAGGTCGAGTTTGGCGATTCCATCGAAGAAGATATTGATTTGATATTTGCCACCCAAGCCATCAAATATGCAATTGATGAAAGAGGAACGGGCACGGATCGATTTAGCAGACAGGAGTTCGAACATGCATTACTGACCGGTGCTCAGCTGTTCCAAGAAGTGAAACGCAATAGGGGCGGTTACGCTCTTGCTAATCTCGACAATAGACAGGCGCTTTATATTCCAAAGAATACTAATTCTTATATAAGTCCTTTGCAGGCTCGTCTTACTGCAAGAGAAACGCTCCAGCAGAAAAGCTCCTGATTAGGATGGCCGAATAAGTGACTTTTTTGTTTGCTATAATCACATTATGGACGATTTAGAAAAACCATTTAACCAAATTGATGCGTGTAGTCATGAAGGATTAAGAGAAATTGAGCGGAACGTTGCCTCTGTGCTCATTATAAGTAGCGACAATAAACTACTGATGGGAAGAAAAGATCCAGCAAGAGATAGTGCGTACGCAAATGCCTGGTATATTCCTGGAGGCGGAGTCAACGACGGCGAGACATTGGAAGATGCTGCGATCAGAGAAACGCGAGAAGAAGTGGGGCTACAGCTAGAGTCGCGCCAACTGAACCCGATCCCAAGCGGCAACGAACAAGTAATAAAAACACTGGAAAATGGCGAACGTGTTTGGTGCAAAATGAGGTTCAACAGATACGAGGTTCGACTAGACCAAACCGCAGAAGATCTGTCGACTGTTATTCGACCGGGAGATGACCTGATCGAATTGGCTTGGTATAGTCCTGAAGAGTTGGTATACGTTGAACAAGTCCCCGGTGGAAAAGAATTTTTTATCAAACAGGGATACATCGCGGCCTGAATTTAGATGTCTGCCAACTACTGAAGCTGCGACAAAAGTATGCGAGCACCAGTTATAAAAATTCATACCCTAATATCTCTGACCATGGAGATCATTTTTGCGCAGGCCTAACGCAAGGTTTTCCAGTAAAAAGTAAATGAATTTTCGTATTGCAGCAAATAAGTTTTAGATCATACTAAGACTTTTACTAAAACAGACAAGGATTGGGCACATGGAACTATGGAGAGATAGTGTTGTAAGGCCGTTCTACGGCGGCATTAATTTGGGAGCCCGGGTCGGCGGAACGGCAGTGCAAGGTTTACGACACGCGACTTTCGACGTACCAGGCAGGGTTCTAAGAACAGTTGACGGATACAAATTAGCAACGCATCTCATGGAACATTACGTAGAATATGAGCAAACGCGAATCGTAGAGGAAATAGTGGAGCGGGAAGCGGATTTTCCATTAGTAGACAAAGGTGTCGTGGATTTTGTGTTGGTATCTGCCAAACATAGCCTTCAGATGGCAAGACTAGGCAGGGAACTTACCGAACCGTACATCGAAGAAATAGAAGAGATCATGACGGACAAAGGCGTCAAAGAACTCACCGTCGTAAAAGCGGTCGCTAATGCACGCCAGGTCATGCCGCACGTTATTACTCGCAGAACACATCAACCGTTGTGGTTTTAACTGGGTCGTGCAAAAAGATTTATTAATTTAATATCGTTTTAATCGTTAACAACATTACTACGTAAGCCAAATGCCACAAAATTTTGGTGGATCTTGAGGCAGCTAACTAGCGTACGAACATTCCTCGCTACCCAGCCCAACCACCGAGACCTTCTACAACAAACTATACGGCCTTTGGAGGGACACACACAGCCACAACCTCAGTATAGCGCTCGCCGTCTTGTGGCATTTCTTCGGTATTGATGCCTATGACGACACAGGGTCCGCCAAACTGCGAGATAGAAACGACGGAATCATCTTGCTCAATCTGCTGCGTGGTTATGCCTTTAGAGCAAAACGCAGGGCCGAA
>JBGTMN010000028.1:0-24832 GCA_041743525.1 Saccharimonadales bacterium (SeqCode) | reverse complement strand
TGCCCGCTGCCGCAATCGTTCCTGCATTTTCGGCCGACGCAAATCCAGATAACGGTATTTGAGGCGCAAATCTTCGCTGGCCTGCGAATCTCCGTGTATCTGTATCGGCAACGGTTCCGAGCGGTTCAAAATCTTCAGTTCATCTACTTTTATTTCTATCCCGCCGGTTTCAAAATTTGGGTTCTTTAAGTGTTCTTCACGCTCCCGTACCAGCCCCGTGGCTTCTATGACGAATTCGTCCCTTAGCTGCTCGGCAACTTCAAAAGCTGCTTTGGTTTCTGGCTGTATCACCAACTGCACGATACCGGTGTGATCGCGGATATCAATAAATATTAAACCGCCATGATCGCGCCGTGACTGCACCCAACCTTTGACCGTGACCGTCTGTTTAGTCTCTTTGACCGTGTCTTTGTTGTATGTCCTCATTATTACTCCTGATCGTTCAATGACTTAGTTCAATCGCTTACTATTTAGTTTTCGGCTTTTATACAGAGGGCCGGAGAAAATCGTAAAAGCGCCGGCTTTTACGCTCCGACCTCCAGATTTTGATTGCCAATAGTAAAATGCCGTTGCATAAATGCTATTCTACCACCTCTGGCTCAGTATCGGGAGCGTGACGAGTTTTTTTGTGATCATCTTTGGCCTGACTGTGTGCGACGGCGCGCATATCCTGATATTTATCGAATTCGTCCTGAATCTTGTGTCCGATGACCTGTTCCAGTACGTCTTCTATGGTGATTATCCCCACTTGCTCTTCAAAACCGTTCACGACCAGATACAAATGATGTTTAGTAGTCAAAAAAGCATGAAGTACCTGATATAGCGAAGCATCTTCATGGACATAAAACACGTCCGGACTGGCAACTTGCTTAACAGTCCCGCCGTGAGTCGCGGCCAGCAGATCGCGGAAGTAGAGCGTCCCCGTAATGTCTTCTTTGTTGTCGCCGTATACCGGGAATCGTGAAAAACCGCTGTCGTGCAGCTCTTTCATGAGTATGGGGCCGACCTCATCGGATTCTGAAACCATTTTGACTACCCTGCGCGGTACCATCGCATCGCCGACAATTCTATCGCCAAAGGTCAGCGCATGAGCGACGATATCGAGCTCGGCGTGTGGTATGCGACTATCTGGTAGCTGCCGTTGCTGTTCGACGAGATCCAATAGATCTGCGCGCTCATATAATCCAGTATGAAACGTGATGGGCCGGAAGCGGGCGCTTATATCAACCAGTCGCGTTAACACGGGGTGAAGGAAATTGAGCAACCAAGCGACTGCCGGAGTAGTCCAAATCGTCAGACGGGCGCCCATATCAGTGATACGGGCCGTTGGCATCCAGGCAAATCCATATAACATAAGGCTGGCAACGGCAAAGAAAGCCAGGATCGGAGGTGCTATTTCTGCCAATAATATGAATCCGCCCGCAAATGAAACACCGATTATAATCCACAGCAACAATCTCAAGTTAGCGCCGTACGATACCGCTCGATATAGAATGCCGGCAACGTGGTCACCACTACGAGCTAAGCGCTTCAACTCCTTGAGCGGCATGAAATCATAAGTTTTACGGAGAGAGATGGCGAATAAACCAAGTCCGAGTAATGTAAGCGCGAGTATAAATAACAGCATAATGTCCAGTTCTTTTTAGCTCTGATTAAGGTAACTGATGTATACTCAATTGTATAGTAGGAGGAAATTTTACGCCATGGATAAGCGCTTCTTGGGATTTTTAGCAGTTATATCTTTATTGTTCGTCGGTATCGTCATTTATAACAATAGCAACAAGGCTGCAGCGCCCGATACTTCAAGTGCTTCGCTGACCAACCATGTCAAAGGAGAGAGTACCACTGGCGTAGAGCTCATTGAGTTTGGCGATTTCCAATGCCCGGGGTGTGCCCAGTATTACCCGGTCCTAAAGCAGGTTATGGAAAAGTACGGTGACCAGATAAGCATGCAATTCCGTCACTTCCCACTTATTCAAATTCATCCGAACGCCCTGGCCGCGTCACGCGCCGCTGAAGCCGCCGGCGAGCAGGATAAGTTCTGGGAAATGCACGATTTACTATTCGAAAACCAGGCCTCTTGGGGAGCATCTAGCAATCCGCTGAATATCTTCACCAGCTACGCCACAAGGCTTGATTTAGACACTGAAAAATTCACTGAAGATTTCCGGTCGAGTACTATAAACAATCGCATTCAAGCCGATATCGGCGAAGGTAACAGGTTAGGAGTCAGCAGTACGCCGACATTCTTACTAAACGGGAAAAAAATCAGCAGTCCCCAGTCCAGCCTAGAAGCTTTTAGTCGGGTCATTGATAATGCCATAGCACAGAAGGCCGAATCCAGCCCATCGCCTGCGAGCGAAACCCCAGCCAACGCCGAAGACCAACCGGCAACCGTCACTCCCGGCGAAGCCACAGAAACACCCGCGCAGTAAACTGTCGTTCTAATCAAAAAAGAGTCCTCACTTCTTGGACTCTTTTTTGATTAGACCTAATTGGTGTCTAACGGGTGACGCTGACGAAAACTTTCGTTTCCACAGTATCTATAACTTGTACTTTGATTGGCATAACTACTCCCACCGAACCCTTATTGGTCGGATATATTTGTTTGTGAGTTTTTGTCTCAGTAACCTGTCTCGCACACAAGCCAATGATTAACTCTCAGTGTAGCTAAAAGGCTTACGCTTGTCAATTATATTTTTCTAAACTGTGAGCGGCAGCTGATACATACAGCCACTCGCGTCGGGCATAACTGCGGACACTGGCCAATAATCCCGTAGCATAGCCGTTGCTTCTTAGTGCATACCTGATTTTGGATGATCGTACATTCATCTCCGAATGACCCACGACAAGTGTTCGTATGGAACACTGGCCCGATTGCTTCAAAATCTCGCGCGTCCTAGAAAGATCAGCTTTGTTGCCCGCACCAATGATTAACCCGAAATCTTTGAACGCCTGACCGATATATGGTCGTTGCAGTAGATCGGGCAACGCTTTGGAGCTTATGAGTAAAAATAGTTCTGCGTCTGGAAAAACCGCACGAAGTGTCGGCAGAGTCTTCGTCGTCCGGAAGCGACGCTCTGCCAGCTCCAGAACCGAACAACGAGGGTGAGGCCGCAACGCCGATTTAATCATAGATACACGGTGGGCATAATGCTCGGCTCCAGGCCTGGAGAGCGGTTGCCGTTCCGGCAAAAACACGACTTCGTCTAAATTACCCTTTTGCAAAGCAGTCAAGGCGAACGCGACGTGTCCGGCATGAACCGGATCGAAAGCTCCGGGAAATATGCCGATACGCGGCTTCTTTTTAGTTTTCAATCGGCGCTCCTTCGCAGCTCTGTCCATAAGACAAACCTTGCGGTTTTTCTCATCGCGCGGCGAGCCGGAATAAATCCATCTCTCCGGCTGCTCTTTTCCCTGGCATCAGTTTTCAATTGGCATTCCTTCGCAGCATTTGGTGGGCATACGGCAACTGGGACACATAAAATGCCCATGCACCGGTTCAATAGGATAAAAACTACAGTTATCACAAAATAGTTCCGGTGATTTTTCTTTTACCATCTCGGCATACGGATCGAAATCTTCGTCATTTATCATAGTTTTATTATACTCCGGACGAAGTCACTTTTGACTCGGAAGATCCGCATGATTCGCAGTATTTATTCACTTTCTTTTTATTGAAGGCATACACAATGGTTTTGCTACCGCACTTACAGGACCTTTCAGTATCTTTGAGAATCGTATCACCAGAAGAAGCGTTCAGTTTTTTTGCAAGATTCCTTCCTGAATCGCTCATGATGTCTACACTTTCAAGTCCACAACTCCCTGCCCCGCAAAATCCGCCACCCGGCGCCATTTCTTCTACGCGGTCCATCTCTTCAAAAGCCTGCCCGTACTGACCGATAGACTCCAGATATGCTACCTGCCGCAGACCTATAGCCGTATCTCTATCGAACATCTGGATAGCGACACTTGTATCCGTCTTGGCAATTTTCAGCAGTTTCTTTTTGACGAACGCCTCTACTCGAGCCGGGGCACGCCTGGGGTCGTAGTTTTCGTCTGCTAAATTCAATATAAATGTCGTGACCGTTTCTGCAAGCTCCGTTAACTCGGTTTGCCGCTGCAGCGCCTGGCCCCTAAATGTCTCATAGTTTTTCACAAACCCTTTAGGTACGACTTCACCCATAAAAATGTTTACACACCACTCTTCGCTTGCCGTCCTGTCAAGTTCGCGCATAAAATCAAGCAGACCATCTGTTACTAGAAGCTGGGAGCCGTGTAGCTTGGTTTTATCAATGTCGCCAGCGTCGACTCCTCTTCTTTCTAATGTCTTTAAAATGATTTCGTGATTGATATAAATTCCCGATACTGCGAGCTGTTCCTCGTATCGGTCTCCGGTAACTGGGTCAAGTCGTATGTCACGAATCATGGCCTTTTCTATTTCAGGCACATAACCCCTATAACCTCTGTGAACGCGTCGTGCTTTCATGTCGGACTTATAATCGTTAAGCGCCTTGTCGGTACATTCGGAAATGGTCCGGATCGTGTCAGTTCCCATAGCTATGCAGCCCAGTTTTCGTAGTATGTTCGGCGTCGCATCTTCTACCCGCTCATTTATTCTTCGCGCCTCTTCTTCAGGATTGTCGCCGATGGGCGTCAGGGCGTTTTCGGTCATCTGTCGTATAGACAATCCATGTGAATAAAAATCCTGAGTTTCTGCGTCAAAAGTATGGCGGATTGGCGAAAAGTATTCGGGTTTCTTTTTCCGGTACCATTCACCTACCAGCCGTTGACAGTCCAGTACCAAGCCTTCGTACAGCTCGCTATGCTCCGGGCTGTCTGTTCCAAATTTACCGGCCGCTGCAAGTACTTTGTTGGCAGTCGACAACGCGTCTACCGGGAGTGGTAAATCGATTTCTGCGCTGCCGGAGTTTGCTTGGCTGCGCCTTCCAGCTAGGAGTAGTTCCGCCCGGGTTCTTTCCTGAAGGCGGGCTTGGGCAATTTCCGGTATTGAATCTACGAACATGTAAGTGTCCGTAGTTAAAGTAGGTTGCAGTTCGGCTGTTCCGGCCATGATACCCTCCGCCCCTTATGAGCGGGTCGCGGAACTCTGCCGTCACGGCAATGCACGCTCCTGCTCGGGAGACTTCTTAAGGAGCTGATCGGACTTTCGCCCCTCGATTCCGAATGGAAAAGAGCAGCCCGAACGACGGATTTATTCCGACGTCCGGCGCGATGAGAAAAATCCTTTAGGGTTTTTCTCATGTGGGATTACCGTTGCGGCACAGTACAGGATTTTCACCTGTTTCCAGCTCATATGTTTTTAAGTATTAGTAGTTTACCACCACCAGCCTACGCTACATATAGTATTATTTACCAAAAACTAACCATATAAACATTACGGCTACTTAACAGAGAAACTTTTCAAAAAGTCGTAGAAGATATCGTAATTCGGCATGTTGCCGTTATCTTCGTAGGTAAAGAAAAGGGTACGTTCACCATTCTTCGTTCCATTCAGACGGACACTATTCACCGATTCTACTGAACTTGTTCCAGCTACGTTACGGGTCCACGCATCACCATCGCATAAGAAATCCACTCCGTCCCGCTTCATAGGAATGCTCAGCTTCTGACCGGCCTGCTTATATTCCGGGAAATCCGAACAGTGGTCTGATACTTCACCATGAGTGAGCATCGAGCCATTAGCTTTGATGGCCACGACCTTGTTCACCGCTTTTCCGAGCGGCACATTGTCTATATATATCGTCAGGAAGCGATTGGCGGTATTTTCTTTTGTGCTTTGATATCGGTGATTGGTAAAAACAACATTCTCGCGTTCGCTCTTTTTCCAATCGGTTGGCAATTCGAATGTGAACGCCGGTTCATCAAATCTTTTGACCGGCTCCGTTGGCGCTGTATAGATCCTCGTGGAACCAGGACTGCTGGAAATGCTCGGTTCCGTATCGGCCAGGAAAAACATATAAGCATATAGTCCACTACCGACGAGTAGCGCTACAAATATCAAGCCGATTATGTTCCTGATAATCTTCCGGCTTTTCTTCGTAGGTCTGCCGCCCGAGTTTGATGGCGTATTTTCTAAATCATCCATAGAGTACTATCCGGTTCTCCTAACCAGAACTTCCAGTCTCGGCATATATGCGTCAGCGTCGGGCTTCAGACCTAAAACTCGTAAACTACTGACCAGAACAGCCAGTTCATCTACCAGATCATCGGGAGCGTGCACCATACTTTCGGCTTTTTCGAACGTGGATTCTATGCGGTCCAACAACCATTGCTCGCCTTTTTCATGTGACGCATCTAAATCCTCGATTTCAGATACATTATCAAGCTGGCCGGTCTTCACAACTTCCAAAGACCGCGCCGAACGATCGCGTTTTCGAAGATGGCCTCGTTTGATGAGACTGTTGATGTGTAAAGAGACGGTTGCAACAGAGGTGTAATCCATGCCGTTCATGACTTCGCGGTAGCTTGGACTATAGCCGTGCTGTCCGATAAACTGTTCTATAAAATCCAGTAATTCACGTTGTTTTTTTGTTGGCCGGACTGTCGTTTCATTGCTCATGCTTATATCATAATACACTTTGTTAGTACATCGTTCTTTTTAATGGTAAAGCTTGGATGATTTGATTCGTATTTATTGCGGTTTAAATACCCACCACCGGTACCAAAAGTAGTTCCAGACTGTAAAGACTCCGGCGGCCACGAACATGCCGATATATGGAGTTATGCCCACGGCGTGCAGTGCTCCGACTATCAGGTAATCGAGCACGATGTTAATTCCCGACAACAAAATATAGCGTCCGCGGTTTTGGCCTTCATGTTTATACAGTTTTTTCGTGTTAAATGTCAGATATCGCTGCACCATATAATTCAGGGTCAGCCCAACGACGTCGGCCAGCAATTTCGCCTGCCACCACGTCCAGCCGAGAATGCTATAACAAATAGCAAAAATAATATATCCGCTTACAAACCACAGACCGCCGCCGAACAGATACTCTGCGAGCTGTATCAGCCGGTTTTTGTTATCAAGCCTAATCAACGGCTTCAGCTTTCCTGGTTTGGCGTTTATGGTCGGCAACGGGATAAGCCGCCATGATCCCGGCTAACCCCCACCACAGATAGGCTAACGTGTCGTCGGCCCAAGCATGCGACAACATATTGACAAGCGTCAGCCCGATCAGACTCGCCAGCAGCGCCATCGCCAGATCATTCTGACGCGCCCGCCACAAAAGCTTACCGACATATACATTGATAGCTACGAACAGTCCAATCCCAAGCCACCCAACTTCCTGACCGATTTGCATGTAATAATTTTCAGCGATCCGTGGCTGCTTGCCGGTATTATAAAAAGATGCCGGCCCAGCAGTTCCGGTTCCACGCCCAAGAGGCTCGTTAGCAATATCCCTGACTCCTTGGCTCAGGGCATTAAATCTGCCAGTGTTGGAGCTTATTTCGGACTGAGAGTTTTCGTCGGTATGAAAGAAAGCATTTTGGAATGTGTCGTTATCGCGCAGCAGGTAAACCGACGTCCCAAAAGCGATCACAAATCCAGCTAACACGCCTGCAATCAGCCGCTTTGAAAAGTTTTTCTGTACCGCCAGCCAGATGATACATCCAAGTGCCGCCAACACGCCGATCCAGGCACTCCTCGAAAACGTCAGCGCTAGAGCCACGAAGCTCAATGCAAGTAGCGCGACGTGCCAGCGGCTCGTCCGACGCCACCGCGAAGCAACTGAAACCGCCAGAACCGAGATTATAACGACGAGGTACGCACCAAGCGGGTTTGCACCCCGAAGCGTCGACTGGACCCGCTGATACGCCTCTTTATCGTCTATCGTCGATACTGCCGGAATAGTCTCGGGTCCGTAGCCGAACCGCTCCAAAAGATTAATCGGAAACACAAAGTACTGCAGCAGCGCAAATATCACGACGACAGCAGCCGGCCATAAAACAAAATGCTTCCAGCGACTGAGCGTATTCCCTCCATAACGAACCGCCAGCCACACTGCGACGAAAAACACCAAAAAACGCCCGTTTTGCAATAATCCATACGCGTAGGCCAAAGGACTTACCGTTTCTCTGGCTACAGCAACCGCTCCGGAAACCAACAGCAAGGCTCCGTACGCCAAAATCAGCAGGAACAGAGGATTTTTACGAACCGCGTCGTTTTCGCTCCTATCTACCCAGAGCAAATACAGACCGCCCGCGAACAGCAGCGCCAACAGATATTCTTTCCACAAACGAAGTGCCGTATATCCTCCAAAACCGTCTGCCAGCCACACTGTTAAAAACGCATGGAACGGTATCAATATAACGACCGCCGCCGCTATCATGGCCATGTATCGGGCAATTGATGTTTTAAGCTTTATCATAAGTGCTACAATCTAGTATATAGCGCCGGACGCTATCCATCATGAAAAATAACGCATCACTGGTCTATACAATCTTTCTGGTCTTCGGTGACTTCCTGGCCCTGATTGCCGCTTTTACCGCCGCTTTCGTGCTCCGCGGTCCCTTGAGCGACATTCCGGTCGCCAACCCCGTACCGGCCGCCACATATCTGAACATCTTTTTGGTCGTTCTTCCGTTCTGGATTCTTATTTTTGCGCTGATAGGTCTATATTCCAGTAATATCTACGAAAAACGCTTTGTTGAGTTCAGCCGATTGCTGATGGGAAGCTTCATTGGCCTGACATTTGTGATCTTCATAGACTTTTTCTTCCTGGAGCCACTATTCCCCGCTAAACTGGTACCGATATACGGTTTTGCACTTGGCTTCCTGCTCCTGATAATTTTCCGCAATCTGGCCCGTTTTATCCGTACCGGGCTGTTTGCCTATAAAGTCGGGCTCAACAACGTCGTTATCGTCGGCAATACAGCCATGACCGCCGAACTTGTAGACCAACTCCTAAACAGCCGCCAATCCGGATACAGAATCTTGGGAGTCGTTGGCACCAAATTCGCGCTCGGTGAACATCGGAACGACGTCGCACTGTACGGTCAATTTCAATATGCGCTGGAGGCTATAACCGAGCCGGTACACACTATAATTCAAACTGAACTATACGCCGACGAAGCCCGCAACCGCGATATTTTGGAGTATGCTCAAACCCATCATGTAGCCTACCGATTCGTACCCGGTAACACTGAATTATTCGTGGGCAACATAGATGTGGAATTATTCAGGGGTTCACTGCCGGTCATCGCCGTACATCAGACCGCCCTGATTGGCTGGGGGAGTGTCGTAAAGCGTCTATTTGATACTTTTGCCGGATTGCTCGCCCTAATTATCAGCGCACCATTGATGCTTGTGATAGCTATCGCCGTAAAACTATCTGACGGCGGCCCGGTATTTCTGCGTCAGACCCGCTTAACGCGGTACAACCATGAGTTCAGCGTCTATAAGTTCCGCACCATGAACAACTCGTACAACGGCCTGCTACCCGAAGAAGCTTTTGCAAAAATGGGTAAGCCCGAGCTGGCGATAGAGTACCGCAAAAATGGTGATTTTTTGCCAAACGATCCGCGCATTACGTCTCTCGGCAGATTCCTGCGGTCCAGCAGCTTAGACGAATTGCCTCAGATATTCAATGTCCTACGGGGAGACATCAGCCTGGTAGGGCCACGAGCGTTAGTTCCTCGTGATTTGTCACAATACGAAAAGCGACACACCATACTTTCGGTAAAGTCAGGAATTACCGGCTTGGCACAAGTCTCCGGACGCAAGAACATCAGCTTCGACGAACGTCGCAAGCTAGACATTTATTATGTACAGAACTGGAGTTTCTGGCTAGATCTGACGATTCTAGCTAAGACCGTCAAGGCCGTACTCGCTCAGCGCGGCGCCCAGTAGCCCGACTCTTTCGTACCATCGACAATTGCACATCATTAAGGTTGTGGCGGATTTTGCCTCGCATGGCTACAATACATAGGTAGCGAGCAGCAAACCAGAACTGCAATGTTCCGCGAGCAGCCCGAAACTGAGCAGTTTATAAATCAAATTTTATGCGCCAATTATGAAAAAACGACCAGCCCCACCAAAAAAACTGAACATGTCCGCTTTCAAAGACATGAAAGTTGCCATCGTTCATGACTGGCTGTTAGGTGGCGGTGGCGAGCGGGTTGTCGAAGAACTGCACAAGATGTTTCCTGATGCACCTATTTATACGTCTTATTCAACCAAGGAATGGCGCAACCGGCTCGACGGAAAAGTAAAAACAGGCGTTCTGCAGTATTGGCCGTTCTCGAAGCTCCGAAAATTCTTGCCCCTGCTTCGTATCTGGTGGTTTCCCCGGCTCAACCTCGAAGGTTATGACTTAGTCATCAGCAGTTCCGGCGCCGAAGCCAAGGCTATCACCGTCCCCGAAAGTACGCTGCACGTGAACTATTGCCATGCACCCACGCACTACTATTGGAGTCGGTACGACGCTTACATGGAACATCCGGGATTTGGGCCGTTGGACCCGTTGGCGCGACACGGCCTGCGAATATTGGCGTCTCCGCTGCGAAAATGGGATTACAAAGCCGCTCAAAAACCACACTACATGATTGCAAATTCAACACATACAAAAAATGACATCAAAAACTACTACAACCGTAAATCCGACGTCGTTTTCCCGCCAGTACAAGTCGAGCGTTTTGCGCTCGAAAAACCCTTGCCCCGCTATGGTTTTGTCATAGCCGGTCGCCAAACGCCGTATAAAAGGTTCGACCTGGCCATTGAAGCCTGTAACCTGGCAAGAGTACCGCTCAAAGTTATCGGCAAAGGTCCCGACCACGAACGACTCATACAAATGGCCGGCCCAACCATTCGCTTCCTTACGAACGTCAGCGACAAGGAACTGCTGTATCATTTCCAGTCGGCCAATGCCTTTCTCTTTCCTGGCATCGATGATTTTGGCATCGTGGCAGTGGAGGCATTAGCTTCTGGTACGCCAGTCATCGCCTATAAAAAAGGCGGGGCCCTAGACTACGTGACGCCGGGCATTACCGGAGAATTCTTCGAGGAACAGACTGCCGAGAGTCTAGCGGAAGTTCTTGCAGCATTCGACCCGACCACGTATAACAATCAAAAAATAATCCGCAGTTCACACAAGTTCAACGCGTTTCATTTTCGCGAAAACATAGTAAAGCAATTAACCCGTTACGTCCAAAAGCGTCAGAATAAAAACCGGAATAGTAAGCCTAAATCTACGGATTAACTATACGGTAGCAACGGCTTGCGATATTTAGGGCGCTCAGCACCTGTCTAATCTTTAATCGGATTTTTTGGCAAGCAGCAAAGTCCATGGCAACGGTGTCTTAACAGATATAACCGGGCCAAAATGTTTTTCGACATATTTTTTGACGTTCCGAGTAGACCAGTGATTCAGATGTCCGGGCGTATTTCCTAGACTCTTTAGATATTTGCCCCGGGTCATGTTAAGGCCGCACCAGATCGGTTCCCTTGGTACGCCAAGCACTATGTATCCGCCCGGCTTCGTTACACGCTTTAGCTCTATAAGTCCGGCATCCGGATAATCAAGATGCTCTAGGACTTCCAGTAAAAATACCAAGTCGAACGTGTCACTGTCGTGCGTCAAATCATAGACGCTCTCTTCGGTAATTCGCATACCCGGATTATTCTTTTGAGCGGCCGGAATCTGATGTCCGACGTATTCGGAAGCTTCAAGTTCTATGCTTGGCGGCAAGAATTCTGCAAGCCGCTTCGTGGAAAAGCCCTCACCGCAGCCAATTTCTATGGCTTTGGTCGGACCGAGCTTACTGACGCCACTCTCACTTACAAGCTTCTCGACGTTACGAAAATAATTGGCAATAAGCTTACCGCCGATCTTGCCGCTGCCTTCTTCGGTATACTTATGAGCAAAATCCTCTTGCTCCGGCTTAGCTTTCAGTTTAAGAGCCGCAGCCTCACGGGCTGCTTTCGTAGAATCCTGTTTTGTCATTTCTCTATTGTACCGTATGAGCGCAATCGCAGAGCAATTGCCAGCAATTGGGAGATGCTATATTTATTTTTCTAGATAATCAATTACACCGTCTTTTTGGATTTTGCCTTCATTGCACATCTCATTATCAGAACCATCAAAATCTACTGTAATTTTTGACTTACCATGAAAGCCCTCAATAGGGTTAGTGTTGTCTACGGTTACAACTCCGGAATCATCCTGATTGCACACAATTTTGATTATGATTCTTCCAACTTTTTCGTCAGATGTGATCAGCAATTCTGCGTTAGATTCGTCAACTAGTGCTGCGGTCGCATCCAACCCCTCGTACGCGGGCAATTCGCCGTTAAAAAATTCCGAAGAATTTCTTTCTGTAAAAATGTCGCCATGCTCCTGCGGCGCAGTTGTCGGCGCCAATTCGGCTGATTCGTTTGATCCGCACCCAGTGGTAAATGCTGCGACCGATGCCATAACTAAACCTGCTGATTCAATCTTACGAAAAGTGTGCATATATACCTTTCATTATTGTTTATTAGGATAATAATAGTACACAAAGTACAATTACGCAATTTTTTGTTATTTGCAATTAAATTTTATGGATATCTTCTGAGATATTTGCCTTATTCCTTGTCGTCGCACTTTTTGTTTACAGTGTATGATGGAATAGTAAATTCACAATAGCAGTTCAAAAAGTATATTGTATTATCATATTTTATGTGTTATAATAGGGAGATACTACCATGCAAGATATATCCAACATTTTCAAAGCATATGACATCCGCGGCAAAGTCGGTAGCGAACTGAATGCAGCAGTGTCAGGCCGGGTCGGCCAGGCTTTTGCCGAATGGCTGCCAGCCCAAGGTCCAGTTGCAGTCGGTCGTGACATGCGCCCTGATTCCGCAGAGCTCGCAGACGCCCTCATCGAGGGTTTAATTTCCCAAGGTCGCGATGTCTGGGATATTGGACAAGTTACAAGTGACATGAGCTACTTCGCTGTCGGCAAATACAATCTTGCGGGAGCGGCCATGATTACCGCCAGTCATAATCCGGGTGAATATAATGGAGTTAAGTTGTACCGCGATCAGGTTATTCCAGTAGGACTAGACTCCGGCCTGGATGCAATACGCGACAAGGTCTTATCCGACGATCAGATTAGTCTCGCAGACGTCAGAGGTAAAATTATCCAGAAAGACATTGTCGAAGACTGGATACAACATTGCCTAAACTTCATACCTTTTGAATTTAAGCCGTATAGAATAGCTGTTGACGCCGGTAATGGCATGGCTGGAAAAATATTCCCCGAACTGGAGCCCTATGTACCTTTCGAAGTTAAAGAGATGTATTTTGATCTAGATGGCACTTTCCCGAATCATGAAGCCAACCCTCAAAAACCAGAGAACCTTGCTGACTTAATAGAAGCGGTTAAGGCAGATGATCTCGATTTTGGTATAGCCTTTGACGGAGACGGAGATCGTGCTGGTTTCGTCGATGACCTAGGCCGGCCCGTTAGTGGCAGCGATCTTATCAGTATCATTGCAAAGTATTACCTGCAGAAATACCCAGGCGGTGAAATTGTACACGAAGTCAGGACAAGTCTCGCGACCCGCGAACTAATAGAAGAATGGGGCGGCAAACCCTTCCGAACAAAAGCAGGCCGCGTCAGCATCGGAAAAGTCATGCGCGACCGCGGAGCTCCATTCGGCGGCGAAACGACTGGTCATCTTTTTTTCAAAGAAAATTACTATGCAGACTCGGGCTTGCTTGGCGCGCTCATGGTTGTTGTAGCCCTTCAGGAATCAGGCAAAAAGCTATCTGAACTTGTCGATGAATACCACCGATATGCTTCTCTTACCGAAACTAACTTTGAAGTTTCTGATAAAGACGGAGCCCTGAACAGGCTCGAGACAGAGTTTTCTGACGCACAGGCCGATTATCTCGATGGCTTAAGTCTGACATTTAATAATGGAAATTGGATTAACGTACGGGCCAGTAACACCGAACCGGTCCTGCGACTGAATGCCGAAGCCCAGACACAGGAAGAACTGGATGAGCTGGTTACAAAAGTAACAACTCTGATCGAAGCGAACTAATGAACGTACTCGTAACTGGTGGCGCGGGTTATATCGGCAGCCACACGATTATTGAGCTGCTGGCAAAAGGTCACGGTGTTGTTGCGATCGACAACCTCAGCAACAGTTCCGAAGAATCACTACGACGCGTCCGCGAAATCTCTGGCAAGCCATTTGACTTCATGCAGCTCGACCTCTGTGACAAACAAGCACTAGCCACAGTTTTCGAGAATCATAAAATTGATGCTGTTATACACTTCGCCGGCTACAAAGCTGTCGGCGAATCGGTCAGCAGACCTATCGACTACTACCGGAATAACATCGTATCCACGCTAAACCTCTGCGACATCATGCAGGAACACGGCGTTGGCAAACTGATATTCAGCTCGTCTGCCACCGTCTACGGAACACCCGAAGAACTCCCCCTAAAAGAATCGAGCCAAACAGGTGTCGGCATTACGAATCCTTACGGTCAGACCAAATATATGATCGAACAGATCCTGCGCGACATTGTAGTGGCGAACAAGGACTGGCAAGTCAGTATTCTGCGTTACTTCAATCCAATCGGCGCGCACGAGAGCGGCCTTATCGGCGAAGACCCGAACGGCATCCCGAATAATCTTTTACCATTCGTAGCGCAAGTTGCCGTTGGTAAGCTCGACACCATCAGGGTTTTTGGAAATGACTACGAAACACCAGACGGCACCGGGGTACGCGACTACATTCATGTCACCGACCTTGCCAAAGGTCATGTGGCGGCGCTGGAACACTTGCCGACCCCTGGAACCGCCGAAGCTTACAATCTCGGAACCGGTCAAGGAACTTCTGTTCTGGAACTAATACATGCCTTTGAATCAGCCTGCGGCAAACAATTGCCGCTCACGATCGCGGATCGTCGGCCCGGTGATATCGCCAGCTGCTATGCAGATGTCTCGAAAGCAGTCTCTCAGCTTGAATGGAAAGCCGAAAAATCGATCGAAGATGCCTGCCAGGATACCTGGCGCTGGCAATCCGGCAATCCCGACGGTTACAAATAATCGGCGGTGAACTGTTGTAATACTTATACTTGTTGCGGTTTTTACAAACTACAACAGACAGAATAGTGCAGAGGATATACGATATTGTCATGACTAAGATGCTTATTACAGGAGGCGCGGGGTTCATCGGGGCGAACTTCGTACACTACACTCTACAAAACTGCCCGGACTTTCAAGTTACCGTCATCGACAAATTAACCTATGCTGGCAATGCCGAAAATCTAACAAGCGTACTTGACCAGATCCAGTTCGTAACCGGAGATATCTGCGATCCCGAACTTCTCGACCAATTGGTAGCTGAAACCGACATTGTCGTCCACTTCGCTGCAGAATCGCACAACGACAATTCTCTACAGAACCCCTATCCGTTCATAGAAACCAACATCATTGGTACGTTCCGTATACTGGAAGCCGTCCGAAAGCACGGCAAGCGCCTGCATCATATATCCACCGACGAAGTTTACGGCGACCTGGAACTGGACGACCCGGCCAAATTCACACCGGAAACTCCTTACAACCCATCAAGCCCCTATTCCAGCACCAAAGCCGGATCTGACCTGTTGGTTCGCGCATGGGTCCGCAGCTTCGGCGTTCAGGCTACCATTAGTAACTGCTCAAACAATTACGGACCTTACCAGCATGTCGAAAAGATGATCCCGCGCCAGATTACCAACATCTTAAGCGGCGAAAAGCTCAAACTGTACGGCAAGGGAGAGAATATCCGTGACTGGATCCATGTCGACGACCATAACTCCGCCGTGCACCGCATCATCGAAGACGGCCGAATCGGCGAGACATACCTTATCGGCGCTGACGGCGAGATGAACAACGTCGACGTCTTCCATATGATCCTGGAGCTTATGGACAAGGACGAAAGCTGGCTGGAACACGTCAAAGACCGCCCAGGCCATGACCTGCGCTATGCCATCGACGCTAGCAAACTCCGCGACGAACTCGGTTGGACGCCGAAATACACCAATTTCCGCGAAGGGCTGCAGGCGACCATAGACTGGTACGCCGCTAACGAAGCCTGGTGGAAACCACAGAAAGACGCCACCGAAGCCAAATACAAGGCGCAGGGCCACTAAGGGAGCACTACAAATGACATTTAACCCGAGCCAGAGCAACGACCTTAAAGTGACCGAAACTATTATTCCGGGTTTATACGAAATCGATCTTGTAGTGCACGGCGATAGCCGCGGCTGGTTCAAAGAAAATTATCAGCGGGAAAAGTTAGAAGCACTCGGCCTACCTCGCTTCGAAATTGTTCAGAATAACTTTTCGTACAACGAAGAGGTCGGCGTTACGCGTGGACTGCATGCCGAACCGTGGGAAAAGTTTATCTCTGTTGCGAACGGCCGGGTTTTTGGCGCCTGGGTAGATCTGCGCAAAGGCGATAGCTTCGGGCGTAAACTGACCATCGAGATACACCCCGGAAAAGCCGTCTTCGTGCCCCGCGGCGTCGCCAACGGCTATCAGACGCTCGAACCAAACCTAACCTACACTTATCTGGTCAACGACCACTGGTCGGCGGACGCACCGTATTCATTCGTCAATCTGTTCGATCCGGCAATCGCTATGCCGTGGCCAATCCCGCAAGACCAGGCCATCGTGTCCGACAAAGACTTGGCCCATCCGTTATTACAAGATGTAACCCCATTGGAGTTTTAAATGATAGATGACGCAAATCTACTCATAATCGGTTCAAATGGCCAACTCGGCAAAGCTTTGCAGCAACAGTACCCTGCAGCCCGAGCCGTCGACAGTGGCGAACTGGACATAACCAGCCCCGAAGAAGTGAACCAGTTTGACTGGACAGGAGTGCGTACCGTTTTGAACGCCGCCGCCTATACTAACGTCGACGGAGCCGAAACCCCCGACGGCCGAAAAGCGGCCTGGGCAGTCAATGCTACCGGCGTCGCTAACCTGGCTAGAGCTGCTGCCCGGCACGACATTACCCTCGTCCATATTTCGACTGATTACGTTTTTGACGGAACACAACAAACGCATTCAGAAACCGAAGCCCTGTCGCCGCTCAGCGTCTACGGCGCTACCAAAGCTGCCGGAGATATTGCGGCCTCACTGGCTCCAAAGCACTACATTCTGCGCACTAGTTGGGTCATTGGCGAAGGTAAGAACTTCGTCCAAACAATGGCTGGTTTGGCAGAAAAAGACATCTCACCGACAGTCGTAGCTGATCAAATTGGACGCCTGACGTTTACTGGCACGCTAGTCGAAGCCATACATCATTTGTTAACTAAAGGGTGTGCTTATGGTATATATAATGTAAGTGATTCAGGGGAACCGGCCTCGTGGGCAGACGTAACACGTACCATCTTCGAAAATCTGGGGCGCAGCGACCTGACGGTTACAGACACTACGACTGCCGAGTACTTCGAATCAAAGCCTGAAGCCGCACCAAGGCCGCTCAACAGCACGCTCGACCTGAGCAAAATCGAAGCTACCGGTTACAGCCCGCGAGATTGGCACGAAAACCTACGCAGCTACCTAAACAAGGAGAATCAGATTTTATGAAAGGAATTATTTTAGCCGGCGGATCCGGAACGCGACTATATCCTATCACCAAAGGCATTTCTAAGCAGATCATGCCGATCTATGACAAGCCGATGATATATTACCCGCTCAGCACCCTCATGATGGCTGGCATTCGCGAGATACTTATTATCACTACGCCGCAGGATCAGGAGCAATTCCAGCGGTTGTTGGGCGACGGTAGCGAGCTCGGCATCGAATTACAGTACGCTGTTCAACCCAAGCCTGAAGGTCTAGCTCAGGCGTTTCTGATTGGCGAAGAGTTCATCGGTACCGACAAAGTTGCGTTGATACTTGGCGACAACATATTCTACGGACAAGATTTCGGCGACAGCTTACAGACCTGCACCGACCCCGAAGGCGGCATAGTATTCGCATACCAGGTGTCCGACCCTGAGCGCTACGGAGTCGTAGAATTCGACTCTAGCCGAACAGCGGTTTCCATCGAAGAAAAACCGGCTAACCCCAAATCAAGCTATGCGGTGGTTGGATTATACTTTTATGACAATGACGTCGTGGAGATCGCCCGGAATATTCGCCCGAGCGACCGCGGTGAATTGGAGATTACGACAGTGAACGAAGAGTATCTCAAGCGAGGCAAGCTGAAAGTCCAGATCATGGACCGCGGCTCAGCCTGGTTAGATACTGGTACCTTCGAATCCATGAACGACGCCAGCGAATTTATTCGAGTCATCGAAAAACGCCAAGGCATAAAGGTCGGATGCATCGAGGAAATAGCTTACCGCCAGGGCTTCATCAGCCGCGAAGAGCTGGAGGATATTGCCGAACCTTTGAAGAAGTCCGGGTATGGTCATTATTTGCTGAGTATTGTGTAAGTTTATTTCTTCACGAATACAATCGAACGGAAGATCACAAAGTTCCAAGCGGCTACAGCTACCATAACGACTATTTTGCCAATTCTGGGATCCAAGCCCAGATGATCTAGAAGGCCAATCAACACGTTTATGGCGGCTAGATTAAAGGCTGCCATAAGAGCATACATCGTCATCTGCTGACGGGCGGAACGTTTGAAATTATCCTGCTTGAATGTCCAGCTGCGGTTCAATGTGAAGCTCACGATCAGGCCGGCAAAGAAGCTTAGCGAATTTGCGGCATACAACCAGACACTAAGTCCGCTGAATAGTACTAGGAATACTGCGTACTCTGTCAGAAACGCCGAGCCGCCGGAGAAGAGATATCGGACTACGGGTTTTGCAAATATGCGACCCAATGGATCATTTATCATGTTTTTTAGAATTTTGAGCTTCGTTGGCTTCGATAATTGCTAGTTTGCGGGCGAGTAAGACTATGCGTTTCTGCAGCCTCTTTTCCTGCATGTATAGGTTAAAAATCACATATATGAACGAAAGCGTCAGCAAGTACAGAAGCAGGTCTGCTCCACGAGTAACTCCTACGAAACGAGCCAGCGAATTTGAGTATTCTGGAAACAATACGATAACAATTGCGACTACGACAAATATGATGGTCAGAATTTTCGTCCATGCCCGCAACTGGTAGCTGTTCGGGTTAGCCATAACGCGGAATAAGAAGATAGTAAACCCTGCAACCAGAAGCGCCTGTATCAGTATCATCGCTTGGATATCCTGTGAAACATCAGATCAATCGCTATATTTACCGCATTGAGCATCGGCTGTCCTTTTGCTTTAGAATAGTCACTATAGGTAACTGTTACCGGAAGCTCGACGTATTTATAATTACCCTCCCCTATACGATGGACTAACTCGGAGGCGTGCGTAAAATCCGGAAGCGTCAGTTTGAGATTTTCGGCAAATTTTCTATTAAAAACCCTTAGTCCAATATGAGGATCTGTCAGCTCCACGCCCGTAGTTTTTCCGGAGAAAACAGCTGCCGCTCGGAGAAAAACCCGCTTTATCGGCGAAATGTTATGTACATTGCCCAAGAACCGCGATCCGAGCACAATATCTAAATCGTCTTTCTTAATTCGGTCAAGCATTGCAATAGCATCTTCAACAGCATGCTGACCATCGGCGTCTATAGTCACGAAAAATCGAGCCTTTTTATCCTGCAATGCAAAATCTATACCGGTCTGCGTAGCCGCCCCCGCCCCCAGGTTAATCGGATGATTTACGAGAATTCCTCCACTATCGGCAATAACCTGGGCGCTGGTATCCCTACTGCCGTCGTTGACACACACGACGTTCTCGAAATGGGCGCTGACCGTTTTAATCACATCGCCAACTACTTTGGCCTCGTTGTATACCGGAACAATCACATACGTGTCTTTATAATTTTTGCTCACTCTGAAGTAATTCTAGTCTAATTCCTTATATTATCAAAATATCTGATACCGCCGTGGCCTGCTAAATAGAACGCGACTGTATCAAATCAAATGAGATATCTCATTTGATTATCAAAAAGTTTATTATACATTCAGTGTCAAACGTTATTGATGTAATACCTGGCATATATCACTATACTGCTTGATAAAAGCAGTATAAGCGGACTATATATGGCAATTCTCTTATAATAGACATCTTTAGTCTTTATCCAGTTGCCGTACAGAAGTGGAATCAATAGCACCAGCAAAGGTATGAAGTATCTGCCCTGCAAACCATACACAATCTTGAAACCAACCGGAGTGTAGTACAAATATAAAGAAGTACAGATTGCAATCCACATAGTCAAGGCAACAATAAGCACTAGTATTTTTTCTTTAGGCTTAAGCCATTCGATAGAATCTTTTTTTACTCCTACGAACAACAACGCGAACAATGAAATGTATCCGAAAGTCGTAATTAATTCGGATAAAGGTGCATCCGCCCAGCCGAACGTTCCGATCAGCGATCTCGTCACTCCATCGCCCCAAGTGTAAAAAGTCGTATTCCATAGAACATTAATATAGCTATGGGGGTTTGCCATCACGAATTCCAATTGCGACTTAGGAATAATACTCTCTCCAAGGTGCTGACTTAAATCAATATGGCTTATTATAGTAAACCAGCCCAATAAAGCGATTATTGGAATCAATACTACATTAAGACTGTATAGTTGCGATCGGACATTCCTTGCAGCAGGAAGTAGAAATACCAAGGGTAGCAATACGAACATCACCTGCTTGGCTAATGCCATTAATACACCGAGGACAATCAAAAATAACCAGTCAAGTGCCTTGATCTGTCTTTTGGCGTCTTTGATATGCAATATATATGCGACAAATAAAATACCGCTACCTACGGCAATTGCATCAGCATTGACCGTGGAGGCTTGGAAAAGCGACATAGGAAGCAGGCCAACAAAAACCAGCGCCCATTTCTTCCTAGGCATGAAATTTATTGCAGCACCCAACAGAACGGTCCAAGTCAACAAGTTCATTATTCTTGCTATGTACAGGGAAGCAATAGGTGGAAAGTCGAATAACCGCATTATAAAGATTCCCAAGCTAGAGGATATATATGCAGCAGGCGAATAAACTGCAGTAGAAGGAAAGGAGTAATTCTGCTGGTCGGCAGGGTCTTTATTTATACCGAATGCTTTTAACGTTTTCTGACCGTCGTATTTCAATTGAGGATAAAATTCTATAGCCGGCTTATTAGTAATATCAAGAGTTTCTCTGATAGCAGCAGGAAGAAAACCCCCGACATTCCCATTAATGTCATCAATTACGAAATTAGCTTTAGAAATCTGGTAAGCGCGCATAAAGTGAACAGGCTCGTCAGCCCCTTGAAAAGGGGGAGTAATAAATACAAATAACGGCCCAAATAGCGAGATTACAAATAAAAAAAACCAGAGAGGTGTTATTTTTGCATAAGTATTATTTATTTTCTCTAACATACGTAAGGTCAAAAAATCAAAATTACTATGGATTGTTCGGTATGTTCGCGCCCGATATGAGGCCAGTTGCGAAGTGATCTGATACAGCTACTGTATTATTGGCCGTTCCACCGTGATTCAGATATGTAGTAAAGCTAGTGAAAGCTCTTTTTGTTCCAGTATCGACATAAAAGATACTGCCATCATCGGTGCGTACGTATCTAGTTAAGCCTTTTTGGTTTACGGTTAGATTGCTGCAGAAAGCCGAACCTACTTCTAGGAAGTCATGAGGGACGTACCCATAAGCAGTCATAGTTTCTTCAGAAACAAGGTGTACCTTACCATTGGTACCCACATAATTCTTATTATTGCAGCGCACCTTATTTCGCAATAACCCCGCATCAACAGAGTATGTTTTCATATCACCGTCACTTATCGTTCGGGTTCTGCTGTTAATTCCAAGCTCTAGTATAGGAATAAAGCTATTTAGTGTATACAACTGGGAATCATTCTTAACTATATACACAGTTCCGTTGTCCGCCTTTTTGATCATAGCAGTAGGCCCAAACATATTTGCTCCCTGCGGTATGGTATCAACCCTAGCACTACCAAAGACATTCCAAGACAAGGGTATATTCAAACTTGTCAGATCCTTCCAACTAGTAAGAGGCCTTTTCTTACCTTGCTGCATATAGTAAATGGTTCCGTTGTTGTTCGACTTTATTAATTTAGTAACAGCCGGTCCGTTCGACAGCTTGTTTATTTGCTGGCTAGACAGCTCTACAAATGGAGAATCACATGTATACCCATAGTCGATAACATCGCCGTCGCAGTTAGTGAATCCTAACTTTATACCTGAATTTATGAAATACAAGCCACCATTTGGACTTCTGACCATACTTCCGACAGTTGGTCCTGTTGTTAAAGAATCCAGATAGCTAGTTTTTACAAATCTCAACGGACCCATCACAGAAAGATCGTTATAAACTACCATGGAAGAAATGGGATATTTAGTCATCCCGCTTACTAAATATACAGTGCCATTATCTACAGTTCGAACTAGGTCTCCATGCACCGATCCGAACCAGTTTATAAAAAACCTGTAAAAATTTAAGTTACCATACGCACCACAATTCACTTCTGTGCCTGGCGAAGCAGCTAATGCAGCTGCATTCGGTTGGTATGGAGTGTAGTTGTACAACCCAGCCGTAGCCTGGTTTTCTACATGCACATCGGCATGCCCGCATGATGCGTTCGGATTGTAGCCGATACGGTTAATTTTGGTAGGGTGAAAATTGAAGAAAGAATTTTTATTGGGATCTTTACCGTACCGTTGAAGGACTCTTGCAGCATAATATACCTGCTTGAAAAATCCATCTGTATCAGCGCAGCTTGGTGGTGCCACCGTATCATACACGCAGAACCCGGTAGCGAATTTGAACTGATAAGGCCAGCCCCAGTCATCAGCAATCAGTCCTTGTTCTTTTTGTATTAAAACAAGCATAGCTTGAGGATTTATCGAACAGGCTAATGTCACGTCTTTGATTATCTGTGCAGCCGTTTTAGTACCACCATTGATTGATTGACAGTATGCGTCGGCTGCTACAGAAGGGACATTATCAGTAAAATCTCGGATGCATTTATATGGCGGCGGCACACCTTTATGGCGACCCCAGTCAGCTCGTGTCGGATATCCGGAACGACCGGATGGTTTTACGCCGTTAACGTCACACGATGGAACTTTGCTATTTAGAAAACTTTGTATTTCATCGGCTGACATCGTATTTGGGTTAAAGAATACCGAATCGGAAATAATATTGCCTGCCTGGAAGTCCGAATTAGCACTAACCGAGCTGAAAGGGTTCACAACAGCAATGCTCATTATCACGAAGAATAGCATAGCAAATAGTTTGGATAACCTGCTTCGGTCCATCATATCTTAACCTCCAGCATAGTCGAGTCCGTCGTTCCGGTCGCTGTTTCCGAATAGTAGGTAACCGTCGCGCTCCACATACCACTTTGAGTAAAATCACCGTTACCCAGCATGAACGGATAGCAGTTCGTAACTCTACCGTCCGTCGTAGCGGAGACAACTTTAGTAATTTTCTTATCCCCCATGGTTAATTCTAGTCTACACTCTCCGCCATCTTCTATGGTTCCTGGCACATACGCTCTGATTTCATCCTGATTTACAATGACAAAAAGTGGGTTTACCACCATTCTACCATCTTCAGCTTTGGGCCTACTGTTTGTTTCCTGCTTACTGATAATGCTGTCCTTACGTGCTTCTGACTGATTTTTTTCTTCAGTAGTTGAAGGCCCATAATTTATAGATGTTTCTTCCGAAACCTTGTTTTTAGCTTGATACACTAAAAACATCAATATCACTGCAATCACTATTAGTGATACCACGGTAAATTGTTTAAAATATCTGTTGCCGGTTGGTTTTTTCCGACCGTTTTTTTTAGGGCGCATGTTACTATCTTACATCTTTTGCGCATTAAGTATAAGTATTATACTGTTTAATTTTTACAATAATAAACCATTTAAGTATTTTTCCTTTGATTATATTCTAAAGAATGTTTAGCAATTTCTGATTCATCATGTGTTTTTGCAGCTTTACGGATGGCTCGTCGCGTAGCGATGTTATAAAAGGGTGCCAAAAAAAAGTCATGAACTTTTTCAGTTGCCGTGAATTCCTTATCCCTCAGCAAATAGGCATAATCCTGTAATGTAGCCTTAGCAGATCCCCAAACCAACTCTTTTATCCCGGCACGAGCGACATAGCCAGTACTCTTTCTTAATCCGATATATTCGTCGAACTTTCGCTTGTAATATTTTTTCAAAGGATAGTCATGAGAGTGCATAACAGAACCAAGCGGTGCATAAGCTTTGAAATATCCTGCTTCCAGCATGTCGATGCCCATTGCCTGATCTTCAGAGTAATTTACGTCCCTAAATTGTACTTCATGCCATATGCTTTTACGGAGAGCTGAGTTAACATCGGAAAGAAAATGGTTAGTTATGCCCAGCTTATCAGTCAAATCGGACTTTCGCTGCAAAATTACCGACCCTTCGTCCCCGAACGATTTGAATACCTGATACACCTCGCGCTTGAGCGTCAAGAAGCAGTGCGGCCTGGGAATCTGTTTACCAAATACGCATCCAACCTTATTACTTATATAAAATGGCTCAAGCATAAACTCTAGCCAATGGTCATGCGATGGGACGGCGTCCTGCGTCAAGAAAACTACAAATTCACTATCCGACAGTTGCGCCCCGAGATTCCTAGTTTTTCCATGTCCAAATTCAGAATTCGGTATTTGATGGAGTCGCACCTTTTTGTGAGATCTAACGATATCCAGTGTACTATCTTTTGAGCCGGAATCGATTACCAATACTTCGTATTCGCCGT
>JBGTMN010000027.1:0-8382 GCA_041743525.1 Saccharimonadales bacterium (SeqCode) | reverse complement strand
ACCGTCTAGGATAGCTGAAATTACGGATTACGAACCGAGATATTTTACTCTGGTCACTGAATAGTACGAGTCGCCGGTTATTGTATGGCGTTCAAAATATCTATATTGTGCACTGATCTGCACAGAACTATCAAGAGAGAGGATAAGGTGTGCATAAACATTGTGCAAATACCGCACAACTACTACAATAGTCGTATGACTCCTGATATATCAGCTTTGCGCACGTATTTTGCCAAACTTGGCCTGACCGATGAAATCGCCGATATTTACTTCGCCCTGCATCAGCACGGTCCGCAGACGATGTCTGCCCTGACCCGCACTTCTGGCGTAGAACGGACGCGCATATACCGGCTGATAGACCAACTCATGGAAAGTGGGCTAGTAGACGTAGACACCCGTAGCAAGCGAGGCATGCTAAAAGCCGCACCGATCGCGAACCTTCGCATACTCATCAGCAAGCGCGAGCAGGAACTCCAAAGTCTACATGACGAGCTGGGTCTTATAGAACAGGTTTTGGGGCGAAACCAGCTTACCTCACCTGTTATGCGCGTTCAAATGTACGAAGGTTTCGACGGCGTTAGTCAGATGATCTGGAACGAAACGAGTGCAAAAACCGAGGTGCTGAGCATAACATATCAGGATATTCGCCCCGTCCTGACGAAGGAATACAGCCAATGGGTTCAGGAATGTAACCAGAGAGGCGTAACATTTAAGGAGTTAACGACTGATGCTGGCGCAAAAAATGACAAACTTTCGCATTTGACTGCAGGCACAAAGATTTTGAGCCAATGGGAATCGAAAATTATGCCAGCTCATGCCAGTTCCATAAATCACAATGTGGTTACATACAACGACGTGACTGCCCATTATGTATGGAAAGATGGCGAAGTGTTCGGAACCGAAATTTATAACAAATCTGTCGCCGATTCTTGTCGTCATTATTTCGAGCATATATGGAGTGAAGAAAGATAGTGGTCAGTTATATGTCATAAATACGGCTTGCACTTGCATTTTAAAAGAGTCGACTAGATCGAGAGTTTGCTAAATTAATAATTATGTGTATAAAATATACACATAACCGACGAGCTATTACATGAACAGTCTATGGATACCCTCTCCAAAACCTCCACATTTGAGCGAAGATGCTCAAAATGAAATATTAAATCGAACCATGGAGGAAGGTTTGCTCACTATTTCTAGACACGCATGGGTTGACTTAGAGCAGAATTGCCAGCCATTCGGAGATAAATTGAAGCAATTAGGTGATGATTTGAAACTTCAGTCCGTCAATTGTCGTACTCCTGAAATAGAAAAAGGCTATTACTGGGACAAAGGAATACTCAAAATCGGAGCGGCAATTACGCACATTGCTTACCGTAGTTCTGGTTATTTTCAGGAAATAAGCGATGGAACTTTTTATGAAGGTGCGGTACTGGCCGACATGGGAGGTGAGCCGGACTCTTATTTTTGTTCAACCACTGAAGACCCTGCATTAGAGAAATTAGTCGACTGCTTGGCAGAATCCAGAGAATTGACCGATTCGGTCTGTGGTTCAACCGCCACAGACGAGCATCGTTACGCTTTACTACTTGGAGCGGGATTCGCCAGGCACTATTTACAGCAATCCCTGTAATCTTGCGTACCTGCTACTCAAACTCATTTCTAAATTTGAGCTCGAAAGCAAAAGCTTTTATTATAACTTCAAGTCTGGGTAAATAGTCTTCGTCACCTCATCAACATCGCTTCGCAGCTGCGGAAAAGGCACACCTTCGCGGGCAGTGACACCTTCGAATATCCAGAATACGCGCTCACTGAATCCGAAGCCACAGGCCGGCGGCATGCCGTATTCCAGCATCTCTACATAATCTATATCGAGCATCATGGCTTCGTCGTCACCGGCTTCGCGCATGCCCTGCTGCTCTACGAAGCGCTCCAACTGTTCCAGTGGATCATTGAGCTCACTAAACCCATTCCCAAGCTCGGAACCGGCGATAACCGGCTGAAAACGCTGGACGGTTTCGGGTTGATTGTCGTTCCGTTTTGCCAGCGGACTTATAAATAACGGCGTGTTAACCAACCAGATAGGCTCGACGACATCTTTACGGATATGTTTCCATAACTTGTCGATGCCGCGGGCTTTGTTTTCGGTCTGTTCTACTTCTAGCTTGTTGCTTTTGAGCGCTTCCTTGACTTGTAAAAGCGTGCAATCAAGGGGATTAATACCGTAGCGATTTTGAATAGTCTCCACATAGTCCCATTCCTCCCATTCCTGTGCCAGGTCGACCTCGAAGTCGCCCAACTTAAATTGTAGTGTACCGAAAGTATTCTGCAGAACGTGCCGGTACATGTCTGTCATAAATTTCATACCTGCTCGCCAGTCGGCGTAAGCCCAGTACCACTCCATAGCTACGTGCTCCGGCAAGTGTTCGTCGCTGTAGTTTTCGTTCCGGAAACGCGGTCCAATGTCATAGACTTTTTCGAAACCACCGCCAATAAGCCTTTTGAGCGGCAATTCGTGTGAAATCCGCAAGTAAAAGTCTTGATCCAAGGCGTCCATGTGCGTTACGAACGGATTAGCATCTGCTCCGCCGGTAGTGTGCTCCAACACTGGTATATTGACTTCAGTAAATTGGTTTTGATTTAGAAAGTCACGCGTCGCCTGCCAGAACTTGCTCCGCCGAATAAATCGTTGCCGGACTTCTTCGTTGACGTTCATATCTACGTAACGGCGGCGTAAACGTTCTTCTTTGTTCGTAAATCCGTCCTGCTTGGTCGGCATAGGCCTGAGGGATTTCGCAAGCAACCGAAGTTCGCGCACTTCCACTGATATCTCGCCCGTTTTTGTTACGATGAGCTCTCCGGTAGCTTCCACAAAATCACCACTGTCAAGCAGCGGTAGCTGCTCCATGCCTATCAACCCTTTTGCTTTGTCCAAGCTGAACAGTTTATTGGCGCTCAAGAAAAGCTGAATGGCACTAGTTTCGTCCCTGATGACGATAAACGCTATTTTGCCAAATTTGCGTATGCTAGTTACGCGACCGACTACCGACTCTTCCTGCCCAACCATATCATTGAATCGCAGCACGAGCTGATCAATCTTCTGTGTCCGACGGGCTTTGGCCGGATAAGGGTTGATGCCGAGTTGTCGAAGTTCCTGTAGTTTTCGGAGCCGTTCGTCGCGGAGTTCTTTGAGTGTTGCCATGTATGTGTCTCTTCGTTAGTTTCTTGGGCGTAGTATACCATGCCAGCAAGAGCGCATGTACTCTGAAACAACAGTCTATTTACCAGAAATGACCGCTCGATTGTTTGCGGGCTAATTCCTTTTCTGTACAGATCTAACTAATAGTTGCAATCTTGTACTTGGTGATTTCTGCCGGAGTCTTTATCTCGATTTCTTCGCCGAGTTTTCTGCCCATCAACGCCTGGCCGATTGGCGATTCGTCGGATATTTTGCCTTCCAAAGGATCAGCTTCGACAGTCCCAACGATCTGGAACTGCTTTGTGCCTCCGTCGCCTTCCAGCTTGACGGTAGAGCCTAGACGAACCTTTGAGCCACCTTTTGGCGCGACTATAATTTCGACGTTCTGAAGTATGTGTTCGAGTTCGCTAATACGTTCTTCGTGTTTTTCCTGCTCCTGCCGAGCGGTCTGGTATTCGGCGTTTTCTGATAAGTCACCAAATTCACGGGCAGTCTTGATACGGTCGGCAACTTCGCTGCGCTGCGAGATCAGGTTATCGAGTTCTGCTTGCAGTTCGGCGACGCCTTCTTCTGTCAGGTGAAATAATTTTTTCATAAGGGTTTTCCTCCTAGATCCGTGAGCCCTGCTGGACTGCCACGGCTCATAATCTGTAAAATTTGATGGGTACCGAGCACTGCACAAACCTATAAGGTCTAAACAATGCCAAACTTTTGCATAAGCTCTGGTTTACTAAGGTGCTCCACTGACGTTTCGGATCGGGCCTTGATTTCTATGTTGCCCGCCTCAATCGTCTTTTCGCTTATAACTATCCGGTATGGTATACCGAGCAGATCCGCGTCGGCAAATTTTTCGCCGGGTCGCATATCTCGGTCATCATATAATACCGAAGTGCCGGCAGAAGTCAATTGAGCATATAATTCATCGGCGGCCTCCACGACCTTATCTCCATTGCCTAAACGGGCCAGATAAATCTTTGCAGGCGCAACCGCTTCCGGCCACACGATTCCCCGTTCATCGGCAAATTTCTCTACAATAACGCCCATTACCCTGGTAATTCCAATACCGTAAGACCCCAGATACACATGTTGTTGTTCACCCTGCTCGTTCGTGAACACAAAATTGGTTTCCTCGCTCTTCTGAGTTCCGAAATTGAAGATATTGCCGACTTCTGCGGTTTTTACTTTCTCGAGATCCTCCCTTTTTACGTCTAAATCAGCCAAGGTCGCGTCGTCCAGCACTTCTTCGTTGATGGCGATGTTCTTTTCGCGGTGCAGATAGATGACATCTTCTCCGGCATCACATATAGTCTGGAATTCATGGCTGAACTTTGTAAAGGCGCCTCCGCTAGCAAAAGTGACATAAGTGTCTTTGCCGATTCCGAGACGGTCGTAGACTCGTTTATAAGCCTCTATGCAGTCTTCGTAGAATTTGTCGTGTTGGGCAGCATCTACGCTACAGGAGTACATGTCTTTCATGACGAATTCGCGGCCGCGCATGATGCCGCTTTTGGCACGGAGCTCGTTTCGAAGCTTTGTCTGGAACTGGTACACGTTTATAGGGAGGTCTTTGTAGCTGCTCAAGTATTGTTTGGTCATCTCGATGACAGCCTCTTCGTGCGACCAGCCAAAGCCGACTTCTGTACCGTCCTTGAGCAGTGATTTGAACCAGACGTCGACCACTTCGTCGTCCCACCTACCTGTTTCTTCCCAAGTCGAACGCTTTTGTAAGCTACTCATAATGAGCTCCTGACCGCCAATACCATTCATTTCTTCGCGGACGATCTGTTTGACGTTCTCCAGTACTTTCAAACCGAGCGGCGTGTAGGCATAAACGCCGGCCATGACTTTGTAGACATAGCCCGCCTGTATGAGCAGCTGAGCGTTTTTGCTGGTTTCGTCGGTTGGAACCGATTTACTTGTCTTTGTAAACAGTTTGGATAGTTTCATAAAAAATCTCTCTTTGTAATTTTAAAATGCTATAGGTATCGGTAAGGAATAGGAATCGGCCGCCGGGCCGGGAGCATTGGCATCAAATTAAAAGCGATAAGAATATTCATAATGCCTGCATTGTACGGCATTTTGGTTTTTTTTGATACAGATCACTTACATGTTCAAAACTTCGATGCCGAAGAACGGCAGAAAAAACAGGAACGTGAACGCCAAGGAATTTTTAATGCCGTGCAAGATAATACACGGCCAAAGGCTACCAGTTTTAAATCGCAGATAGCACAGTACCATCGACAATATGAAGGTATCGATAGCCGCCACCCACAGCAGCGGCGCATCAGAACCGAATTGCAGATGAGCGATTCCGAATATAACACTCGTAATAATCGCCGCCCCGAGAAATTTAAACTTTTTGAGCAGACTAGTAAACACCAGACCACGCATGACGATTTCTTCTACTATCGGTGGTAGCACCGCCAGACTCAGAAACACAAGAAACAGCTCTAATCCATTCGTTATATTCGCGAATCCTATCTGCTGCTCCTGCTCGGCATCTATCGCCGGAAAAAGTGCCGTCATTACCGTGAGCAGCAGAACGTAACCCGCCAGGTATGGAATGACCGCCAAAAGCGCCACGCCGGGATCACGCCACTGTGGCTTCACCAGACCTATCTGACGAAACGACGACGCATGTTTTTTTAAAAACCAGTACAGGAGCGCCATCGTTATGATTTCGACAAGTGCGATGTAAACAAACTGAGCGTACGTCGAAGTGCCCAGCCATTCCGTGGCGACTTCGGCCGTCCAACCCTGCAGCATAGGATATACCCAAATGACGAGCTGTGCGATGGCCTGCGAAATGATGTATGTTACGACGACAAACAGCACCGCCACCAACGGCGACCACGACAGGCCGTGAGGAATCTTGTACGGGTCGTATGTCTTTCCGGATTCGTCTGGAACATTCGTTTGTTTGCTGTGTTTATTTACGGTCATGGTACTAAATTATGTTTCCTTTGATTAAAAGAACCTGTTGTAATCCACGAACGTAATAAGCGCTATAAGCATCAACAGAAACAGGAATCCTATACCATTTATGAGCTCTTCGGTTTCTTTGGATAATGTCTTACCGAATGCCGCCGATCCAAGCGTCAGCCACAATCGGCCACCGTCCAGCGCCGGAATCGGCAGGAAGTTCATGATCGCAAGTGTCAGCGATATAATCGCGATGATGAGCAGCATGTACTGGTAGCCTAGGATACTGCCGTCACGTAACACGACGAAAATGCCGAGCGGTCCGGCGACCTGAGATGACGCAGTCGTCTGACCTTGCTGTCTTCGCTCCCGGTTATCTTCCCGTGCCTGCTCATTACTGGTTATATTTGCCGCAAGCGAACCAGCTGCCCCGGCAAAAATATTACCAACACCGGATAACGCCCGACCCAAGCCTTGGAACGTCAACTCAGTGAATTGCTTTGTTAAACCAAGCGCCACGATCGGCGCCGACCAGGTTGACCGCTGTACGGCGTATTCGTTCGGCACGACACCGAGGTAGCCTTTTGGATTATCGGTATTACGGCTGCGTTCTACTTCTTCGGCAGAAAGGAGCGTGGCAGTGGCTTCACGCGTTTCGCCGGAACGTTCATACTTTACGACGATTTCTTCGCCGGCGAACTTACTCGTAACATCCTGGACCAGGTCTTCCCTGTTTTCGATTTTTCGTTCTTCGCCGCCAGCAGTAAACGAACGTATTTGGTCTCCTACCTGTAGCCCAGCCTTATCTGCAGGAGAATTTTCTTCGACCTGAACAAGTAATACATTACTACTGACGACTTTCGTGTCGCTCGCGACGGTAAATTGGTTTTCTATAAGCCTCGGCATGCCCAGCCAAGCCAACAGCATGAGTAACAGAACTGCAGTGATGAGGTTCATAAGTACGCCGGCTACCATAATTTCGGTTTTCCCACGCAAGCTGGCTGCGCCGAACGTTCCCTTTTCGTTCGCTGCGTCGTTTTCGCCTTTTAAGCGGACAAATCCACCGAGGGGCAACAGATTTACCGTAAACAGCCACGGACTTTTTTTCTCGTCCTTCGGTTTTATCTGCTTGCTCCATACTTTTGGCGGAAAACCGATGCCAAATTCTTCTACGTCTACCCCGTTCCGCCTGGCGGCAAAGAAATGCCCCATCTCATGAACGATGACAAGTCCAATAAAAAGTATAAGTCCAATTATAAGTAAAATCATTACGAGCCAAACCTCCTCATTCGTTTTCGATACTGTTCAAACATCTCATTTAGTTCTTGTTCGCTAAAATCAGGCCAATACGTATCCGTGAACATCAGTTCACTATACGCGCCTTCCCACAACATAAAATTACTCAAACGCTGCTCTCCGGACGTCCGTATTATAAGATCAACGGGCGGTACATTGGGAACATACAAATACTGGTTTATAAGTTCGGCAGTTATCTGTTCCGGCGGCGTACCTTCGGCAACAATCTGTTTCATGGCGTCAACAATCTCTTGCTGACCGCCGTAGTTCAAGCACAGAAGTAGCGTCCCCGACTTGTTGTCTTTTGTTTTTTCTTCTGCTTCTTTGATTGCTCGAAGTAGCGCCTTCCCCAGCCGGAATTTAGACCCGAGCAATTTGACTCTGATGCCGTGCTTACTGAGGTTGTCTATTTCGTGTTTGAGTACCCAAAGTAACAGACCCATCAGGTATTTCACCTCAGAAGGACTGCGATTCCAATTTTCAGTCGAAAACACATAAGCCGATACGTATTCAACGCCTTGGTTAAATGCGGAATCAGATATCCGACGTAGCGTTTCGTAGCCTTCACGGTGTCCTTCCTGAGGCTTCAAGCCCCGTGACGTCGCCCATCGTCGGTTGCCATCAAGTATCAACCCCAAATGCCGGGGCACGGTTGCAGTAGCTGTTTCTATCATATTATTCTTATTATAGTGCTTTCGTCCGTAATCCGTACTAGCAATATTAAATTCCTACAGCTTAAACCAATTTTGACCTAAACGGTCATGATTTCTTTTTCTTTGACGCGAGAGGCTTCTTCGGCGCTGGCTTTGGCTGTGTTCACCAAGTCGTCTATCTGTTTCTCGAGGCGCTTTGCGTCGTCTTCGCCAAGTTCTCTGGCTTTTTTAGCTTTGTCTACTGCATCTAATGCGTCACGGCGGATGCTACGGAGCTGGACCATGCAGTCTTCTTGCTTCTGTCCGACTTGC
>JBGTMN010000026.1:0-20568 GCA_041743525.1 Saccharimonadales bacterium (SeqCode) | reverse complement strand
AGGTAAAGCAATGAATCATCATTATCGTTAAAGTCCACTAGGAATAAGACTATCAAATAAGCCCGAACAGGGGTATTATAAGTAACGAACATGCAGAAACTCGAAGAATTCATACAGCGCTACCCACTCCGTAAATTCGATAAAGATCAGATTCTTCTGGTGCAAGACGAACGCCCTCGCGACATCTTTTATGTCAAATCCGGCTTTATAAAGGGCTACGACATCAATGTAGACGGTATCGAACAGCACATCTGGCTCGGCGCTAAGGGCGACATCGTCCCATACGAATGGCTGTTTTCGGCCGTAGACAGCACCCTGCTCTTTTATAGCGCTTTTACCTATGCCGAAGTGTACGTCGTAAACCGCCAGGAGCTACTGGAATTCTTCGAAAAGAATCCCGATGTCCTTATGCACATAGCCAAAGATATCGCCCTGAAACTTTCTGAACTGACCGAAAAACTGACCGCCACCGAAAAGCCGAAAGCCAGCGAGAAGATTGTCTATATGATAAGTTTGCTTGCCAAAAGGTTCGGAGAAGATGACGGCAGCGGCGACAAATCCGAAATTACCGTACCACTTACGCAGCAGGATATTGCGAATCTGTTAGGCCTCACCCGTGAAACCGTAGCAACCGAGCTCAAGAAGCTTAAAGACAAAGGTTACGTCTACTACGACAAGTGGAAATTTGTCGTCCACACCGACAAGATTTCTGAACTCATCTAGGGTTGGTGAATGTATTCGTTGCTTGAAATTATGTGAAGCATGCTCGCAGTAGTGGAAAAACCTTCCATTATTTGCTATGATACAAAACTGAATACGTGCCCGTAGCTCAGCGGATTAGAGTACTTGGCTTCGAACCTTAAAAATTGTTACAATACCTACATGGCCTACAAAAATGTCGAAGACCGTAAAGCGGCTAGTAAAAGGCATTATGAAGCAAATAAGTCCGCTTATATGGACCGTAACAAAAAGTACAGAGATCAAATTAACAATTTTGTACGAGACTTAAAGCAATCAACGCCGTGCGCGGATTGTAAAATAAATTTTCCGTACTATGTCATGGACTTCGACCATTTGGAAGACAAGCAGAACATTGTCAGCTATCTTAGTGCGAGCGGCAGGATTGGATCTCTCAAGAAAGAAATACTAAAATGTGAAATCGTTTGCTCGAACTGCCATCGACAGCGAACGCACAATCGATTACATCCAAATAATTAAGTGCCCTTAGCTCAGTGGATTAGAGCGTCTGTCTTCGGAACAGAAGGTCGCAGGTTCGAATCCTGCCGGGCACACCAATTTTGAATTTTCATTACTATAATCATTTTGCGCCAGATTGTTCTTTGTAAGTAAATATTCTGCTATTATACAGCGAACAACCTTAGACAAAGGAACGGTTTTATGGCACACAAGAGTCTTAAAGTATTTGGTATTGGTATGGGATTGACTGCGGTCGTAGGCGGGGGCGCAGGGATTCACGCCGAGCTTAGCGACCAGAATGCACCACCCGAATCAGTAATAAGGCACTACGAAGGGCTACCTATACCCGCTGGTGATCTGATATCAAAACAGACCGACACCGCACTGATTGCCAATCTTCAGAAGAATGGAAACGTCGAGATAAGCGCCAAAGCTAGGGGCAGGATCGTCATGCAAGGCAGCGCTTCGTGCTATCAGGACGCTCTGCAGATTGAGGCCAACATATTAAAACCTAATGACTTTTTTACGAGTAACATTTCAGGTAATTATGCCAATGTTGGTAAAAGTATCTGTGCCGGGGACAGAGTAGCCGCCCGGGCACTCAGCCGCGACAATCTGCCAGCATTCATCGGTCGTCAACTGATGCCTCAGGCTTCCTGAATAGTATAAAAGTTGGAGTACTCGTGGAGCGTAGGTAATAAAACAGAAGACTACCTGTACATTGTTACGAGTATTAAAAGAGGCCGACCACCCCTGGCGCAGCCTCTTTTTTGCAGAAAAGTCTACGCTAAGTTTTAAGCGACGCTGCTACCCCGATGACTATTTCGCCCTCCCTTGGCTTTGTCTGCTGCCGACTGGGCTTCGGCGCCTTTCTTTCCGGCAATACTGGCACGCTTGCGGTCGTTTGCGAAGTTACCGCCACTTGCCTTACCGCCCGCGCTAGCTATCTTTCGTTGCTTTTCACTATCCATTGATGCGAATCCGCGGTCTGACGTAGCCATAAAAATCCTCCTTTTGTTAACTGATGGCCTCCTAAGCTTAGCCTTATAGCCACAGACCGACTATAAAATATCAGACTACTCCGCAATAACTCAGCGAGAGATTCGTTGCCGGAGATGGCTCAATCTGATAAGGTAAGTAGTGCCAAGTATATGTGCACCCGTAGCTTAGCTGGATAAAGCGTAGGTTTCCGGTACCTGAGATCGGGGGTTCGAATCCCTCCGGGTGTACCATGGTGAAATTACAGATAGAGATTGAAGTCATTTTCAGTCTCTTTTTTATTAACTTTATTTTTACCTCTGTATTTTAGTTTTGAATCCTGTTTGGCGTTTTGTCAATGCTTGGGTGTTCAGCAATTCGTTTGCTATCATAATTTTATGAACCGATATAAAAACAAAAAATTTATCATCAGGCTGTCTCTAGTTATAGCCCTAGTTGTTATTCTAGTAGCCCTAAAACCATGGAAGCAACCAAGCCAAGAAATGCTTAATCTACGACAGATTGAGCAACAACTTTCGCTCCCCGCTTCCGAACAGCGTACCGAAAATGACATTGGCAGGAATGCCGACTGGAAAGGTAGCCGGACTTATACGAGGCATATTAGATTGCATTACGACAATGCAACTAATGTGGAGTCGGTTGTTCAGGAGCTATCTAGTTCAGGCTGGTCACAAGTTAATGAGAGTGAGTCTGACGACCCGACGATATACAACTTTATCAATAAAAAACAGCGAGCATGTATCTTTGCTAGAATTGCATCAGAATCAGTGGGTTCGTCGCAACAAATAATCCACTTAGGTTCAGATAAAGACTACTACTGCAGTTTATATTTCAGAAACGAGTAAAGTTCGAACTTCGCCTACTACCGTGTACCATTTCGGTAATGTTTAAAGACATCTTAGTGGAGTCTTTTTGTTTGCTATGATAGATTAATGCCTCATATTAAAGCTATACTATTCGATGCCGATGGAGTACTCACTCTTCCAGAAGAATTTTTTTCTCAAGTATATGCCCGTTCACGTGGTCTAAATTCCCAACCTTTCGAAAATTTTTTCAAGGAACAATTCCCTGCCGCTAGGATAGGAAAAGCTGACTTGAAACAACTCATTGAAGCAAATCCGGAACTATGGCAGTGGCAAGGTACGGTCGATGAATTACTGGAGTTATGGTTTAATACGGAAGACGTCAGGAATGAACCTCTACTAAAAGTAATTCAGGACATCAGAAAAAAAGGCACACCCTGCTATGTAGCAACTAATCAAGAAAAGTACCGAGGACAGTACATCAAAAATATAATGTTCAAAGATGCTTTTGATGGCTTCTTTATTTCTGCTGAGCTGCAAGCAGAAAAGCCTAATCAGGAGTTTTATGAGAAGACTCTAGCAAAACTTCAGCAAAATATACCAGGAATACAAGCTGGAGAGGTTATGTTCTTTGACAACAGTAAAACAAATGTGAAAGCGGCAAGTTCAGCAGGTCTGCTCTCTTATGAATACCACGAGCTGCAGGACGTAGAATCTAAAATTCATGATTTATAAAATTAGCAGACCCCAGCCAATGTTGGCAAATTGGTTCTAACCTTGCATACTTTGCTGTACCACAGTGAAAATACATATAGAGATTGAAGCACCTTTCAATCTCTTTTTTGTTAGCCGCAACCATACCTCTGTAGAGTAAGCTTGATCCAGTTTAGTTTAGCTATTACAAGCTACATTCCGTCACAAGAGCCTTGAATAACAACGCTGTCTTCACGAACGTCAATCACCCAAGCGCCACCAGCGCCGAATGCACTTAATTCTGCACCGTCAACTAGAGGAGTAGGCTTAGTGAAGCCATTATCTTCTAGTTGTTGGGGCGGTCCTGTTACATCACCAGTGACCCCAACGCTCACCCCTTCTTCACTTCGGCGCACCTGAACTGTTGCATTGGATTCATCTTCGCCACGAACAATGAAAGTCGCCATACCGTTTACTTTAAGGTCGGCTTTTGTGCGCTTACCGTCACATTGAACATCGGAAGCGTCTGTTAGGTAGCTATCTATAGAGCAGCCGACTAATGCAGTAGCTGATAAAGTAACCGCCAGTAAAGCATCACGATTTTTGAATTTTAGTCTGTTCATATAATTATTATATAATACTGGCAGTTCTTAACCATGAGCCTCTTATTCAATCGTATACTGCAATTGGTAGATGATAATCGTTAGAACTTCCTTTATTTACTACCCTCCACCACAAATAAAGCAAGCAGGACGTCGGCCTGTCGTACAAAACGGTTATATTTATGAGCTTATTTGGAATACCGGTATACTACTAATATATGGACATGACAGAAAGTTTCCAAATACTGCAAACACTTTTAGATAACACTTTATTGCAAGTACTAACTACCGTTCTAGTTGCATCACTCATACAACTATTTCTCAGTTTGAGTATTGGGCGGCTCGTACACCGAGCGGTGCGGACGCACAAATACGCCAGCCACACAGACGAAGAAAAACGAGAAAAGACACTGCTCGCGATCTTTAGAACAGCAACGGCAGTTACCATATGGACCATAGCGGTTATTGTCATTCTGTGGCAACTAGACGTTAATATCGCTGCACTTATGACGGGTGCCGGCCTCATCGGTATCGTTGTCGGATTTGGAGCTCAAAGCACAATCAAAGATATTTTGGCCGGGATATTTATTATCACAGAAAACCAATATCGGGTGGGTGACATAGTAACCCTCCGGGCAGCTGGCGAGAATTACTCCGGGGTCGTAGAGGATATTACACTGAGAATTACACGTTTGCGGGATCTGGATGGTAACCTACACATAATTCAACACGGTGAAACGACGACGATTACGAATCGTTCGTTCGGATACGCGAATGTCAACGTAGACGTAGGTGTTTCATATGATGCGGACATAAATCTTGTCGAGACGGTGATGAACAAGGTAGGTGCAGCCATGAAAGATGATGAAACCTGGGGTCCATCGATTATTGAGCCGATCAAGTTTTTGCGGGTAGATGGATTTGATAGTTCTGCAGTTCGCATGAAAGCGCTTGGCAAAGTTGAGCCAGCAATGCAATGGGATGTCGCGGGAGAATTCCGACGCCGCCTCATGGCAGCTTTCAAAAAGAATAACATCACAATCCCATTACCGCAAATAGTTGTGCACGATTCAAAAAAACACTGATTGCTATAGATCTAATTTTGATGAATACGACATATCGATTAGCCTTTACTTAGAGACCGCTCAATAAAGACTCGTTCTTTGGTATGATGAAGCAATGATAGCAGCGGTTATTTTCGACATGGACGGTTTACTTATAGACAGCGAACCCTTTTGGCATAAGGCTCATATAAATGTGGTAAAGAATTATGGGTACACTCTCAATGGAGATGATGTCCGAAAAATGGCCGGCCACAAGACTGTCGAGATTGCTCAGCACTGGATTGATAAATTCGAAATAAAATTGGAAGCCCAAATACTCAGCGATGAAATTGTTGACCAAGTAATCACCATGGTAAAAATTGACGGTCGCGCTCTACCGGGAGTGCCGGAAGCATTGGAGCTTTTTGCCAGTCATGACATTCCTATGGCGATCGCATCATCTGCAACCCCAGATGTCATTGATGCGGTCATGGAACGACTTCAGCTCCATAATTATATTTTATTCTCGCATTCCGCGGTCCATGAACGACTTGGCAAACCGCACCCTGGAGTATTCCTCACGACAGCCAAAAAACTCGGAGTGAATCCTGTTGACTGTCTCGTATTGGAAGATGCGCTCTCTGGGATACGGGCGGCAAAAGCAGCCGGAATGAAATGTATAGCAATACCCGAACACGCCAATCGTCATAAACCTGAATTCAAAGATGAAGCTGATTTAGTATTACCGAGCTTAACAGACTTAAATTGGAACACACTTTCTGCCCTGTTCCAATACTGATCGAATTCACATTTATACTACTTTACCATTCTAAGCATAAGCATGATTGACCAAACTATATATTCGACATATACTCTCTTTTAGATGGCGAAAAAACAAACAAATCCTGCAGAATTGAATTCCAGCTACACTGTATTCTTTTTAATTGCAGCACTAGGACTAGCTTTCGTACTTGCACCTTCATCTGAAGTAGTACGAAACGTTTCGACCGTGATTCTTGTTTTATATACTTTACTGCTGTATTTTATGTGGGATTTTATAAAGCAGCTATACAGCACAGGGCAGTCCATATTTTTATACGCCGTCACATTTATTATATTACCCACTTTCATGAATTTTACTTTGCAGTATCCTTACGGTAGATTCGGAGCCATAATCTTTATTGGCTCTATTATTATTGCCGGCGTCCTAGAATTCATATATGAAATCTTAATCAAACATCGTCTCCCAAAGCCTGCATTCAAACGGTTTCTAGGCCTAGACAACAAAGTCGATCAGAGCTTGATTAAATTCAGCGACCAACATTTGGCACTAAATGATTACAAAGGGTTAGTTTCTGCCACACTGCTTATAGTTCTTTTTTATACGTTGAGCTTTCTACTAATTCATCGTTAATAAGAGCTTAATCCGTCCATGACAACGTGCCCTCACGGCAATATAGTTACCTCGGTAGCTCATTTTTTGGTACCATAGAGGAATGTCAAAAACCCCCTCTAGTACCACGGCAAAAAATGCTCTTAAACTTTCGATTAATCGTGCAGTTCCGGGCGATGCCTTAGCTATCGTTACCCTTAAGCGCGATGCATGGCTTGGAGCATACGTAAATAAAGAGCACGACGTATCTGAAGCAGACATAGAGAAAAAATTTCCAAAATCTAGCCTGCCACATGCAGCAGCAAACTGGGAAGAAGGTATTGCGAGTGAAAAACAAAAAAATGATAGAGCTACATTCGTAGCACGTATTGACGGACGTATCGTCGGATTCACTTCTCCTACCACTGAAGATGGGCAAAAACGCATCGGGCAACTCTACGTTTCACAAGGCATACAAGGCAAGGGCGTTGGCACAGAATTGCTCAGTCAAGCGGTAAAATGGCACGGTCGACGAGAAAATATATACTTACACGTCGTCAGTTATAATCAAAATGCTATCGAATTTTACAAGAACAACGGTTTTCAGCCCACTGGCGTCGAATTTCCTTCTGAATATGACAACGTACAAGGCATCAAACTTTTACCAGAAATTGAAATGGTGCTTCCCGCAATATCCAACAAGGTCTAGCTAGCATCGTACTAATCTATGCATGAGATATACTAACTCTATGCCACATATCCACGAACTATACGATTACACAATCACCGCCTTTATAGTCAGCCCCGACGGCAGAGTACTTCTCGTAAACCATCCCCGTTACAGCAAATGGATTCCTGTAGGCGGCCACATTGAAATGGATGAAGATCCGGAAGAAGCGTTGTACCGCGAGATTCAAGAAGAAACTGGCTTAGAAGTAGAGCCAATCACACAAAAACCTGATGTAGAATCACCGGGCACGAAATTTCTGCCCACACCAAATTACGTAGACGTACACGAAGCGAATCCTCCCCATAAACACATTTCATTTATTTACTTCATCAAAGCAAAGAGTATCGCATTCAAGATATCCGACGAACATACCGACGTGAAGTGGTTCACCGCACAAGAGCTCGAAGAAGAAGTTTACAACCTGTCACCTGCCATAAAATTCTATGCCACCCAGGCGATGAAGATTTTCCATACATAACTTACGGCCAACCCTTCCAGCTTTCCGGTAATGTTGCATCGATAACTTTAGCAATAAAGTTTTGGACTTTTTAATTTACATACCGTTGGTATCCGTCCAATAATTTTTTGTTACTATAAGAATATGAATTTTGATGATATCCAAAAAAGAGCAGTTCAGATTAGAGACAAATACGACAAACTAAACCAGAATAAACGCGGCATCGTATGGAATGAACAGCAATTAATGGCAGGATTCGTTGGCGATGTCGGAGATTTATCCAAAATTATTATGGCGAAGCATGGACTAAGAGCGCTGGAAAACGTCGATGAAAAGCTAGCGCATGAACTAAGTGATTGTTTGTGGTCGATACTAGTTTTGGCGAGTAAATACGACGTCGATTTGTCTAAAGAATTTTTGAAAACCATGGATGAACTAGACAGAAAAATAGACGCCCAAATAGTCGCTTAACTCTATATTCTATAATGTTTTAAATATTACCGCTAGAAATTATTATAGTATGCTTTACTGCCTTAGTTTATATATTTTGTTATTATCAGTACACTCCAAACTATCACATCAGTTACAATCAAAAAATCCTGCTCTTATTGCAGTTCTAAATTCTAAATCTTGAGCATTTCTGACTCCCAAGGAATCTCCGTAGATACTGCGCGCTAGAAACTTTACTAAGTTAAGTAATAGTGATAATTCTAACAGTAGCCGACTCATTATTTTGTTAACTTAGTTCATAGTGATCAAAAGTCACGAGGGTACGAAAACAAATTAACAAGGGGGTCCATAATGCAACAAGTTATAGCATTACCACATATCAAATCCAGTTTAGTTGCAGCAGCTATCACTGTTGCGACATTCGCAATTATGAGTGGATCGGCATCAGCGACCGAAATGCATCCAACGCAGCATCACGAGAATCCACATGCCGTAGCGATGCAGGAAGGCGGCCAAGAACACGAAGCTAAAAAGCATCAGCAAGGAAGCCAAGAACACGAAGCGAACAAGCATCAGCAAGAATCAAACAGTCACGAGAATAAAGATCACGAGAACGTCGTAGTTCAAGCCGATCACGAGATGAATGCTCATGAAAATAAAGTTCGCGAAAACGAAATGGCTCAAAATCACATGAACGCACAAGCCGCTGCGATGCATGAGAAAAACAAGGAAAAACACGAAAATAAGATGGCTCACAAAGAGCACAAGACGAACGGTCACGAAGATCGCAAAATGAACGGTCACGATAATGCAGAAGTAAAGCACGCGAACAAGGTAAACGGCGATGAGCATAAGGCTAGTAGCAACGGCAACAATCAGCACCAAGCCAATGCAAACAAAAATCATGAAGCTCAGCAAGAAGCCGTAGAGCAGAGCCAAGCCGCAATCGACCTTCGTGTAGGCTTAAATAACCTGCTACGTGAACACGTCACAACTAATCTTAACGTGAACCGCAGTATTGCTACTGACGCATCGACGGCAGAAATTGAAGCCGGCATAGGTACTCAAATGGCCAACACCGAAGACTTGGCAGGCGCAGTCGGAAGTGTCTATGGCTCAGAAGCACAGGCTCAATTCTCTGAAATGTTTGCAGAACACATTGAAGAATCAAACAACATCGCTATTGCAGTAGCAGCCGGTGATGAATCGGCTAAGCAGATGGCTGTTGTTGAGCTCGAAGAATACCTTGACGAAATCACAACCTTCTTCACCACTGCAATACCGGTACTGCCATACGACGCAGTATATGGTTTGCTTTCTGACCATGAAGATCTGATCAACAGGTCTACAGAAGCAGCCGCAGCTGGAAACTTTGAACTTTCCTATCACTTGGAGCGAAAAGCCCTGGTTCAGGTCTCAACGATAGCGGACGCACTTGCCTCCGGCATCATTGCGACGCAGCCAGACAAGTTCTAAACAGCTACAATGACACTACTAAAACAGCCCGGGCAAAATCCGGGCTGTTTTATTGCAAACTGGCAAATATACGAAGAACTTTCAAATAACTTTCCAGATCCTCGCTCGTTACCTCTTTGGTGTATTCTCGTAAGTTTTTTCTAAGACGCAATTCTATGCTTTTTACGTGATCTCTTCCCTGATGAGTAATTGCCGCCGCTTTGATGCGTTTATCTTGAAGTCCGATGTCTGTTCGCACGAATTCTTCTGCAGCTAATTCTTTTACCAGTCGGGACACGAAAGCAGAAGATACACCCAATAGCTCTGCTAGTTCATGCATACTGACAGAACCGCCATCATATAATACGCCGAGCAATGCCCATTTTGGCGGCGTGAGACCAGCCGACGCCAGTTGATCGGTCATGAAATTATTAAGATTCCGATTAGCCCTGGACTCAATCAAACCTATTTGATAAGTCGGAAGCCTGTTCGGTGATTCTTCCCGTGTCATGCTTATAAGTATAAGTAAAAACCGTATAAAACATAGCCGCTAAAGTATAACTTCAGATTTTGTTGATTTGGATGATTCTTATTTTATAAACCATAAGTGTTATTATGAGTATACGTAAATTGAACAGGTAAAAATATGCAGGATGATTTTAAAAAGTCTTCCCCACCCGTAAGCAACCATTCCGAAGATTTGTTACTCGATTTTCCCGACACTTCACAACAACGTCAGCCAACGCATATCAGAATGAAAACTAATTCAGCAAAACCTTCTGAACCGACCCTCAAGGCTACCTCTCCTTCACCGCAGCTCAGCATCAAACCTGCAAAAAAATTATTCAGTAGACGTCCGCTAACCGCATTGGTTGTCCTGGCGGCCATATTCCTGGGGTCCGGTATCTACTCTTATTTATTCCCGCCCGCAGAAACAATTATGGCCAACCGCGCCGTGAACGGTCCGACGATTCAAGCCGCCGTTACATTAATTGACGGCATGGCTCAGAGCAGTTCCGACGGAAAAACCTGGAAAGACTTGAAGGGCGAAGAAACTCTCCGCCAAGGAGACAGCGTCCGTACGGCCAAGAGTTCAAGAGTCGTACTTAGCTTGGATGACGGCAGTGTTATCCGTCTCGACAGCGACAGTAAAATTAGGTTGGCGAATCTACACCCCGACAACATCAGCATTTGGAATCTGGCAGGTGACGTATACACCCGGGTGGTTACATCAAGTCGACAGTTTTCCGTAACGGTAGACAAGGAGACATTCCTGGCGCGCGGAACCGCATACAAGACTCGTAACACTGACAAAATTAAAGGCGTTGAAGTTTACCAGAGCAAGGTCAGTACTCAAACCGACAACAAGGAAATCGATGAAGGAAAACAGTACTTCATCAAGAATCCATCTGTCGAACTACAGAGGACAATTGTAGATATATCATTGGAACAACTCACGGCAGACAAGTTTATGGAATGGAATCTCGGCCAGGACAAAGACTCAGACGAATTCAAGGACAAGCTCGGATTTCTCGAGAAACTTCAGAAAGAAAAAGCGGCAGAAATACCAGCTGCCGCTGCAGAATCGGCAAAGCCCGCAGTTCAGACATCAAACAATATTACATTACACGCTAAAGGCCCTCACTTGTCATGGAACGTCGCAGACATCCAAACAAATGATGGGTTCAAGATTATCAGCAGTAGAACCAGCACAACTCCCGTTTACGATAAAGATACTGCATTTTATATCGGCAACGGAAAGACACGATCATACTTATGGAATACGAAAGACGGCATCACGTATTACGTGCGAGTATGCGCCTTTAGAGCTGCTACGAACACTTGCGATAACTATAGTAACGCCGTTCAGGTCAGTGCCGCCCATGCCGCACCGGAAGCTCCACAGCCAGGAGCAATCACATTAACGAACAATGGTATTAACTTGAGCTGGACATTCGACGGTACCTCTCCGCATGGATTCAAGATTCTTGTTTCGCAATCCGCAGAACCGGCTTACCCCCAAGATAGCAAATTTTTTGCAAGCGGAACGACTTCTACGATAAAAGAACTGGGTAGCGGCACTCATTACATACGCGTCTGCAAATACACCACGGACATAAACATCAACGGTGGTTGCACGGATTACTCAAATCAGATTGTCGTAACGCGCTGACCATCCTATATTTGGTATGCTGATAATATGAAGTTAACGCTCGTAAGACACGGCGAGACAGTCGAGAATGCCAACCGTATTATCCAGGGGCAGCTTCATGGCTCATTAAATTCCGAAGGCAAACGACAAGCAGAAGAAACGGCCCACATATTAAAAGACACTGACTTCGACGCCATATATACTTCCGACCTCAAGCGCTGCATTGACACTGCTGCCTATATTACCGCTTGCCGGCCCAAAACGCTACTGATACGCTCAAAAGCCCTTCGTGAAAGATACTGCGCCGACTATCAAGGTACGGTCTACGATCATGACCACTGGAAGTCTCTTCCAGGAAATTATGAAACGCGTAAATATCCGGGTGGCGAATCATGGAGCGACGTGCGAGTCAGAATAATGCCGTTTTTGAACGATATTTTTCATGAACACCACAACGGAAATATACTGATAGTAACGCACGGCGGTCCGCTCCGAGCAATACGCTCACTCCTGGAGCATCGCAGCCTGACAGCAATTGACAAGGAAGGTACGCCGAATGGCGGAATCTGGAACTGCGAGATGTCTCAGATACTTACTACCGACCAAATAATTACATCAATTGAAAATTCCGGCGAAGGTGTAGCGTGGTGATAATTACTCTTTTTCGGGAGGCTCTATTTCTGCCAGCTTACCCGTAACTTTCAGGTACACATGCAGCTCTTCGGGGGTAATATCCGAATAAATCGTTTCGCGCAGATGATCTCTCAGTGTTTTTTCGATGAGATCGCACTGCTTTTTGAACCGAGGAGACACGACTACCTTTTTTGTACGGTCTGTTTTTGACAAAGGCTGACGCTCAAGAACATTTTTTGATTCGAGTAGGTTAATTGTATTAGTAAGGTAAGGTAGGTTTGTCGAGAGTTTTTTTGCCAGAACCGTAATAGTGACCCCTTCGTTACCATAATCCAGAATTGTTCCAGTAATAAGCCATTGCATTTTTGTTACCCCGAACTGACTCAAAATATCATCACAATATTTTTGAATTGCGCGATGAGCAGAAGCTTGCATAACACCGGCTTGATATGTTGTGATAGAACCAGCTAGAACTGATGGTGTAAGAATTTTAGTTGACTTATCATTCATGAAACTATAATATCATATTAGGTTTTACTTTGTAAAGTAAACCACCAACAACTAATTAAAGGAGTCACACATGACTAACTTAAACGAAAAAGGCGCCACATCGGTCATTGCGGCCGCAGTTATCGCCTTGGTAATCGGTGTCGCCGGAGGCTTCGCTGTAGCGAACAACAACTCCGAAGACCAAGCTGTCAGCAGTAACAGTAGTTCCGAAAAACGAACCGACACAAAAGCGGCTGACCTGCGAGTCGCACTAAACAACTTGGAAGGTCAGCACGTCGACTTGGCCGCTGCCGCTACCCGAGCCGGATTTGACGGCAGCCCAATGTTCGAAGCATCTGCTGGAGCTTTGGACAAAAACTCACGCCAGCTTTCTGAAGCTGTAGCAAGTGTTTACGGTGATGAAGCTGGGGAAAGATTTTACGAAATCTGGAACAGCCACATCGGATTCTTTGTCGACTACACTGTAGCCGCTAAGGCCGGAGACAAAGCAGGAATGGACAAAGCCGTGTCCGACCTTAACGGCTATGTCGAAGGTGTGTCCGATTTTCTTGGTGGTGCGACCGGTCTTCCTAAAGAAGCCGTAGCATCTCTCGTCACTGAACACGTCGGTCTGCTCAAAAAAGCAGTCGACCAGCACGGCGCCGGTGACTACGAAGCCAGCTATGCTGCGCAACAGGAAGCCCGCGACCAGATAACAAATCAGATCGCTGACACGTTGGCAGGTGCTATAGTAAAGCAAAGTCCCGACAAGTTCTAGGAAACATATCGAACTGACGGGCAAAGAAGATGAGGTGCGCTTCGGCGCATCTCATCTCACCCATTTATAAATTTTGTACGAAAAGGAACACGCATCATGAATAACAAATTACTCACCGGCCTTATTATCGCAGCTATTACCGTCGCCGGAGTGTGCATCGTCAGTTTGACTCAAAGTGATTCATCGCGGCAAGCTCAAACCCCAACCGAAGGATCTTCCAGCCAAGAGGCAGAAAACCGCACTACAAACGAGCCGGCGGCATCATCTGATCCTCAGGCAACTAACGCAGTTACGTACAAAGACTTTAAAGTAGAGCCCCGTACGCTAACCGTCAAAAAAGGCACGACCGTGACTTGGACGAATGAAGACACCGCCAGGCACGATGTTACTCCCGAAACGGAAACAGATGAGTTTAAGGCTAGCGCCTTGTTCGGCAAAGGCGAATCCTATGAGGTAACCTTTAACACGGTCGGCTCGTTCGATTACATCTGCTCACCGCACCCTTATATGAAAGGTACTATAGAGGTAATTGAATAATGAAAAATCTATCGAGTGGATTAAAAAAATCCAGAATTCTGATTGCCGGCATGTTCATGGCGGTCGCAGTCGTGGCATTTGCAGGCACATATGCTTTAACTAACGACCAGCAGCTAGCAGCAACAAGTGAATGTGCAGATACATGTGTCTCTCTTAAATCGGATAAAGCCTACCCCGATACCGTCACGGTAACACCCGGTAGTTACGTCCAGTTCAACAGCGCCGACGGCAATTCGCACAGCCTCAGCCTCGGACAAGGTGGACATGACCACGCCCACCACGGCAAATTCAGTTCGGGCACTTTCGGTGCCGACGAAGGCTGGAGAGTTCAATTCAAAGAAGAAGGTTCATTCGTGTTCCACGATCACATGAATCCGGAAATCAGCGTTCTGGTCGTCGTCTACACGCCTGGAAAAACGTATAAAGTAGAATAAAATATGAACTTACCCATGACTATTCCGCTACAAAAACAACTCGATTCTATCACTATGTATCGACTGGTCATGTACGGCTTGATGATTCTGGCGTTCATTTCTCTTGTCTTTCGTAACTTCGACCTCATCACATATGCTTCTACAGGGACTCTTGCCGGCGTACTTGTTGCTTCGATAGCTACCAGTGTCGGCCTGAACTTGCTGTTCAGTAAACTCTACGGTGTTGCAGCAAATCAGGAGTCTTCCGTTATTACGGGCCTAATTCTGTATTTTATAGTCGCCGCGCCGACAAGTCCTGTCGGTTGGCTAGGAATATTCTTCGCGGCATTGATCGCTATCGCTAGTAAATATGTCATCACCTGGAGGGGAGCGGCGATATTCAATCCGGCGGCATTTGGTATACTTGCCGTCGCCCTGCTCGGTATTGGCGACGGCGCCTGGTGGGTTGCAAGCCCTGCTCTGTTCTTCCCGCTCACAATCCTCGGTATCTTGATTTTGGCCAAACTGCGTAGATTTGGACTATTTCTGGCATTCGCAGTTCCAGCCACATGTATGATAATTTTTCGGACTATCGGTCCAGATATAAGCCTTTTGACTGCGGCAATAACAGCACTGACTCTGTATCCCATATTGTTCCTTGGCACCATCATGCTGACCGAACCAGGCACCATGCCAGCGACACATTACAAACGCATACTTTTTGGCGGCGTCGTTGGAATCGTATTCGGATCTCAGCTCAGTATCGGATTTCTGGCGGCTTCTCCGCACCTGGCTCTGCTTATTGGAAACGTATTTGCGTTTGCGGTTAGCAGTAGATCGAGTAGCAAAATGAAGCTCGTCGCAAAAAAACAAATGAGCCCGACGACATGGGATTTTGCATTTCAACCGGAAAAACCGATACAGCACCAAGCCGGACAATACATGGACTTTACCCTACCAAACGGTACATACGACAGTCGCGGCAATCGCCGGACATTCACGATTGCATCAGACCCGGGAAGTAAATATATACATATAGGGGTCAAATTCAACGAGTCCGGTAGCAGTTTTAAAAAACATCTGAGCAAACTTCCGGTCGGCGATTACGTAACCGGTAACCACGTAGCCGGCGATTTCCTACTACCAAAAGATATAAATAAGCCGATCGTCATGATAGCCGGTGGCATTGGCATTACTCCGTTTATTTCGATGTTACAGCATATAATACGAATTAAAATAAAAAGTAACGTCACGTTATATCGATTCGCATCCGACACCGAAACTTCTGTATACGAAGAGATCCTGCGATTCGCTCGCTCGTCGGGGGTGAAAGTCGTAAACCGACAGAGATCCGACACTGAATTTTCTGACAAGGAAATCGCAATGATGCGGGATTCGGTCGTATATATATCCGGGTCACCTGGATTTGTACGAGAATATGCAAACAAGCTCGGGGGCGCTAGAATTCAAAATATACGGACTGATTATTTTTCGGGCTATTGATATATAAGTTTATCTAAAGATAGCAAAATACATCATTACTACATATTTCAGTTATTACAATTGACTTTATAGGTTTTATCTGGTATAATTCTACCATTATTGAATGTAAATGGAATTTTTATGAATTATTCAAATAAATCGTTTTTCGTGTTTGCCCGTAAAAGTAGTCTTGCTGTAGCTTTGACAGGCGTCATCGTAGCAGCGAACGTATTGGGAGGTTCCGCCGGAGCAAGTTCAATGACCGAATCGGCTCAAGCTAAGCTTACCGGTCGTAGAATTGTCGAATGCAGCATATCTACTGGAAACTTATGTAACGAGTTAGACAAAAAGAATCAGCTATCAGCTCGCGTACAACTGAACCATGCTTATTCTGACATAGAAAACATTTGTCTCGTTACAACGTTTGGAAAGAAAAACAGCAAGGCCCTATCGCCAAACGAGGAAATCTCCTTCAACGGTGCTTACGGCGCTTTAAATGTCAGTTCCGACCCTCAGACACAACGCACTCTTTGTTTTAACAACGAGTCTCATTCAGATTTTGTCGCATCTTTTAAAGACGGCGAGGAATTACTTACAGTGAGCTCGAATGCGGGTAAATTCCAAATACGTAGCATCGAAGTTCAAGTAACTGGATCACGTATTTAATATACATAAGCAATCAAGCCATTAAAAAGAGAGCCGATTTCGGCTCTCTTTTTACTACTTAGACTGTAGCTGTTCAAGAATCATTCGTGCTTTATGAACTAGAGCAATGATTTATCTAGCGCAGACCCATCTTCGCAGTACAGGCTGGCCATGCACCCCAACCTTGCTTTGCGAGTAACATCTCTGCCCGGGCTATTTGCTCGGATTTACTTGCCTGATGAGGATATCCGCCACCACCAACTGCTCGCCAGCTGGATAGAGAAAACTGAAGACCACCATAATATCCATTTCCCGTATTGATCGACCAGTTTCCCCCCGACTCACAGACAGCCAAGCGATCCCATACACTCGTGCTAACTGAACCGGTCGGAGCCGGTGCGGCAGGACGTGGTGCTGGTGCAACTTGCCTTTTACTTGGAGCCGGTACAGGTGCTGCAGCAGGAGCCGGCATTGAAACACTGGCAACCTGACTCATGCGGTCGGGCAATTGTTCGCCAGCGTCCGGAATCCGGATAGTGTTTCCGACATATATTAAATTCGGGTTTTTGATGTGTTCATTGGCATCGAACAAACGAGCGTACGTAGTCTGGTGCTGACCGGCAATGCGCGACAGCGTGTCTCCTGACTGAACGCTAACGGTATTTGTTGCCGGGGCTACACTCTCGGTTGCCAGAACGGCTGGCGTGTTGAATGCCATTACAGCGACCGCCATTAAGAAACTTGATGTTATGAGCGATTTTAATCGCATTCTTCCTCCTTATACCCCTGTATATGTGCCCTGATGATTAATATTTTTTGAATTCTAGATTATTTGCGGGATGATTTTTTGATAATGAGAGCGAGATTACTGCCGCTCTATTCTATATTTATTTTGAGCACTATGGGGATGTGTCTTGTTGTTTTGGCAACATGCACACAAAGGCTATCATACTAAACTGAAATCATATGTCAAATCGTCAATATTGTGTCGGTGTTATACAAGCAGTAGCGCTTTGAAATATCATAAAACTTTTATATTTTAAGTAAAACTCTTATACTTACGCCATGCACGAACCACAACGCTCCGATTACCGTTCGTATCCCAGAAGGCCAATTACGAGACCGGGTTCGGATAATAAAACAGTCGCCCCGACAAAGACGCAATCAGTTCAAAAAAATAAACTACTCAAAACAATTGCCGAATCAGATGACAACTTAAAACCCGAGGTTCCTCTTCAGCCTACGTTACCCGCCGCTATCTTGTCAGACCAGGAAGTCGAATCCGACCCGATCATAGATTTACAGCCCATGCCAGAAAACGACACGAGTGAAAATATAGAAATCAAAAATTCCGTCGAATTAAAAACAGACGATTCACAAAACTCAAATCCCAAGATAGTTGTCGGCACATATATACCATGGTTCAAACTAATAGCTTTAGTCATCACCTTGGAATCTCTTATTCTTGCCATGATATCTTATTTACAAAATACACCAATCACAGAACAAAGATTGCCGATCACCGAAATATACTATAGTGTCACTAACCTGGATATCGGGCTACACTTATCTGGTGTACTCCTGCTCTATGTAGCGTGCAGGAAATGGGCATTAGAGCGATCTCTCGTTATAGCCATGTATTCATTTTTGCTGATGTTTGCAATCTACGTATTTTTTGCCTCACCGCTGGAAGCTAAAGCTCTAAAAAATTTTCTTCCGGTTCTGCCATATACGGATATCGTTTTCGGACGCTTAGCCATAGAAGCACCGGTTATAGTTATGCTGTCCGGGCTTATTGTTACATTTATAACTTATGCAACAAACAAGCTCAAAAGCCGTCGAGTGCCTGCAGTTTTAATCGGCCTCGCCATTTCCGCATTATATGTCGGGTTATTCCTGATTTAGCAAAGCGAATCACCCACAGGTTAAGAACGTCTAGTATCGTAGAGTTGCAGCGAAAGATGCATTGCCGGGCATTTGAGCATCATCGAGGTTAAGTACCGTTCCGCTCATACTCGCAACTTTTAAGGCGAGCCGGTTCAGAGATTTACTTAATTGTTTTTCGGGAAATGTAATACGCGTTACGGAATCGATCGTATCGCGAACCGTGTCATGCGTTTTTCGTGTCGTGCGGAGTAAGAGCGTATCTACCCTTCCCTGATCGGCTGCAGACTCCAGACCGTCGGTTCCGGCGACGGTCTTTTCCGGAGTTTCGCCGCGTACCCGTTCAAAATGATCGATTGCTTCGAGTCTTTTCGGAGAGACTACTTCTCGCTCAATAATTTCGGCAGCCTGTTCGGAAAGATCAGAGTGTTTAGCCGCTGCGTAACTTCCATGAATAAACGAAGGTACTATCTTGGGATATTTGGTCAGCTGTTTGTACTCCGCCACTTCCGATTCTATCCCGGCCAGTATCAAAGGGAGCTTCCGATCGGCTTTCTGCATAACAACCGCATCTATCATTCGGAAATACCGCATCCTATCTTCTTCTTGTGTATTTTTCGCACCGCCGCGACTATTGAATCCGGCTGTATGGATACTTGAACCGCCAGCCGACTGAGATTGATCGGCCTTCGGATTGGATTCGTCTATATTTAGAGCATCCCTTAAACTCGTCGGCAGAGAAACTCCGGATTCCGAAAGACCATATAAATCACCACGGAACAATACCGGCTCATGTTGCGTCACCGTGAGTACATAATAATCCTGGGCTCCATGGATCAGTCCTATAAGTGGAGCAAGGTGATATTGATCATCGACGGCTACGTATTCCTCGGTGTCCATTGGCAAGTGATACATTTTAATAGATGCACCGCTGGCGCACAGTAATAATCCTTCGGTTTGATATTCGAAGAAACTAAGGTCACTGAGCGTTTTGTCCAGATGAGCTTTGAGTCGCTTGGAAATATCCGCTCCATCTCCACGATTTTCAAGCTCAGTAATTGCGGCATGGATCATATTTTTAAATCGAAGCTGGTTTTCGGTCAAATGCGGAGGAGAACCGGTGACGTGCATTGGCATATATATCGTTACCAGTGGACCCGTCTGCGTTTCATTGATGAGCGAGTCTAGGAATTCTGCCTGTAATTTTTCCATGCATACCTCCGATTTATTTAGTCTAAGCTCATAATAGGCCGGTAGAATGATAAAATATGTAAGCTATTTCACTTGTCTTAAATTATCTGAGTTATAAGACTTGAGTCTGAGTCTACGAAAAATAACCACTACCGCAGAGATATCACTATAAAGGACGGTCTCGAAGACGTAGCGTTATCTTGCATGCCCGCTCACTAAAATTATGGAACTGGTAAAGCAAAATAAAACGGGCCTGACCCGGGACATCAAGTCGTTCGTGTGTGACCGCAATATCATCATGCACATCAGGCTGGTATGTAACATCGTATTCGGGATTCGAGTCGGAACTGTAAATACCGAGACCCACCGCTTTGCCGTTCCCGGGTTTTACGACAATGAATTTTTCCGTAACGTGATTTGATGAATTATCCAGATATGTTTCCGTGGCGTCATTATGAGTCATATAAATCCTTTCCTAACCGCTATCTGCCCCGGAATTATCAAATTTAGAAGGTTGCGACATGATGATATTATTTATTAAACAGTTTACAAAATAGTTTTGT